>CAJWEP010000067.1 GCA_913030945.1 uncultured Verrucomicrobiota bacterium
CATAAGGCAACTCCTGGGGGTTTGCACCGAAAGCCTTTGACGTTTGAACGTAAACCTCCTGGCTTGGAACGCGCATCTTGAGTCCCTTGAGATCATCGGGATGCCTGATCGGTTTCTTGTTGTTTGTATGGGCCCTAAACCCCTGGGATATTCCGGTGGCAGGCACATGAAACCCCCATTCCCTCGCCCCTTCATTTATTTTTCGCGTGAAATCGCTTTTTACCAATCGTTGTGCCTGATCCCAGTCATCGACAAGGAATGGCAGTGTAAACAGCATGAATTTCGGGTTGGCATCGGCAAAAAAACCGCCTCTTGTTCCCTGCAAAACCCCCGTTTGCACAAAGTCCATCAACTCGCGCTCGTTGCCAAGCACTCCTCCAAAAAACAACTCCACCTTGATTCGGCCATTGGAACGCTCCTCCAACTGCTCCTTGAAAAATTTTATCATCGACTGACTGCGAAGCGCAGCCTCCGGCTGTTCATTTGAATAACGAAAAACAAACTCAACTGAGTCTTGCTTGACACAAGAAACGGCAAGCAACGCCAAAGAAAAAAACAGAATTTCTTTATGGGGCAGAAGGAATAACGCGGCTCGCCAGGTGTTAAACATCGGCCTCACCAGTCGAAGAGTTCCTTGAACTTGGGCAATGACGCCCGGTAACCATCCTCAAATGAACCATCCTCGGGCCGGTAAACACTCTCAAGTGATATAAAACCACCATGGCCGTTTCTCTTCATCTCATCCGCCAAAGGGCGAAGATATGGAGCCATATCCCCACTGCCCAGTTCACAGAAATCAACATGGGCCCGGGGCATATTGACCCGTGCATCCTTGACATGAAGATGGCCAATATAGTCACTCTTGAGAGCCTCCCAACCATCTGGATATGTCGGCTCGTTTGCATACAGACTATTGGCAGGATCCCATAAAATTCTTAGGTGCTCGCTACCTATCTCGTCAATTAATTTTCGCCCAAGCCAGGCTGAAGGCACCATGGCGTTGTTACCCGTCTCCAGCACCAGTTTAATGTTCTTTTCCTCAGCCAATGCAACAGGTGCCTCCAGTAATTTCAGTAACTTATCCCACGCGCCCGTGCTGGTAACCCAATGATCCGCCCCACTTGAGCCAAACAGAATCATCTCACGCCTAAAACTCATAATGCGCACCAGCGTTGTATCCAATTCTTGGGCCATGTCTATGCAGCGACGCAAACCATTCATGTGGCGGTTGTAATTCGCATCCCCAACCTCCGTGGCACCTACCAGCATGCCGGCAAAGTTGTGTCGCGAAATACAGGAGACTCTTATGTTGTGCGCCTCGATGAGTGTTTGGACTTTAGCCATTTCCGCATCATTTAAATCCCCCACTTCCTTCTCCCAAAGGTATTGCAACTCGGCATATTCAAGGCCGGTTTCATTCATTACAGTCAAGGCGTGTTCAAACTCCCTGCTAATCCCATCAGTTATGACTCCTAGTTTAAGCATTGTTTAATTCAGAATTACCATTGTACTTCCGTGTCAGCAATCTGCTCCAGCAACCGGACAATCGACCAGTTATCCTCATCCGGAAACAGCGAAATACCTGATTGAAACAACTCATATGCGGCGGCCGTGGTGAACATGGCAACACCATTTTGCTTGGCTAAATCCATGCTGATGCCCAAATCCTTGTACATGGTCGCAATCTGGCTTCCCGTTCCCTTAAACGCTCTGTCCATGATGAGTTTCGAACAGTTCTTGAGAAGAGGACTACCAACGCCGCTAGCACCGAAGACTTCATGCATCACTTCGCCACGCACGCCCGCTTTAGCCCCCAGCACAAGCGACTCGAAGATTGCCGTAAAAGTCGAGCCAATCAACGCCTGCAAGGCCGCCTTGACCGTCTGGCCCATGCCAATTTCCTCACCCACATGAAAAATCCTTTCCCCCACTCCTTTTAGGACATCCTGGCAATTATCAAACGTTTCTTGGTCCGATGCAGCCATTATCGTCAGGGTCCCGTTTTCGGCCCCGGACTTCCCGCCACTTACCGGTGTATCGATCATTTTAAGCCCACCATTAAGGACCGGCACAGCCACTTCTAGCGCATCCGAAGGGGCGATCGTCGATGACAGGATGATTACCGAGCCCGGGCGCATTGATTTTAGGAGCCCATTATCCCCAAGGATTATTTCTGCAACCTGCTTACCTGTCATGACCATCACAAAAACAACATCCGAGTTTTGGCCCAGTTCACCAACCGACCCCGCCCCCAATCCTCCTTCATCTTTAAGGAGATCGAGTCGTTCCGGACGCAGATCAAACCCTGTTACATCGAAGCCCGCCTTCAGTAGATTACACGCCATGGGCAACCCCATGTCGCCAAGTCCAATAAATCCGATTCTTTTCACGGGGCGGTTTTCTGGCATTAAAGCGAGGGGAACACAATGTAAGATTCCAGCAAACAGCCGATACGTTGAGTCATACAACTGAAAAAGGCCTCCGTTGAAAACAAACTAGTCGGCGTTGGCTTTCCGGATTCTTTCCTGCCAGAATTTGCGGGCTCGCTCGTGGTGGCGGAGCAACTCCGCCTGCTGCGATTGGTCAGTGACGTTGGCCTTTACCCGATCGATTCGTTCGTTCACCCAATTGAGGAAAAACCGGGATGAGGCTTTGCTGATCCACAGCTTCGCTTGGCCAAGCTCAACGTAAAACGGTGCCGTCGAGGCAAAGCGAAAGGTCTTTTCATTTTCGGCGATGCCGCGAACCAAAAACCAGCCGCTTTCATTGAATGTCAGCGTCGATGAAAGGGTTTGGTCACGATCGCCGTTGCACGGTATCGTTCGTGCCACAATGCCATTTTGAATCACCTCCAGGTTGGCCAAGCGATCGTGCGTGGTCAGTTGCACATCCAGTTCCAGGCCAAGCGGTTTTCCGGCTTCCACGGTGAAAACGAAGCCAGGCAGCCTGCCATTGGCGCGCACCCGCAGTAGGGGACCGTTGGTCACAAAACAATTCCCCCTGGCCAAGCCGCCCCACCAGGCCGATTCATTGAACGCGCTGTCAAGATGCACGTACACACGGTTGTAGCCCAGCGGATTGCCCAGCACTCCTGATGCACTGCCGGCCGAGGGGGGAATGCGAATGCCGGTGTTCAAAATGTGGTAGTAGATTTCCTGCGTCCAAAAGCCGTTGCCGAGCGGTGGCGGCAACCGCCGGGTGTCACGCGCCCTGCCCCATGCCTCGGTCGGGAGCATTCGACTGCGCCACATGTGATTGTTCGCCACGCCGATCGACTGCATCCTGCCGCTGGCCAGCCACACCGGTACGTCCCACCAGAACGGCTTCTCGATGTCGGCCCACACGCCGGGGTGTTGCTTCCGGGCTTGCTCGACATACACCATCGGCGACGGCACTTCGCGGGTGGATTTCGTGATATCAATGGGACGCGACATCCGGTGAAACAGAAGCGCGCCCCCTTCCCGCTCGTCCTCCCCGGCCTGCGGATGCTTGCTCGGTTCCCAATGGTTACGGCGATTCCACCAGGTAATGATCGGCGCAAAGTCCAGATCTTCTGCCTTCATCAAAAGGTCGACCTGTGACAGCGGCCGGTGGATGTGCAGATCCCCCGAATACCAGCCTTCGCTGCGAAGATTGACAATGCGTTTCAGAAACAGGCGCACCAACTTCGGCAACTCATCGCTGACGGCGACTTCCCCCTTCAACCGTTCGTATTCCGGGCCGCGCTCGATCTCGTAGCGGTAGCGGCCAGCCGGCAACTCCAGCTCGACCGTCCCCGGACACACGAAGTGATCGTGCCAAAACGGCAGGTCGTCAGCCTTTTGCGGCTTTTCGTCCTGGTCAAACAGGTGAATCCTGCACGGCAACAAGCGATTCTCATCGTCTTGAATCTGAAAAGTCAGCCTGGCCGCATCGGCATCGATCAAACCCATCACAAGGAGCCATGCAGGCATTCCCAAGCGTCTCATTTGTTTCCAAGTCATTGCCCTGATGAGTGAAGAAGGAAACTGCCAAGCCCGCTCCCCACGTCAAGTGTTCTTCAAAGTTTCGGCTTCTCCCGGCAGACGATTGTCTGTACCCTCCCACTCTGCCTAAACCACACTTTATGAACCATAACAGGACTTTATTTAGCAGTGTCGCGCTTGCCCTCGGCCTGCTCGCCGCTTGGCCAAGCACAGCGGAGGCTGATCATCATGGGGCCAAGCCTAACATCCTATTCATCCTCGCCGACGATCTAGGGTACGGCGATGTCGGCTGTTACAACCCCGAAGCCAAGGCACCCACCCCGAACATTGATCGCTTGGCAAAGGAGGGGATGCGCTTCACCGACGCCCACAGTCCCTCCACCGTCTGCACGCCGACGCGCTACAGCCTGCTCACCGGCCGGATGGCATTTCGCAACGGTATGAAGGGTGTCTTCACCGGTGCCGGAGGGCCGTGCCTCATCGAGGACGACCGGCTCACAATAGCCGGCATGCTTCGGGGACAGGGATACGCGACCGCCATGTTTGGCAAGTGGCACGTTGGTCTGACGTTTTACGACAAGGAAGGAAAGCCAATTACCAAGAACGGACTTGAGGCGGTGGAGAGGATCGATTACTCACAGCCGATTACCGGCGGGCCGATTGACCGCGGATTTGATCAATTTTTCGGCACCGCCTGCTGTCCCACAACCGACTGGCTTTATGCCTACATCGATGGCGAAAAAATCCCCATGCCACCGACGCACATTGTCGATCGCAAACCGCTGCCCAAGCACCCCTATTCCCGGGACAATCGCCCCGGCATGATCGCTCCCGGCTTCGACCTCGAGGAGGTGGACATGGTCTTCCTGCAAAAGAGTCTCGAGTTTCTGGAGGAGCACAAGAAGAAATCGCCCGACAAGCCATTCTTCCTGTTTCACTCTGCGCAGGCGGTGCATTTGCCCTCCTTCGCCGGGCGCGCGTTCAAGGGCAAAACCAAGGCCGGGCCGCACGGCGACTTCATCTTCGAGTTGGACTATATCATCGGCCTGTTGATGTCGAAACTCGACCAGCTTGGCTACGGCGGAAACACGCTAGTGTTTTTCAGCAGCGACAACGGGCCGGAGGTGCCGACGGTCATCGACATGCGCAAAATCCACCAGCACGATGGCGCGCGGCCGTGGCGCGGCGTCAAACGCGACCAATGGGAGGGCGGGCACCGGGTGCCGTTCATCGCGCGCTGGCCGAAGCAGATTAAAGCCGGGAGCACCTCTGCGCAGACCATCTGCCTCACCGACGTGATGGCCACCTGCGCGGCGCTGACCGGCGCAGCCATTCCGCGAAACGCCGCCGAGGACAGCTACAACATTTTGCCGGTGCTGCTTGGTCAAGCGGGCGACAAGCCGGTCCGCGAATACACGCTGCACCAGACGATCAGCCTGGCCCTGGCCATTCGCCATGGCAGTTGGAAATACCTCAACCACAAGGGCTCCGGCGGAAACAACTACGGGCGCGAAGGCGAATGGGGCATGAAACAGTTCGCCCTGCCGGAACGCGCGCCGAATGCCCCGGGCCAACTTTACGACCTGGCCAAGGATCCCGGCGAAACGACCAACCTGTATAATGAGCACCCCGAGATCGTGAAGGCGCTCAAGGCGAAGTTGGACGAATACAAGACAAGCGGACGGAGTGCCCCATAGCAGTCAACGTCCGCTTGGTTGGAATTTATCGATCAGAGCTTCGGCACTGAACCATCGCCCGTCGGCGTGCCTTCAAGCAACCAGGCCAAGTTGAACTTGGCCATGGTAGAACCGCCTTTCGGTCCGCCCTCAAAGTGGAGATAAACCCAACCCTCGGTATCCGTGCCCGGGCGGCCGGAGGTCATCGAGGAGTACGCACTTGGCCCGTCAAACACCAGGCGCTTCACCGGCCAGGTTTTGCCGGCGTCGAAACTAGCCCAAACCGTGATCTTCTCGCGTCTGGCATTGGGGGTGTCGAGGTTGCTGAAGACTAAAATGTCGCGGCCCTTGACCGCCAGACGGGTCAACCCGCCCATGCAGCCATAAGAACGGTGCTGATGGCCGTCAGGCAACGCCTCGATGATGTGCCAATCACCCCAAGTCCGACCGCCATCCCTGCTGTACGCGCCACGGCGGCGGGTGTTGTTCGGGCGCTTGTCCCAGTGGATGCGTGAGTTGTAGTAGATCGTGCCGTCGGAAAGCTCGGCAACGGTTGCCTCACCGGTTCCGTTTTCCGGGAACGGCTCACTCGTGTGCCATGTCTTGCCGCCGTCATCGCTGTAAACGGCGTTGGTGAAGTGGTTCGGCCACTCCTCCCGACGATTGCCCGCGGCATAATGGCGCGACGGACGAACCAGCCGTCCGGCATGCTTGCCATGGCGCAGCGTAATGCCGTGCTCGTTCATGTGCATTGACGGCATGCGGCCGCTGCTGTCAGGGTGGATCACGGTTTTCGATTCCTCCCAACTCTTGCCACTGTCCTTGCTGCGATAAACATCAAAGGGCGCCGGAGGATGCCGCTCCTCAACAAACGCAATGATGTCGCCGCTGTTCTCATCGACCGTTACACCCCCGCCCTGGAAACCGGGATTGGCAATGGTAATCTGCGGGCCCCAGGTTTTGCCGCCATCCTCGCTGCGCCGGGCAACCACGCCGTCCGATCCCCATGTGGCAACCAACGTGCCATCCATCGCGACAACAATGTTCGGGAACCGTTGGTTCTTGAAAACCTGCTGAAGCTCGATCGAAGGCTCGCCAAGAAATGGCTGAAGTTTTCCTTCGTTAGAGCCGCGGTGGAACGGTAAACTGCTGCAGCCAATCAGGAAAACGGCCATTGCAGTCGCTACTACGCTGGTATGGCAAATAGACTTTCTCATGCGAAGACCGAGAGACTCGGTCAAAGGACCTTCAAACGCGATAAAAAAATAAGCCGTATTCGAATTTTAACCACCGCCCATGCGCTTGGCCAAGCGGCCGTCAGTTGGCCTGCTCGGCGGCGATCCAGTCGTTGATGCGCTGATCGAGAATGCCCAGAGGCAAGGCTCCGTTCCATAGGATTTCGTCATGAAAGGAACGAATATCAAACTTGTCGCCGAGCTTGGCCGTAGCCCGGGCGCGGAGCTCCTTCAGTTTAAGTTCACCCAGCTTGTAGGCCAGCGCCTGGCCGGGCCAGACGATATAGCGGTCGATCTCGACAGTGATATCGTGCTCGGTTTTGCCGGCGTTGGCCTTGAAGAAATCGATCGCCTGCTGGCGTGACCAGCCCTTGGCATGGATGCCTGTATCGACCACCAGCCGGATCGCCCGCCACATTTCATAGGTCAACTGGCCGAACTTGGAATACGGATCGGTGTAAAAGCCCATCTCCTGACCGAGGCTCTCGGAGTACAACCCCCAGCCCTCGACGTAGCCGGTGTAGCGGCCGTACTTGCGGAACTCCGGCAGGCCGACAATCTCATCGGCAACGGCCAACTGAAGATGGTGCCCCGGCACGGCCTCGTGCAGCGCCAGTGCCTCCATCTCCCACTTGGGTCGAGACTTCAGGTCGTAGGTGTTGGCAAAGAAAAAGCCGGCCCGACCAGCATCGTTCGATCCGGGCTGATAGTAGGCCGTGGTGACGGACTTCTCAATGTACGACGGCACCGGTATCACCCCGTACGGCTGGCGGGGCAGCTTGCGGAACACCTTGGTCAACTCGGGGTCGGCCCGCTTGCAGATGTCACGATAACCAGCCAGCAACTCGTCGGCTGTGTCGTAGTAAAACCGCGGATCTGTCCGGAGAAATCCGAAGAAGGCATGCAGGTCGTCCTCGAAACCGACCTGTTTGCGGATCGACTCCATCTCGGCGTGGATGCGCTTCACCTCGCGCAGGCCGATGTTGTGAATCTCGTCCGGGCTTAGTGTCGTGGTGGTGTAATGCCTGATTTGGTGCTCGTACCATGCCCTGCCGTTGGACAGCGCGCTGCGGCCGACTGTCGTGCGGCAATTCGGCACGTACTCATCACGCAGGAACACATGCAGCCGCTTCAATGCCGGACGCACCGCATCAGCGTAAACCGCCTTGGCCGCCTCGGTCAGGCGTACCTGCTCCACAGCTGGGATGGTGCCGGGAAACTTTTTGAACTTGGCAAGCATCGGGGTGGTCATCGAGCCGATATGCACCTGTCCGGCAACCTGGTCGGGCACCGATCGCAGCGGCACTTTTGGCGGCACGATTCCCCGGGACAACCCCTCCTGCAGCAATGCGATGGTTTGATCGACCAACGTGGAAATGCCTCCCAATCGCGCCAAGATGTTCTCATAATCCTTGGTTCTGGCGGCCGGCATCATGGCTATCATCGATGGCACATCGCGTGGTAAGCCTTCCATTTGGTTGATGGCGAGAAACTCGGCCGGAAACTGCTGACGCTCGACCGCCATCTCGGCGTTGCGGCGGAACAGGTCGTAGTTCAACTGATTGCCTTCGCTCAGCTTGGCCTGGTCGAACGATAGGATCGCTTGGAGCGTCCGCCGCGCATTCTCCTTCTCCTCGGCTATGGCATCTATCGACAAGTCGCTCCAGCGATGGTTCTGCCCGGGATAACCGCGCCATGTGGCGGCTTCCGGCGAGGCGACCATCCGGTATTCCCAGTTCGCCTCGAACAAATACTTAAGACGACGATTCTCGTCCGCCTGTCCCT
Source organism: uncultured Verrucomicrobiota bacterium (assembly GCA_913030945.1). GTDB lineage: Bacteria > Verrucomicrobiota > Verrucomicrobiia > Limisphaerales > UBA1096 > UBA1096. Next base: position 8,662 of record CAJWEP010000067.1, read on the forward strand.
TGCCGGCGATGATCTCGCTGCATAGCTTGCGGTAGCGGTCGCTGTTGTCGTCCGCTTGGCCAAGGGGGATCGCAGCTGTGAGCAGAACGGTGAGCGTGGTGGCACGAATCATTGCGGCACGGTTGTACCACTTGGCCAAGCGCGGGAAAACCCATTTGACATCGGCAAAGCTTGGCCAATCACACCGAAAAAAACTGGTAATTTGCCGGGCGGCACGGCATTTTCCCGCAGGCAATGAGCTTGATCGAGCGACAGATCGATGTGACCTACCGACATCAAGTACGGTTCACTCAACACGTGTTTTCGCCAGGCAACCTCATTCTCCGCAATACTCTCGCCGATAAGAAAGACGCTCAAACTCATAGGGCGCTTGTGGTGATGGACGAAGCGTTGTGCCGTGCTCAACCCGGCTTGGTCAAACAGGTCAGTATTTATTTCGACCGGCATGGTGATCGCTTGAAACTCGTCTGCGATCCCATGCTGTTCGAGGGAGGTGAGCGGACGAAGAACTCGTACTTTCACGTCTCGGAAATTCATTCCAAAATCGAGATACACCACATTGACCGGCACAGCTACGTCATCGCAGTCGGCGGCGGCGCGCTGCTGGATATGGTTGGGCTTGCCTCGTCCACAGCGCATCGCGGTGTGCGCCACGTGCGTATTCCCTCCACCACACTCAGCCAGGCCGATTCCGGCGTCGGCGTTAAAAACGGAATCAATGCCTTTGGTAAAAAGAATTTCATCGGTGCCTTTGCCCCGCCGTTCGCGGTGATCAACGACTTCGACCTCCTCTCCTCACTCAGCGACCGGGACAAGCGCAACGGCTACGTCGAGGCAGTGAAGGTGGCGCTCATCCGCGACCGAGGATTCTTCGAGTGGATCGAGTCCCAAGCCGGGGCGCTGGCGACGTTCGCCCCCGAGCCGATGCGGCGGCTCATTCATCGCTGCGCCGAGTTGCACATCGAGCACATTGCCGCATCGGGCGACCCGTTCGAGTTCGGCTCGGCGCGCCCGCTCGACTTCGGGCACTGGGCGGCCCACAAGCTGGAACAGCTATCCGAGTACCGAATTCGCCACGGCGAGGCGGTGGCCGTCGGGATCGCACTGGATGTCCTATATGCTCGCCGCATGGGCTATCTCCCACCCGAGGAGACAGACCTGATCCTGATTCTGCTCGAGCGGCTTGGATTCGAGTTGTTCGCCAACGAACTGATGCACGAGGACGAGTCCGGCACGCTGCAGGTAATCAATGGCCTGGAGGAATTCCGGGAGCACCTCGGGGGCGACTTGACGATCACGCTGCTCCGTGAGCTTGGCCAGGGTTTCGAGGTACATGAGATGAACCTCCCGATCGTCGTCGAGTCGATCTACGAGCTGCGCGACCGGCAGGCAGGCCGCGAACAATCGGTCATCGCCGCCCGGGCCTGACCTCTCTTCGCCGTGAAACGCACCGCCGTGCTCAACGTCGTCGGATTGACGCAGCGGCACATTGGCCCAAACACCCCGGCAATCGCCAACTTTCTCTCGCTTGGCCAGGCGGCGACCATCGAACCGGCCTTTCCCGCCGTGACCTGCACGGCACAGTCCAACTATCTCACCGGCAAACGGCCAAGTGACCACGGCATCGTCGGCAACGGCTGGTACAACCAAGAGTTGGCCGAGGTCACGTTCTGGAAACAGCCGAACCAGACTGTGCAAGCGTCCAAGCTGTGGGACGACCTGCGCCTGGCCGACGGCGACTTCACCTGTGCGACGATGTTTTGGTGGTTCAACATGTACACTGATGTCGAGTGGTCAGCTACGCCGCGCCCGATCTATCCGGCCGACGGCAGCAAGCATTTTGACATTTACACCTGGCCGTACGAGTTGCGCTCGGCGCTTCAGGCGGAACTGGGCGAATTCCCCTTCCCCGCGTTCTGGGGGCCGGCAGCCGGCCAGCACTCGCCGGCTGGCAAACCGGAAGCAGTCAGCGAATGGATCGCCAACGCGACCAAATGGATCGAGCAACAACTGCAACCGACGCTGAACCTCGTTTACCTGCCGCATCTCGACTACAATCTGCAGCGCCTTGGCCCGGGGCATCCGGAGATTGCCAGTGACCTGCAGCGCATCGACCGCATTGTCGGCGGATTGATCGAATTTTATGAGACTCGCGGCGTGCAAGTGGTACTGCTTTCGGAGTACGGCATCACGCCAGTTGAGCAACCGGTGCACCTGAACCGATTATTCCGCGAGCGAGGCTGGCTCTCAATCAAGGAGGAATTGGGCCTCGAACGACTCGACTGTGGCAACAGCCGGGCGTTCGCCGTCGCCGACCATCAAGCGGCTCACATTTATCTCAATGACAAGTCGCTCGAAAACGAAGTTCGCGGCTTGCTCGAGCGCACCGATGGCGTGGCGGCGGTCTGGGGCCAGACGGAGAAACGAACCAACGGCATCGACCATGAGCGGGCCGGCGATCTCGTCGCCACGGCAGCCGAGAACGCCTGGTTCACCTACTACTACTGGCTGAAGGATTCAGCGGCACCGGACTTTGCCCGGTGCGTCGATATCCACCGCAAGCCGGGGTACGACCCGGTGGAGTTGTTCAAGGATCCGGCGCGCGGCTCGACGCTCCGGGTAATGGTCAAACTGCTGAAAAAGAAACTCGGCTTCCGGATGCTGATGGATGTCATCCCGCTGGATGCCTCGCTGGTCAGGGGTTCGCACGGCTGCCGGCCAAGTGACCCGGAGGACTGGCCGATCCTGATTTCAAAATCCGCCGATATCCATTCCAGCACTCCGCTTGATTCAACCGAAGTTTACGGTGTGCTTCGTTCGCACATCTTGGACAGTTGAGTTTGCGCTTGGCCAAGCGCAACGGAAATCAGGTCTCGAATGAGTTGCCACAACCGCATGACTGCTTGGCATTTGGGTTCCTGATCTTGAAGCCGGCGTCATTGAGACCATCGTGATAATCCACAACCGCGCCACGCAGGTAGTCGGCACTGAAGTTGTCAACAAGCACGGTCTCGCCGAAAAACACCAACGCGTGGTCGTCGTCCCGTTTTTCGTCAAACACCATGCAGTACTGAAGGCCATTGCACCCACCCTCCTCGACAAACACACGCAGCGTTTTATCGGTGTTTTCCGGTTCCTTCGATCGGACGATACCGACCTGCCGGGCGGCATCCTCGGTCACGGTCAGTAATGGTTCGGTTTGCGTTGCCTCATTCATGTTCAGCCCGGCAAGGATACTACTGCCGGTTCCCGCAAACGTCAACTTGGCCAAGCGGATTATTCTGATTTCTTGAAATTTATGGCTGGCCAAGCCAACTTGCTGCGAGAGACAAAGCTATGAGCGAAACCAAACAACCCATCAAGACATTCACTGCCGACTCGCTGCCGGTCCGGATATATGGTTCCGAGGCAGACATGGCTACCGACGTGGCGCACACCGTCCACGATTATCTCGTGAACACACTCTCCACCAAGGGTGAAGCCGCCGCGATCCTGGCCACTGGCAATTCGCAGATTCAGTTCCTGAAAATGCTGGTCGAATTGGGCGGCATAGACTGGAGCAACATGACGCTGTTCCATATGGACGAGTATCTCGGTGTTGACAAAAATCATTCGGCCTGTTTCCGACGCTATATGCGTGAGCGCGTGGAGAGCCAGGTGAATCCGAAGGTATTTCACTATCTTGGCGGTGACGCGCCGGAGCCGATCGCTGAATGCGAACGCTACGAAGCCCTGCTCAAGGCACAACCGATCGACCTGTGCTGCATGGGTGTCGGAGAAAATGGGCACATAGCATTCAACGATCCGCCGGTGGCCAATTTTGAAGATGAGCGCCTGGTGAAGATCGTGGAACTGGATGTCGCCTGCCGAATGCAACAGGTTAACGAAGGGCATTTCCCCGACCTTGAGGCGGTACCGAAATACGCACTGACGCTGACAGTGCCGGCACTGTGCTCGGCGAAAAAAGTGGTGTGCGTGGCTCCAGAGGCGCGCAAGGCAGAGGCGGTCAAGGCAATGCTGGAAGGCCCGGTGAGTACAGACTGTCCAGCATCCTTTCTGCGAACACAGAGCCAAGCCGGACTGTATGTGGATTCCGACTCCACCCACTTGCTGGATAATTTTTGAGCGGAAGGATCACCCGCCGGGAGGAACCGGTGGAAGTGGCGGACCTGGTGGGATGCCCGGGGGCCTTGGAGGCCCATCCGTAACTGCATTCGCCGGCGGAGCATCATCCAGTTCCTGTTGAAACGGCAAAGGGGGCATGGGGACGCCCTTGCTTTCTGCCAGATCCTTTTGGTGGATCATTTCCAAGGCTTGGACTGTCGGATCCCCTCCTGTCATGGGCGGTGGTGTTGGGTAGGTACGCGCACGACTGGGAACAGCACGAGTTTGCCTCGATGCACTCGTGGGGACCGGTGCCCCGGAACGGCTGGATGCCCCCCTGGATGAACTGCTGCCGGATCGGGAACTGGTCGATCCTGAACTCCTGCCTGAGGTCGGCCGCGAACCGCTGGACGAGCGTGAGGAGGACTTCGATGAGGTGGATGACCTGGATTTGGACGACTGCGACGGGGCCTTGGCCACGGCGGTTTTGTAAGTGTGCTCGTCGTTCTTGAGACTCAATTCGATCGGACTCCCGTCCTTGATCAAACTAACGGTGCCCGACTTGGCATCGATGGCGGTAATCTCAATCGACCCCTGCTTGTCACCCACGGGTATCTGCAAATACTTCGTCTCGGGCGGCTTGGCACTGGAATCAATCAGCGCGAGGCACGCTTTCTCCACCCCCATCAACCGATAAATCCCGGTGAACTTGAGATCGAGGTTTTTGGGAGGCTCAGGCGGAGGGGCCTTTGAGGGCGGAGGGGCGTCGGTCAGGTCAAAGGCATTGCGCTTGATGATCATCAAGTACGGGTTCGAGCCGCTCGTCGAAACCTTCGCGGCAAACAATCCACCGTACAACAGGCCTAGCATCCCCAGCAACGGGATCATCCTGTGGATCGTACCTGCCCTTTTTATCAGCGTCACGGTCGAATCAAACACCATGGGGCGCAAATGGTTGCGCCCGACCGGCTGATTAATAGGCCGCCTGGGCACCCTTGACGGTGCGTTTCCGCATCCACGGCATCATGGAGCGCAGACGGGTTCCCACTTTCTCGATGTTGTGCTTCTCGCCGGCCTTGAGCAGCTTGTTGTACTGCTTGTAGCCACCCTTGTATTCGCGCACCCATGCCTTGGCAAATTTGCCGTTTTGAATGTTCGCAAGCGCCTCTTTCATGCGCTTCTTCACGCTGGCGTCGATAATCTTCGGCCCCATCTTCACGTCCCCCCACTTGGCCGTCTCCGAAATCGAGAAACGCATGCCGCTGATGCCGGCCTCGTTTATCAGGTCGACGATCAGTTTTAATTCGTGCAGGCACTCGAAGTAGGCCATCTCCGGTTGGTAACCGGCCTCGACCAGCACCTCGTAGCCGGCCTGGATCAGTGCGCTCGTTCCGCCGCAAAGCACGGTCTGCTCACCGAACAGGTCAGTCTCG
>CAJWEP010000068.1 GCA_913030945.1 uncultured Verrucomicrobiota bacterium
TCCTGCGGTGCTGGATGATACATGATCTCGGAGATGACAAACGGCGAACGCCGATTCGACGGCCCGGGACGCTCGATCTTTGCTGCATCACCGCTTAGGGACCGACAGAAGGCGTCATTGGCAACACCAAGTAAAACCAGCAAAGAAAGAAGGGGGAGAATTTTGTTCATTTCTGCGGTGTGGCTCGATAGTTTGAATCAATTGGCCGACATACAGCGATATTACAATTTGAATGCCAATAAGTTACAAAAATGATAAAAAAATCCGTTGTGATAAACAGTAGTCCGGTATCGGGGCAGTTGGATGGAGGGAGCCTCTTTATATCGATCGTTTGTGGATGACTCCGTCCTTCATGATGACTCGAAGGTTGTCGCGGTCGAGGAGGACTTTGGGATTGGTCAGGGGATCGCCCTTGACCAGCAGTAGATCGGCGAGGAAGTCCTGCTTTACTTGACCCAAGCGATCCGGCAAGTCCATTGCTTCACCCCCATTCTTTGTCATGGTGAGGATGGATTCCATGTTCGTCATGCCACAGTGCTGGATGAAGTGATCAAGATCCCCGGCGTTCTGACCATGCGGGGTGATCATAAAACCGTAATCACCTCCGCCCAAGATTCTGATACCTCGTTTCATCAATTCCCTGATCCCCTTGGTGGCACCATCCAATTCTTCCCGAAAGCCCATGGCTTTTATTTGTTCCTCAGTGAACCAACCGTGTCCCCCGCAGGCTGCCGTTGCAGTAAAACCAATGTTGGGGCTGACAAAGAGCCAGTCCTTGTTTGCCTCCAGCATGTCCAAGGTTTCCTCGTCGGTATAGTTGGCATGATAAATCATGTTTATGCCGTTGCGGATACAGCGTTTGACTGATTCGGCGCTGCGGGCGTGGGCACTAAGGCGTTTTCCGTGTGCGCGTGCCACCTCGGCGGCGGCGGCCACCTCCTCTTCGCTCATTACCGTGGTATCTGAACCGGCGTGTGGAACGAAAGTATCTCCAGAAATGACCAGTTTGATGATGTCCACGCCTTCGCGAATCAGTTCACGAATCAGTTGGCGATATTCCTCCGGGCCGTCTGCTATCAGTGCCATCGATTTGACTTCCGGCATGTGCAGTGTGCGCATATCGCCCAGTCCACTGGTGACAGTTAACCAGGGGGTTGCAGCCAGGAGGCGTGGGCCGGGAATTTCGCCCTTCTCAATGGCGTTGCGAATCACGACATCGAGCCGTGGCTTGGCCGATGCGGCGCTGATGCAACTGGTAAAACCATGATCAATATAAATCCGCGCATTGTGCATGGTGAGCAGGGTGTGTTCCTCAGTGGGAATTCTTCCCAGCGCAGTCAAGTCATCGACATTATCGATACTCAGGTGGGCATGGGATTCAATCAATCCCGGCATCAGTGTTGTGTCGTCTCCTCCATCGATGATCTCAGCTCCGTCGCGTTGCAGCGATTCTCCTTCCTTGCCAACTTCAGCGATCTTATTGCCATCCACCAGCACTTCCCCCCTGAAGGGTTCATCCCCGCTGCAGTCGAGCACGGTTACGTTTGTGAATAGATGTTTGCTCATTTGGTCATTGGTTGTTCATGTTGGTTAGCTGTTTGTTTTTCCCCTAAGTTCATTCAACAAGTCCCTGGCCGCTTTCCCCAAGTGCATCGTGTCGACGCCGGCCAAAATCAGATTGTATCCCTTCTGCATGTAGGGTCGCACCGCCTCGGCATTGACCCCAAAATAACCGATGGGCATGCCCGTGGATTGGCAGGCTTTGGTGATCTGTTCAATGGCACCGACGACAGCCGGATCGTCGAGCTTGCCCATCTTACCGAGACTGGCGGAAAGGTCATACGGTCCAAGCATGATGCCATCGATCCCCTCCACGCGGACAATCGACTCAATGTTTTCAACTGCTTCGATGTGTTCCGCCTGAACAATGACCCCCACTTGTTCGTTGGCCGTTTCCAGATATTCTGCAAAGCGCATCCCGTAGCCGTGTGCCCGGCCGACGCCGACGCCGCGAGTGCCCTCTGGCGAGTAGCGCGCGTAGCGCACTACATCCTGAGCCAGTTCCACCGTGTTGACTTGCGGGGCGATGATTCCTGCCGCACCAAGGTCCAGTACCTTTTTGATCGGCACTTCCTCGGCGGCAGAAAGTCGAACAACGCACGCAACCTGGTTGCCAACTGCCTGAAGGATGCCCTGAATGTCGCTGTACTCAAGGGAGCCGTGTTCGGCGTCGAGGAACAACCAGTCGAAACCGATGTCGGCCAAAATTTCTGCAGTGGCAGCCGTGGGGAGGGTGACCATGGTGCCCATCAGTGTTTCGCCGCTCTTTAATCGTTGCCGGAAGTTGTTGCTCATGACTGCTTGTATGTGCGCTTGGTCACGTTGCTGCCGGGTTTGGTTACCTTGCCGGCCACAATAAAATCACCCGTCAATGCCTCATGTTTAGGAAACACCCGCTCTATCCTGATCGAGTACCCAAACTGGGCCAAAGCTTTTGTTAGTCTGGACGGGTCGATTATTTGCTCGATGTTGTAGAGTAAGTCAATGCTTGGGCGCATGGAGGGCGTGATGTATTCGGTTGAGTGCAGTCATCTTTTCCATAGGGCCAACAGTTCCGTCCATCGGTTGTTTTGCAGCAGCCAAGGTTCGTTGGAATGATAGTCTGCGTTGGGTTCTTCAGATAAATCCAGCCACGGTTTATCGATGTGTGGGAACGCCCGAATGAAACCGTTTAGGATGGCTCCGGTGACAGCGCCGCGCGGGTTTCCTGGGATCGCATTGTAGCGGTGGTGATAACCCGGGACGAAGCGGGTCCCGACCCCTTCCATCATGGATACCCCCATGGGGTTGCATCCGAGAATCCAGTTGACCTGAAACTCGGCCAATGTTCTGCCTTCCGTCACCCCGACACCGGAAGCCAGCAGGCCCTCAATGGCGATATCGAGGCGGTAGGCGCTTTCCCCCACGTACCAGTCGTTGACATCTTCAATCTCGCGACAATACGTCAATGATCCGTCCTTGGCCCGGCGCATTGCCGCTCCGAACGGATTGAGACACAATTGATTCAGTTCCTTCACTCGTTTCCGGGCGTGTGGTTTCAGTTCGTCTGACAGCGTTTCGTCCCCTGTCAGGATGGCAAATTTGGCCAAGGTGGCAAAATGTGTTCCCAACGCGCCTTGGTCTCTCCACTCGGCTACGCGGTTTCGAGCCGTGTCGATGTACTTCCTGTTGCCTGTTGCCTGTGACACAGCCAGCAGAGTGGTAAGGTTTCCACCCGTTTCTGCGAACAGACGTTCGGCCAGCTTGGCGTAATGCAATCCCTTTTGTCTAAGTTGCTGATTGCTCGAGTGTTTCAGAATCAAGGCGGTCCTGGCATAGATCACCGCGAGATGCGACCGGTCTCCGTTCGAAGATTTCACGGGGCGTTCGTCATCGGTGTCTGGCAGGTTGTCGGTTTCCTTTTCGGGTTCCCCCCAATAGCGATACCCGGAGTATACCTGATCCAGCAGCTTGAGACTGACTGGATCGAGCATTTTGTCGATCCATTGCATACCCCAGATGATTTCTTTGACCAACTTCACAGGTATCTGCTCGTTGGGGGCAAGATTTCCGTCCGCATCCAAGTAGCCTACCGCTAACAGCGAAAGCGCCCGAAGTGCGTCGGGGGTCAACCCATTGTATTTGTTGTAGTCCCCTGCATCGTGCCAACCGCCGGACAGATCCCGCCACGTCCCGTCCGGGAGTGTTGCGTCGTCAAGGTGGCAGGCAGCGTGGACGCCGGGTATCAGCATTCCGCATCGTTGCTCGTAATAAAACCGGATGGACGCCTCAAGTGTTTCGGGCACGACCAAGTTGTCGGCGATGTTGAATGGGGCGGATATCAGCCGGTTTTTGTTCGCTTCCATCACCACGGCGTACTTGCCTTCTGATTGCACGTCGGAAAAGTCAGCGCTCCAGTAGTACGCGTTCAAATTTTTGATGTAGCCGTGCTGTTTCCAGTCGAGGGTTTTGACGGTTTCGGAATTCTTAAGATTCGTGAGGTGTGCCGGTGAGGCGTGCTTCAGTTCGGTCGAGGACTCGAGAACCACGCGCTTGGCCAGGGACCTGGCCTCGTGGCCAAGTTGATTCACCCAAAGCCGGACAGTCGGTCTCCGCAGGAACTCAACGCCAACATCGTCCAAGTGGAAGGTTTCTTCTCCGTTGGTCTCAACGCAAAGCTGAACCTGAAGGGCCCCTTCCGGTTTGCGTGCCCTGAGCTCCATCAATCTCCATTTACCCCCGCTTGGATCGGTGAACTTTTTTTGGACATCCCGGTGAATCTCAACAACGGGTTTCCGGCCGGATCGGCCGGTCCAGACCAGACTCAATCGAAAGGCTGCAGCGGGATCACCGGAAATCCTCGTCCGCGCATGTACCTCCTGAACTTCGGGGTTCAACCTCAGGGCGATGGTGCGAACCCCGGTGATCCCGTTGCTGGACTCGACAGTTCGTTCGCCTTCGCCCCCGTTGTAATCAGCAAAAAACAGCTTGGCCGAAAAGGACTCGGGGGTGTTGAAGGGGCCAGTCGTCACGCGAAGGCTTCGGCTCGACCGGTAGCCGTGAGCCTCAACAATCTGCAGTCGCTCCGGTTCGTTAACCTTCAGTTGACCAAGCGGCAACCATCCGCCCAGTCGTTTTGAGTCCTGCTCGAATGAAGGGTTCGGCGCCAGGTTCAAGCCGGGATGAACTGTCACCGCCATCGCGGCCAAGACCAGTAAACAAATCAGACACGAGTTTTTCATCATCAAAAAACACACAAGGCATTGAGTGATCCCAATACCAGTTGGGCGATCATCACCGATCGCTTTCGTCATTGTCAAAAAAAACTTGGTGGCGGCTCCTTTCGTGTGGCAGAGGACGGCTGGGCTGGTTGAGGTCAGTTGTCAACCGTAGGTTAAGGGCAGAAGGCTGGAAACATTTCATTTGAGCGTGAAAAATACCGTACCGCGCGAGTCCCAATTTTGGCGGACTTGACAATTATGCGCGATGTTGCGCTCATCCGTGCCTTTGGTGTTCCATGAGAGAGGGTACTGTAAGCATCCTGTATCTGCTTGGTTTGTCGTTCCTCGCGTGCATCGCAGCGGGACGGCCATTGCGGGCTGACGACTTGTGGGCAAATCCGATTCTTCCTTTCCTGAAGGAGCATTGCACCGAATGCCACGGGGTAAAGAAACCCAAGGCCGGCTTGGATCTTGCCGCCTACGGGCCGGAGAGTCCAATCCGCAGGGAGCGCAAGCAATGGAAGAAGGTGCATAGGATGTTGCGCCGAGGCAAGATGCCGCCAGAGAAGGCGCCGCAGCCACCGGAGGATGACCGGCAGAGTGTGGTGAAGGCACTTGATGAGGCGCTCGCGGCGCTCAACTGCGATGGAGTGCGGGATCCAGGCCATGTGACGTTGCGGCGGCTCAATCGCACCGAATATAACAATGTGGTTGCTGATCTGTTCGGGATCGACTTTAAGCCAGCTGAGGATTTTCCCGCTGACGACTCGGGTTATGGCTTCGACAACATCGGCGATGTACTCTCACTTTCGCCTGTACTTTTTGACAAGTACCTCGCTGCGGCGGAGCGGATCACCGATGAGGTGGTCGGTGGCACTTCCCCGAATGAGCCAAGCAGCCTTCTCACTTGCCTGCCGGAAAGTGAGGCCGACTGGCAGCCGTGTGCCCGGCAAATTCTCGAGCCGGTTGCAAGCCGTGCTTTTCGTCGGCCGTTGCGGGACGGTGAGATGGAGGGGCTTCTCAGTGTTGCCAAATCTGCGCACGCTGAAGGCGCAAGTTTCGAGCAAGGCATCCAGCTTGCGTTGCAGGCAATACTGGTCTCTCCGGATTTCCTGTTCCACGTTGTCGAGATTCCCGCTCAGGGCCAAGCGCAAGTGATTGAACCGTTAAGCGGGTTTGAACTTGCCGAGCGCATGTCTTTTTTTCTGTGGAGCCGCCTACCCGACGAAGAACTTGTCGCCTTGGCCAAGGCGGGCAAGCTGACCGACCCGGCCATCGTGGAGCAGCAGGTGCGGCGCATGCTGAAGGATAAGCGATCGTCGGCGCTGGCGGATAACTTCGCCGCACAGTGGCTGCAACTTCGCCGCATGGAGACGATCACGCCGGATCCGGATTACTATCCGGCTTTCGACGACGATTTACGCCGCGATAGCAGGCGGGAATCCGAGCTTTTTTTCAGCACAGTCGCGAGCGGCGATCTCAGTGTGTTGACACTTCTGGATGCCGACTTTTCCATCGTCAATGAACGGCTTGCCCGGCATTACGGGATTCCAGACATCAAGGGGGCACAGTTTCGTCGAGTGAGTTTAGAGGATGGTCGCAGGGGAGGGATTTTGGGTCACGCAAGCATTCTTACTCTTACCTCCAATCCCACACGCACTTCGCCGGTCAAGCGGGGTAAGTGGATTTTGGAGCAAGTTCTCGGCATGCCACCCAAGCCACCACCGCCCAATGTTGAGAATCTCAGCGAGGAGGCTGAAGAGGTGCAGGCGGCTTCGTTGAGAGAAAGGCTTGAGAAGCATCGTGCCGATCCTGTTTGTGCCTCGTGCCATCGGGTTATGGATCCGATTGGTTTCGCCCTGGAGAATTACGATGGTGTAGGGGCATGGCGAGCCCGGGACGGCAAGTTCCCCATCAACGCGGCGGGCACGCTTCCGGACGGCTCATTTTTTGATGGACCGGTTGACCTGAAAAAGGTGCTGCTTGAGCGCAAACGTGATTTTGTCTGGTGTCTTTCGGAGAAATTTTTAACCTATGCATTGGGGCGCGGAATCGAGTATTATGACGACTGCGCCTTGGAGGATATCGTCAAGGCGGTTGAGGCGGACGATTACCGGTTTTCACGTCTTGTGGTTGAGGTTGTCAGATCCGTTCCGTTCCGGATGAAGCGCAGTCAGGGAAATTTGCCATGAAAGAAAAAACAACCCGATCTCGGCGCACGTTCCTGCGTGGCTTGGGTGCCAGCGTGGCGTTGCCGTTTTTGGAGTCGATCCCTATGGCGGCCACCGCAGTTGCAGCCAAGCCGCCCCGGCGCATGGCATTCATTTATATCCCGAACGGTGTGCAGATTCCCGAGTGGACACCCAGGCGCGAGGGTGCCAACTACGCACTGTCACCGATTCTCGAGCCACTCAAACCGTATCATCGGGATTTCCTTGTGCTCACCGGATTGACGCATGACAAGGCTCGGCCCAATGGCGATGGGGGCGGGGATCATGCGCGCTCATGCGCCACGTACCTGACTGGGGTGCAACCGGTGAAAACCGGCGGAGCCGACATCCGCTTGGGACGATCTGTTGATCAGGTCGCCGCGGATGTTATCGGCCGTGGCAACCGGCTTCGGTCGCTGGAACTTGGTTGCGACAAGGGAAACAAGCCCGGACCGTGCGATTCAGGTTATAGCTGCGCCTACACGCGCAATATCTCATGGCGCAGCGAGACCACGCCGATGCCTAAGGAGATTAATCCGCGAGTTGTCTTCGAGCGGATGTTCGGCAGTGGTTACACGCATGAGGATCGCGCTGTTCAGGCCAGACGCCGACATGACCGTCGGAGCATTCTCGATTTTGTCCTTGGGCAGGCACACAGTCTCCAGGGTCGTGTGGGTACCAAGGACCGGCAGAAATTGGATGAGTACTTCACAGCGATTCGTGAGGTCGAGCGGCGGCTCGAGGTGACTGAGACTCAGTCAACATTCCTGCATGATGGGGATATAACAGCGCCTGCAGCCGGTATCCCCGGGAGTTATCGGGATCACATACGTCTTCTGAGTGACATGATGATCCTGGCTTTTCAGAGTGACGTAACGCGAGTCTCAACTTTCATGTATGCGAGTGCCGGGAGTAATCGCAATTATCGATTTATCGGCGTTCCCGAGGGGCATCATGAGTTATCCCATCATTCCGGTGACCTCAAGAAACAGGCAAAGATCGCGAAGATCAATCGCTTCCACATCGAACAGTTCGCCTATTTGCTGGGACGTTTGCAGTCCATCCGCGAGGGCGATGGGACGTTGCTGGACAACTGCATGATTGTGTACGGAAGCGGGATTAGTGACGGCAACAAGCACAACCACGAAGACCTACCAATTCTCCTTGCCGGTCGTGGTGGAGGAACCATTGATTCCGGACGTCATGTCCGGTATCCCAACGAGACGCCGCTATCCAATCTCTACCTGTCCCTGCTTGACCGGGTGGGCGTGCATGCCGAATCGCATGGCGACAGCACGGGGCGACTCGACGGCCTCAACGTTCGTGTGCCACGCGTGTAGCGACACGGCAGTTCACTTGACCTTCTTCAGCTTCTTGACCGTTTCGGAGATGCAGCGCCGAATACCGTAATCCCCACCCATTTCGGCTTGTTTCTGCAGCGCCTTGTCAGCCAGTCGCCCCTCGAGAAACTCGAGCGCCTCGGCAGCGTCGGGGCCGAGGGTGTTTAGCGCTTCGCAAGCGGTTATACGGACAAAGGGGCTCTCGTTGGTCATCTTCTTGATCAGCAGCGTGACATCTCGGGGGCTAATCTTGTTGACAGCAGCCCGCGCAGCGTAGCGGTCGATATCATCCTCAATCATCAGGAACAACGTGGGGACCGCTTCCTGGGCGGTTTCGCCGATCTCACCGATCTCGTAGGCCGCAGTGCGGCGAACCTCGCGGTCAGGATCCTTTGTGGCCTTGAGCAGCGGCTTCAATAACTCGGAGACATCACTAATAATGGGCCGGAACGATTCGATCACGAGAATACGAAAGGCACTGTCTTGGTTGTCGAGGGCCTTGACAAGTTGAGGCACCGCGGGCTGGGCGGCTGGCCCCAGTTGGCGCAGGGTCAGCACGACCTGTCGGCGCACCTTGGGCGACGGATCGGCGATCGTGACACCCAGATCTGCAAGCATCTCCGGCGTGGTCTCACCGATCGCGCCAAGCGCCAGTGCAACTTCAGTGCGAACTGCCGAGATCGGGTCCTTCAACAGTTGTACGAGTGCCGGGACACTTGAAGCAGTGTCTTTGCCCGCTGCCCCCAACGCACGAGCCGATCCGGCACGGACGTGTTCATTTTCGTCAACCAGCGCTGTGACCAGGTTTTCAACAGAGGCCGTGGTAACAGCGGGGAGTTTGCTCATCACGCGAGTGGCAGCGATACGAACACTTACATCATCGGCTTTTAGGGCACTTGCGAATAAGTCAGTGTAGGTTACATCATCGCCAGCCGTTTTCCCCAGGCCGATGACTGCCGCAGCCCGGACGCGCGGATTGGCATCTTCAAGCTTTCCGGCCAGCGCCGGTGCCGCAGCGCGGGCGACCGGACCGAGATCGCCTAGCGCCTCCGCAGCACTGGCGCGAACAAATACATCGTCGTCATCTAGCAGTGTGATGATCTTCGGAACGAGGTGTTCGGCGGTTTTTCCGCTTGCGCCCAGGGTCAGGGCTGCGCCGGAGCGAACCTGCGGTGACGCATGAGCCAACGCGATGGCCAGAGACGGAATTGCTCCGGTCCCGGTTAGGGTCAGGGCATCGACATAGCGCCGGAGTGTCATCTCGGGATACTGCGAAGCCGCAAGTCCTGTAATGATATCTTCCACTGCTCCTTCACCGATAACGCCGAGAGCTTTGGGTAACACAGCGTCAGTATCCTGCTCGCCAAGCTGCGCTGTGGCTTTGACGAGTGCCGGCACGGCACTTTCGGCTACCCTGCCGAAGCGACTCAGCAGGGTGGCCGCCCGTAGAACAACGGCGGTATCCTCACCTTCGATGAGTCGGGTGAGGTGCGGAACCGTTGCCTCGCGCGGTCGGACCAGCATAAAGAGTTCACCGGCAGCATACTGGACATCGTCGTGATCATCCTGAATCAATTCCACGAGAACCTCAATTAACTCGCTCTGCGCCACACCCACATGTGCCAGTGCTTGTGCCGCTCGAATGCGGACCTCCGGCGCTTCATCGGTGACAAATTTCCGGATCGCCGAGGCTTCCCCGCGGGTATCCGGACCGATCTCCGCGAGGACAAGCAGTGCGCCACTTCTTACGCTGGTGTTACCGGTCGATAGTGCGGCCAATGTCTGCGGCACACTCTTGAGTCCCACTTGGCCAAGCGCTCGTGCTGCTTCATCACGCACTCCCGGGTCAGCATCGCCGAGGGCCTGGACGAGTCGGTCCACGGCGGCAACAGCGTCGGGCCCGGTTCGGGCAAGTGCCATTGCCGCTCCGATTTTTTGCTCCACAGAGTCACTGTCGAGCGCCTCAACGAGTGGTCCGACCGCCGCCGACCCCACTTGGCCAAGTGCGAATGCCGATCGATAGCGCACCTGAGGTTGTTTGCTTTTAAGGGCAACAATGAGGCGAGGAATGGCAGGTCGTGCGCTTGGGCCAAGTTGGGTGATGGCTGCCAGCGCATGGGCGCGAACCTGTTCATCCTTATCGTCGAGCGCTTTGATCAACGCCGGGAGAGCCTCGGCCGCCCTGTCGCCGATCTGGGACAGTGTGCGAGCGGCTTCGCGGCGTTCTTTCACCTTGGCCGACTCGATCCTCGTCAGCAATTCACCGATGTCATCGTCCGATAACGCGACCAGGGGTGTCGCCATGAGATACACCGTCAGGACGGCAACGGTTGTTATGATAGGGAACTTCATCTGTTAGGCCAGCAGGTCGCTGATGATGTGTCCGTGGACGTTCGTCAGGCGGCGTTGGACGCCGTTATGGTAGAAGGTTAGTCGTTCATGGTCGATGCCCAGCAGGTGCAAAATGTTGGCGTGGAAGTCGTGCCAGTTCACACGTTTTTCCTCGGCGCGATGGCCGGTCTCATCCGTGTTGCCATAGGCAATTCCCGGGCGCAAGCCGGCCCCCGCCATCCACACGGTGAACCCCGGGCTATTGTGGTCGCGACCCAGGCCGACCTCATTCGCGGCCGACTGAGTGAACGGTGTCCTACCAAACTCGGTTGTGAAGGTGACCAGCGTGTCTTCGAGCATTCCCCGCTGCCGCAGATCTTTCAGCAGCGTCGCCATCGGCTGGTCGATTCGCAATGCCTCACGCGTGTGGTTGCCGATCATGTCCTCGTGGCCGTCCCAACTGGTTCTTGGCTTGCCTCCAAGCGGGCCACCGGAGAACAACTGCACAAACCGCACGCCGCGCTCGAGCAGTCGCCGCGCGAGGATGCAATTGCGAGCAAAGTCGCCGGTCTCTTTTCCAGACAGGCCGTACGACTCTGCAATATGCCGCGGTTCGCTGTCGAGATCGGCCACTTCGGGCACCGAAACCTGCATGCGCGCAGCCAATTCGTAGCTGCGAAGGCGCGCACCTAAAATGTCATCCACGCCGCCGAGCCGTTGCAGTTGTTTGTGTTGCATGTAGGTGAGCAAATTATCCGTGGCCTCACGCGCCTCTCCGGAAACTTGTTTTGGCGGAAAAAGATCGCGCACCGGTTGTTCGCCGGAACGAAACACGACACCCTGATGTTCGCCCGGCAGAAAACCGCTGCCCCAGTTCGCCGAGCCGCCGCTGGGCGCACCGCGCCGATCGGGGATCACAACAAACACCGGCAGCGAATTGGAGGCATTGCCGAGTCCGTACGACAACCAGCTGCCGAGCGACGGGAAGCCGTTGGTTTGAAAACCACTGTTCGACATGAACAACGCCGGCGTATGGTTGCTCGTTTCGGAGTACATTGAGCGAATCACCGTTAGTTCGTCGGCTACCTTGGCCAAGTGTGGGAACAACTCCGAGACCCACAGGCCGCTTTGGCCGCGTTGCCTGAACGCCCAATCATTTTTGCGCAGCAATCCGACGCGACCAAAGAATGGCTCCGGTTTTTTACCCGGCGGTGTCTTGCCGTGGAACTTGGCCAACTTTGGCTTGTAATCGAACGAGTCAATTTGGCTGTAGCCGCCAACGAGGCAAATGTTGATCGCTCGCTTGGCCTTGGGGGCATGATCTGTCAGCGGCGATTGAGGGTCGTCGGCCCGCAACAGGCTGGTTAACGCCGTCGCGCCCAAGCCGTGCACGGCCCAGTTCAAAAACCGGCGACGATCAATGCCCTGTGTGCTCGCGTTCATTCGATTACTACAAATTCGCTGCTGTTAAACAATGCCCGGCAAAGCAATGGTAAACCGTGTTTTGAAATCATTGCCACCGCTTGGCTGGACTCCGTTTTATCCGGCTCACGGCCCAAGCTCAACTGCCAAGCTCGCCGCACTTGGCCAAGCGGCGCCTCGCCGACCTCCTTTCGTACGCGATTGGCCAAACCGTCAGTCATGCGCCATACAAACACGTTGTTACTTAAGCTGAGCGCCTGCAACGGAGTGGTCGTTACGGCGCGAGTGGGAGCAGTGGCAGAGGGGTCGGGGCAATCGAATGTGTCTAGAATGGCGTCACGTTCCCCGCGTGGCGAGAAACGATAGATCGTACGGCGATCAAACTTCGGCCCCTTCACCTCTATTGGATGATAGTAGCGCCCGGCGTTGAAATGGATTTCCTTCACGTCCTCGTAGCTCGGGCCGCTTTGTTGCGTGTTCAGCATGCCGGCTGCTTGCAGCAACGAGTCACGTACCGCTTCACCCTCGAGGCGCTTCGGCGCGAAGCGCCAAAGCAATTGATTGTCATGGTCACGGCCAAGTGCATCCGGTCGCGAAGCGGACGATTGGCGATACGTAGCCGAGGTGACGATGAGCCGATGCAGCGATTTCAGGCTGTAATTGTTTTGCTTAAACCAGCCGGTGAGCCAGTCGAGTAACTTGGGGTGGCTGGGTTGCCCGCCGCCCACGCCAAAGTCGCTTGGCGTCTTGACCAGTCCCCGACCGAAATGATGGTGCCAAATGCGATTCACGATCACGCGACTGAACAGCGGATTCGCCGGGTTGGTCATCCAGTTGGCCGCCGCCTTGCGTCGCTCGGCGTCGCTCGCAGCGGAGGTTAATTTGAAATCGGCGTCCACACCGGCCAAGGCAGAGACACCGGCCGGCGGAACCTCCTGGCCAAGCGATGCTGCGCTGCCGCGCAGGTGAACTCTCATCACACCAGGATTGGTGACACGCACCGAGTGCATTCCGTGTTGTGCGCCGTGCCACACGCCGGCAAAGAGCGCCGCCATCGAGTGGTATTCCTCGGTGGAAATCGGATCGGTTTTGTGATTGTGACAGCGCGCACACTGCACCGTCAGCCCGAGGAACGCCTGGGTGACCGTGCCGACGATCTCTCCGAGTTCGTCCTGCCGCGCTTGGTTTTTCATCAGCGGACTCGCACCAAGCACGGTATTGTGCGTTCCGGCGACGAGGAAACCAACAGCGGCAGCACCCTCGCGTCCCGGCTGCAAAATATCGCCTGCGACTTGCATGCGGACGAATTCGTCGTACGGCATGTCGGTGTTAAGCGAGTTGATCACCCAGTCGCGATACGGCCAGGCGTTGCGGCGTGGTTCGTTGTACTCGAAGCCGTTGCTTTCGCCGTAGCGCGCGACATCGAGCCAGTGTCGTGCCCACCGTTCACCGTAATGTGGCGAGGCCAGCAGGCGATCGATTAATTGACTATAAGCGAGGTCGGTGGGGTTGGAGGCAAACCGAGCCACTGCCTCAGGCGAAGGTGGCAACCCAAGCAGGTCAAAATGAAGGCGTCGAATCAGCGTTCTGGGCTCCGCCATCGAGGATGGGGCCAAGCCAATCCTGGCCAAGCGGTGCTGGATGAAGGTGTCTATGGGGTGCTTAGCTGAACCGGTTTGGGGCAGGTCCACCTTGGCCGGGGGCTGCAACGACCACCAGTTTTCCGTGGCTGTACCGAATTCGTTCAGGAACAGCAAAGCTGCAATACCGGAACTCAAGGCAGCGCGGCAAACTGGATTTATTTGCAAGCTGAGCTTATTCAATTTTGAGGCTCATCGGACATTTTTGTGGGTGGAGTTGAGGAGGAGATTTAGTTTGCCGCAG
>CAJWEP010000069.1 GCA_913030945.1 uncultured Verrucomicrobiota bacterium
CGCTTGGCCAAGCGCACGCCGCGCTTCCCGTCGGTGAGGTCGAGGGCCAGCCCTCGGGGGTGTTCACTGCACCAGTGGTGCTAGGGTTGAAGCATGAGCGGCATGGGTTGACGGAAGTGCAGCAGGGTCGATTATTGCTGGGGGAGTTGCTGTGTGTAGCATGTCATCCGGGCACCGGTGTGGTAAAGAATGTAGGGCCAAATTTACAGGACGTGGGTTGGCGGGTGAATCCGTCGTTTATAAAAGAGTTCATTGTAAATCCCATGGGAATGGATCCTGGGACGCAAATGCCAAGTTTATTGGAGGATTTGCCCAATTCAAAGCGCGATGAAGTGGCGGATGCTCTAACACATTTTCTGGTGAAATTGTCGCTGAAAGAATTTGTACCAGGTGGGCCTAAGGAGGAGGAACAGGCTGTGGGCAAAAAGTTGTTTCACAAGATCGGTTGTGTAAGTTGCCATGAACCCGGGCAGGGTGTGAGCCTGGTGCATGTACCAATGAAGTATGGGATGGATTCGTTGACGGCTTTTCTGTTTCAGCCGCTGCACACGCGGTCGTCGGGGCGGATGCCGGACATGAATCTAACCCGATATGAGGCACGATCGGTTGCCGCTTACCTCATCGGCAAGGAAGGGCGTGGGGGTTCAATGCTGAAGCCTGAGGCTGTGAAGGTGGCTGCAGGCAAACAATATTTTGATCAGTTCAATTGCGCGTCGTGCCACAAACTGCCAGGAATAAAAGCCAAGCCGTCGTTAGCTTTGGGTAAACTGAGGGTGGGCAAGGGTTGTCTGTCGGTACAACCGAAAGGGATACCGCATTTTTTTTTATCAACCGGACAACGTGAGGCCATCGGCAAGGCGCTGAAGGGAATTGGGAAACCGCTCAGTAAACAGGCGCGCATTCAGCAGACGATGCTGGCATTCAACTGCATTGCTTGCCATACGCGTGATGGCGCAGGAGGAGTGAGTGACGCAATGTTCAAACATTTTGGCACGGACGAGGAAGGGCTGGGCAATCCGGCGCGCATCCCACCAACGCTGGATGGGGTGGGGGTGAAACTAAAACCGGAATGGCTCCGCAAAGTGCTCTTTGATGCCGAGACGGTACGGCCGTATATGCACGCGCGCATGCCTCAATTTGGAGAGGCGAATCTCCAATATTTACCGAAGTTGCTCGAAAAGGTGGATCGGCTGCAGAAGGTGGAGTTTCCTGAACTCAAGAGAGATGAGCGACGCAAGTATCGTGAGAGTGGTCACCTTTTGGTTGGTGACAAAGGCTTGAACTGTGTGGCGTGTCACAACTTCAACAGCAATCCATCTCCCGGATTGAAGGGGTTGGATTTGTTGACTTCCTTTGAGCGGTTGCAGCCGAGTTGGTTTGCACACTTCATGCGGAATCCACAGAAGTTCCGGCCGGGAATCGTGATGCCGAACTATTGGCCAGGTGGCGAGGCTGTACGAAAAGATGTGTTGACGGGCAACCCCAACGAGCAGTTGCTGGCATTATGGCATTACTTTTCGCTGGGTCGCTCGGCACGCGATCCTTCGGGTATTCGTGCCGAGGGGACAAACCTGAAGGTAACTAATCGCACACGTGTGTATCGTGGGCGCAGTCGTGTTGCTGGGTATCGCGGTATTGCAGTGGGTTTTCCAGGTGGAATGAATTATGCCTTCAACGCGCAAAACGGAACGCTAAGCGCACTGTGGTCAGGCGAATTTGTGAGCGTGTACTGGGGAGGTCAGGGGGCCGGCAACTTCAATCCGCGAGGACGTCCGATCGAGTTGGTACAGGACGTGGCATTTTATCGACTAGCAAAGAATGAGGCGTCTTGGCCCCTGCAGCCAGTGATGGACAAGGAAAACCCGGTTAATCCCGATCCACTTTACCCGAGGAACCGTGGTTATCAGTTCATGGGCTATCAACTCGATGGGGAAGGCGTTCCGACTTTCATGTATCGGACAGGTGAAGTGGCGGTAGAGGACACGGTATACGGGGTGGTGTCTAATCGAGTGAATCAACTGGAGCGTCGGTTGCGGTTCGATGCTTCCAAGTCGGAGACGCTTTATTTCCGAGCCCTTACCGGACAGGTGAGGTCGCTGTCGCCGGCACAGTTTGCGACAGATGCAGTGAAAGCGCAGGTGCCGAAAAACACAGCGTTATTGCGTGGCGAGGGCGACGCACAGGAGCTTCTTCTGAAACTAAAACTTCCGAAGGGAAAGTCGGAAATAAAAATCCATTATGAGTTGTTGCGTTAATATTGGGCTTACCGGTGTGCTGGCATTGCTATTGGTCATGAGCACGAGCGCGGAGGAAGTGGGGGCACGGTGGGGCACGGAGAAGCGCGAACGCGAGTTTTACCGCGTAGTGACCGTGCCATTGCCAAAGGGAGAGGTGATTGAGGCGGGAGCGTTTGAGTTGATGCCAGACAACAGACTGGCAGTGGGCACGCGGCGTGGTGACATTTTTATTATGAACGGCGTGGACGACGAAAAGCCGCAGCCGCAGTTCGAGAAATTTGCGGAGGGCTTGGATGAAATTTTTGGTTTGGCCTATCGAAAGGACGACAAAGCTGACAAGAGCGGATTGTATGTGACACACAGCGCGGAGTTAACCCGTGTGCTGGACACCAACCGCGACGGCAAGGCAGACAGGTTCGTAACAATTTCCGATGTGTGGGGCTACCGCAACTACCACGAGTACGCATTCGGCTCAAAGTTTGACCCGCAGGGCAACCTCTACGTAGCTCTAGGGCTTTCTAATTCCTACCACTCGCGCGCGCTTTTCCGTGGCTGGGCGATGAAGATTACTCCTGATGGCAAGTCGATTCCCATCGCCAGCGGTTTGCGCAGCCCTGGCGGCATTGGTCCGAACGAGCATGGGGCTTTGTTTTACATCGAGAGCCAGGGACCGTGGAACTCGTCTTGCAGCCTCAAGTTTCTCAAGACCGGCGGGTTCATGGGTCACCCTGTAAGCTTCAACTGGTATCCCTTTGCAAGCGACCTTAAGCGGCCGATTGAGCCGGAGAGTGGCACGCGTATTATCACCGAGAAGGAGAAGGTAAAGGAGCTGGTGCCGTATGCAGTGATTTTTCCATACATTCGCATGGGCCGGTCGATTACAGGTTATGTGGTCGATCGTACAGGCGGAAAGTTTGGACCATTTGAGAACCAGATCTTTCTCGGTGACTACACGCAGTCCATCATCATGCGTGCGACCACGGAGCAGGTGAACGGCGTATGGCAGGGCGCGTGTTATCCGTTTCGTGAAGGTCTTTCCACCGGTATCCTAAACGTACAGTTTACGCCGATGGGCCGTTTGCTCTGTGGCGGCACCAACCGTGGCTGGCCGGTGCGTGGCATCAAGCCCTTCGCGCTGGAACGATTGGATTGGACCGGGCGGATGCCGTTTGAAATTAAACGCATTCACATCACGCCTGATGGCTTTCGAATCATGTTCACCAAGCCCGTGGATTCCAAGACCGGCAACGATCCGAAGAGCTACAAGGTGACCACCTTCACCCATATTTACCACGGCGCCTACGGCGGACCGGAAGTGGATCAAATGGCTTTGACCGTGAAGAGCGTGAAGTTGGGCGCTGATGGTTTAAGTGCCACGTTGGTACTTAGCGCATTAAAGCGCGGCCACGTGCATGAATTTGACCTCGCCCCGCTGCGTGATCGCTCCCAAGGCGAGCTCCTTCACCGTCATGCCTACTACACGGTCAACGAAGTGCCCAAAATTTAGGAAGTGTAGATTATTGCCTGTTTAGGATTAGTTTATTAAGTTTTTCGATTTGTTGATGTATGTCTGTGCCTTCGTAAAAAGTAATGATGCCGTTGGCTTCGACAGTTTTGCCGGAGGGGCAATCGGGGAAGGAAGGGTCAGCATGTAAGCAGGGGACGGGCGGGTTTTCCCAGGGCCGATGAAGAGGCTCCCAGTCGGTGATGATCCAGCGTTGACCGTCGGCGTCGCGACAGGCCACCCAAGTGCCGTCGATGACCTTGTTGGCGTGGATGCGCTGGTTGAAACCGGCCAGGCCCTTGAGCATTACGCACACTTGCGCCCGCAGGCCGGTGAGCGTCTTCGGTGAGCCGTTGCGAATCCAAAGCTTCATCTTGACGATCTCTTTTTCGGGGGCCACCCGGCTGCCGAAGATGATGCCGTTGGGCAGCTTTCGCTCAAAGGCCAGTGAGTCGTCTTCGTTCTTTTGCCACTCGAGCGGCTCGAGTTTTTTACCCTGTTTGTCCCAAACCGTTGGGATGTGCGTGTGGGCGAGATAGGTCAGGCCAAGGTTGGACCAGATGGCTTCCGGTACATCGACTACGGCGTAGCTGTGGGGATCCCACGGGGTGAAGATGCTAATTTTTGTTTCGCGCTGTGGCACAAGCGCGCCATCGAGGAACCCGATGCGCGGATGGCGGCCGCCCGGGTATGGTAGCACTTTTAACGGGACATCGGCAGGTTGCTTGGCCAAGCGCTTGTCGGTGATGTTCCATTCGGCGAGTTGTTGGCGCACCTTGGCCAGGGGCAGTCCGGTGGCGGCGCGCACCTCGTGCGGCGAGTAGCGGTGGTGCGTGACCATGTTGTCGAGCCAGCGTCGGAGTTCACTGTCGCGCTTGGGCGCGCGGGCCTCGGGGGTGGGCGGGTTGCTCGTGGTGAGATTTTTGTAATGCGCGAGGGCGGCGTTGTATTCGGCCATGGCCTCTGCCGAGACGATGCCTTTGCTGCGGTGGATCTCAGCCTGCACGCGCTCAGTAAGATACTCCTTTTCCTTGGGTGAAGGGTGGAGTGGTTTGCCGGGAACGTTGATCGTCCATTGGCCGGTGTGTGCGAAACGAAGCCGCCCGCCGTGGCGTTCCTCGAAGGAGCGAACAGAGAGCCAGGCGCTCGTCTTGATTGGCAAAGTAGTGGAGAAGGTCTTTCGATTCGCACCGGTCGTGGTGGTGCCAGGTTTGCCGCGAATAAGGCGGACAGGACGACCGTTGAAAACGATTTCGAGGAACGAGGCCGGCGTTTCGCTGATGACCTCGCCGGTCACGGTCACTTCGCCGCCGCCCGGGCCAAGCGATAGTGTTGTGCCGGGTTGCTGCCCGTTCGCGGTTGCAAACAGCATCGGGCCGGTCGTGACAAAGCTGCGACCGTGCTTCAGGCCGGTGAGCCATTTTTCATAACTAAACCCGCCGGGCAAATGCACGTACACGCGGCTGAACCCGGCCGGCACAGGGTGGACACCGTTGGCCGAGCCGGCGGTCGGTACGAGGTCGAACCCGGCGTTGAGCAGCGTGTAGTATTGGCCGAGGGTGTAGTTCATCCATTCCTCCTCATTGCCAGTGGTGTTGCCGGCTGGGGGCTGTAAAAAGCTGGGAGTGGGGGAGTTCCACTTGGTGAACGCGAACTTGGTGCGCCACAGATGGTTGTTGGCTAGCTCGTACAGCCGTGCGCCGGTGCTGTGCGGCAGGGTTATTGAGAACGGCCAGTCGAGCTTGTCCATGTCGAGAATCGTTCCCTCGTTGCGGGCGCGCCTGGCCAAGGGTCCCCAGGGCGGGACACCTTCGTTGAACACTGACTTGTGGTTGAGGAAAAACAGCGCGCCAAGCGTGTGGCGTTTCGGGCCAACCGAAAAAATCTCGTACTCGGTGTTGCGTGGCCAGATGAGGTGAGTGGGGTCGACCGTAATCAGCCTGTCCGGGATTTCGCCGCCGATGTTCTTGTTCCCCGAGGTGGGAGGCAGGCCAGACTTCGTCACCCAGTAGGTCAGTGGCATCGCGACGTTGAGGTCCTCAGCCTGGATGACATTGGGCAGTTCCTGTAGGGTGCGGTGGATGTGTGTCTCTCCGGAGTACCATCCGCGCTTGGCCAGGTTGATCCAGCGGCGCAGGTGGATTTCGACCTCCGTGTCCGCTTGGCCAAGCGAGATCGGCTTGGTTTCGGTGAAGTACTCCTTCCCGCGCTCCACCGTGATCGTGTACTCGCCTGGCGGCAGTTCGGCCCGGAACGGATGCGCTGAGACGGTCGTGTGTTTCTCAAACGACTCTTTCCGCAGCCAGTTTGTCTTGTCGTAGCGCACCGCCGACCCCCCCCCCTCGGGGGATTCCACGAAAAACCATTCACCTTTTGCATTCTCGACGTACACACGAGCGGCGAGATATACCCCGGATTGTTCGTCAACAATCTTACCGACCAAACTTGCGGCGTGAAGTGATGTTGTTTGCAGAAAGGTCAGAACAACAATGCCAGAAAGAGCATTCAGGGTTCGGAAAATTTTCATTGGTTCGCGAGCGTCATGCTGCTTTCATTTGAATGCAAGCTTGGCTGCCAAAAGAAAAGCCGCGAAAGTCGTTTCGCGGCCGCTCGATGTTGTTGAATGGAATTGTTTACCCTCGGGATTTTTCGAGAAAAATCATCATCAAAAGACTCATCATACAGCGAATTTCTTCGTCAGGAGTAACATCGGCTAGTTTGTCTATTTTGAACAGTGCACCCCAAAAGCTCGGAACTTTTGTGAGCCTGAAAAGTTCAGTTCCGTCTTCACTTCTTACAATGTACGATGGGTTGAAAATATAGTTGCAAACTAAGCCAACAAAAGGGAGTTCGCCCAGTAGCGCATCAACAACCTTTGCGAAAGGTTTCTCCTCCTGTATGGTTGCGTACTGGTTGCCACTGGCTTCGTTAAGCAGGTAGGTTGCTTTCCATAGTGAACGGAGGCCTTTGCGTTGTATGGAACCAAAGAGTTGCTCGTTTTCTGTGTAAAAGTGATATGCCGCGCTAAAGTCAATTACCTTGTTGGCTTTAATTGTACAGACTCGCTTGGTTTTTGTTTTATCCTCAAATACTTCGAGTTCCTCTTTAAGTTTCAGGATTTTTTGCCGGGCATAAGCAATCGAGTTGCCGTTGGATTCTGTCAGCGTGGCCTGTTTTGCCAGAGCGATTTTTTTGAAGTTCAGTTCAACCGGATAGTTCATACAGGCAACATTATAGGCGCGATTGTTTGCGTATCAATAATATAAATATAATTTAATTCATATTATTGGATGGCTTGTTTTAAGGCCTTAGTCCACCCCGCAACCAACGTTTTGCGGGTAGCGGGTTTCATGGAGGGCTTGAAACGCCGGGCGATCTTCCATCGCCTGGCAATTTCACGTTTGCTCTTCCAGGTGCCCACGGCCAGGCCGGCGAGATAGGCTGCGCCCAGCGCGGTGGTCTCGGTGTTGGCGGGGCGGATCACGGGGACGTCCAACAGGTCGCTCTGGAATTGCATCAGCAGGTTGTTGGCGCTGGCGCCGCCGTCGACGCGAAGTTCGCGGAGCTTGGTTCCGGCGTCTCGCTCCATCGCTGCGATGACATCATTGACCTGAAACGCGATTCCCTCGAGCGCGGCCCGGGCGATGTGTGCCTTGGTGGAGCCGCGAGTCAGTCCGGTGATCGTGCCGCGCGCGTGCGGATCCCAGTGGGGCGCCCCCAGTCCGGTGAAAGCCGGCACGAGGTGGACGCCGCCATTGTCCGGCACGCGCTGGGCTAGGCGTTCAATCTCGGCGGACGACTTGATGATGCCCAACTCGTCGCGCAGCCATTGCGTCACTGCGCCGGCGACGAACACGCTACCCTCAAGCGCGTATTCCGTCTTGTCGCCGATTTTCCATGCGACGGTGGTGAGCAGCTTGCTGCGGGATGCCATCGGCTTGTCGCCGGTGTGCATGAGCATGAAGCAGCCGGTGCCGTAGGTGTTCTTGACCATGCCGGGCTTGTGGCAGCATTGGCCGAAGAGGGCAGCGTGCTGGTCGCCGGCGATGCCCGCGATGGGGATCCCTTGGCCAAGGGCTTGGGTCTGGGCGTACACCTCGCTGGATGAAGCTACCTTGGGCAAAACCGCCTGCGGGATGCCGAATAGCTTTAGCAATTCGTCATCCCATTTGCCGGTGTGGATGTTGAACAGCATGGTTCGCGAGGCGTTTGTGACGTCGGTGATGTGTGCCTGGCCGCCGGTGAGATTCCAGACCAGCCACGAGTCGATCGTGCCGAAAGCCAGGCGCCCGGCGCGCGCCTTGGCCAAGGCGCCCTTGGTGTGTCGGAGCAGCCACCGGATCTTGGTCGCGCTGAAGTAGGCATCCAGTTCCAGCCCAGTTTTGCGGCGAATCAGCCGGTCGGCCCTGTCCCGGCGCAGTGTATCGCAAATGTCGGCGGTCCGGCGGTCCTGCCAAACGATGGCGTTGCCGATCGGTTTGCCGGTGGTGCGATCCCAAACGAGGGTGGTCTCGCGCTGGTTTGTGATGCCGATCGCGGCGATGTCGGCGGCCGAGAGCTTGGCCAGGCGCAAAGCCCGTCTGGCCGTGTTCAGCTGGGTTTTCCAGATTGTCGCGGGGTCATGCTCGACCCAGCCGGGTCTGGGATAGATTTGCAGGAACTCCTGCTGCGCCACCGCCGCCGCTTGGCCAAGCGCGTCAAAAACAATCGCTCGCGAACTGGTCGTCCCCTGATCCAGCGCGAGGATGTGCGACCGGGTTCGGTTCACGGAACTTCCTCAACACGGTAGAAGCGTTTTTTCCGTGACCGGGTGGCCTCGAGGTCGACGTAGATAAACTGATCGGCGTCGATTGTGACGGTCTTCAGCGGCTTCCATTGTTTCTTGTCGCCAAGATCCTCGCTGAAGTCGATTCGATAGGTGCGGCCAGCGATGCCGTCGATCTTCACAGCGGCAACGGTGTCCACCGATAAGCGACTCTGGAACGGGGCGTCCAAGATAGCCTGCTTGATGTTCGCGTAGCCCTCGGGGGAGGCAAGATCGGACTCGCGATCTCCCCCGATCGGGAAAAAGTCCGACAGCTCGCCGCGTTCATTGTAAATGTAATAGTCGTCCTTGCTGCCCTGGTGTTGCCCGAATGCGTTCTCGAGATCAGTGTCCTGAAACAGCGGAAAACTGCACCGCGAGGTGAATTCGTGCTGGTCGGATTGGGCAGAAGCAATGTTGATAGTAATGATGTTGACCTTGACCCGGTTGGCTTCAAATTCGAGCTTTAATTTCTCCAGATTCACGATCTGGCGGATACAGTAGCTTCAGTAACCTGCTAACAGGGCGACCAAGGTCACCTGACCATGGAAATGTTTGAGCCCGTAAGTCTGTTGGTATCTCGGACTCTTGGGCTGGAAATCGGCCAGTTCCCAGTCTGGCCAAGGCGCGCCGGATTGCTTGGGCGAGAGGGGCTGGGCCTGTGCGCTGGATGGTACGAAGCAAGCCAGGGCAAGCAACAGGGTCGTTACAATACAGCGGGGGAATATCCGGTTGTTCATGCGGACGCGACAATAAAACCTGGCCAAGCGCAAAGCAACCATCGGGACGGTTGATTTGACAAAAAACTGGCCGTGCTTGGCCAGGCGCACTACGTTCGCGCCGATGCGTATATCCAATTTCACCCTCCCGGCCATGTGCCTCTTGTTGGCGTTGGTTTTCGGTGCGGCTCAATCGGGTGGCTTGGCCAAGCCGGCGGAGCGGCCGAACATCGTGCTGATCATGTGCGACGACATGGGCTGGAGTGACATTGGCTGCTATGGGGGCGAGGTCAGCACGCCGAGCCTCGACCGCCTCGCGGCGGAGGGGATGCGCTTCACCCAGTTTTACAACAACGCCAAGTGCACCACCACGAGGGCATCGATCCTGACTGGCCTCTATCCGCGCCGAGGCAAGGGTGGGTTGTTGCAGCAAAACATGGTCACGCTTGGTGAGGCGATGAAACTGGCTGGTTACCAGACGGCGCTCAGCGGCAAGTGGCATCTTGGATCTGGCGAGACGACTCATCCGTATCGGCGGGGCTTCGATGAGTATTACGGGTTGCTCGACGGCTGCTGCAATTTCTTTAACCCGAAACAGCGCGATCCCAAGTACAAGGGCGGGCGTATCCGGAAGTTTGGCCACAACGACAGGGCCCTCACGGAGTTTCCGGACGGCTACTACACGACGGATGCCTTCACTGATCACGCCATCGAGTGCGTCGGGAAATTCTCAAAAAAGTCCCAGCCGTTTTTCCTGCATATTTGTTACACCGCTCCGCACTACCCGCTGCATGCCAAACCGGAGGACATCAAAAAGTACACCGGCAAATTCAGGATGGGGTGGGGCAAAATGCGCGAGCAGAGACATGAGCGGATGCTCAAGATGGGGTTGATCGATCCCAAGTGGAAACTCTCCGGCCGCGACTCACGGGCGTACGACTGGGAGTCGGCCAACCACGATCACGAGGATTTGCGGATGGCAGTTTATGCGGCGATGATCGACTCCATGGATCAAAATATCGGCCGCCTAATGGCTGCACTGCGGAAGAGCGACGAAGCCGACAACACGCTGGTGTTGTTTCTCTCCGACAACGGTGGCTGCGCCGAGGAACCGGGCGGGCGCTCGCCGAAGATCGTCCCCGGGCCGAAGGAGTTTTATGCCGCCGTAGGGCCGTCCTGGGGTTGGGCGCAGAACGCGCCGTTTCGCCGCTACAAAAGCTGGGCGCACGAGGGAGGGATCGCCACACCGTGTATCGCGTGGTGGCCGGGCCGCGTACCCAGGGGGGTGATCACGAAAGAAGTCGGGCACATCATCGATTTTTTGCCGACGTTTCTCGAGTTGGCTGGGGTGGAATATCCGAAAAAACACAACGGGCACAACGTCCTCCCGGTCGAGGGCAAAAGTCTAGTGCCGGTGCTGCGCGGCGGCACGCGGGAGGGGCACAAACAACTCGCGTGGGAATGGTCCGGCAACCGCGCGCTGCGTCAGGGCAGGTGGAAGGTCGTCTGGGACAAACTCGACAAAAAGTGGTCGCTGTTTGACTTGGAAGCCGACCGGACGGAGACGAATGACCTGTCGGCGGCTCACCCCGCGATGGCCAAGCGACTGGCCAACGACTGGGATGACTGGGCCCGGCGCACCGGCTTGAAGCAGTAGCCTGCACTTGGCCAAGTGATGCGGACGGTGCGGGACATCTGCGTTTTTTGCGGCGCATCTGTGGGGAGCAATTCCGCTTATGCCGCGGCGGCCAAAGAGCTTGGCCAAGCGATGGCAGAGCGGGGGTTGGGCTTGGTTTACGGCGCGGGCAACATCGGCCTCATGGGTGTGCTGGCCGATGCGGCACTGAACGGCGGAGGCGAGGTGGTCGGTGTCATTCCGGAAAAGCTGGTCGACCGCGAGTTGGCGCACCAGGAATTGTCTAAGCTGCACGTGGTGTCCGCCATGCACGAGCGGAAGGCGAAGATGCATGAGTTGAGCGACGGCTACATCGCGCTCCCAGGCGGCATCGGCACGATGGAGGAATTTTTCGAGGCCGTGACGTGGCGGCAGCTTGGCTACCACGACAAACCAATCGCGCTGTTCAATGTTGGCGGCTTTTACGACAACATTGACGGCTTCTTTGAAGCAATGCAGCGCGACGGTTTCCTGCACTCAGACCATCGCGACCTGTTCTTCATGGAGACCGATGCGGCAAGACTGCTCGACCGCTTGGCGGATTAATTCCGGGCGCGGTAAAACTGTCGTGGCTGATCGGCAGTGATTGACGTTGGGCTGTTGGCATCAATGTCACTCCAGGGGCCGGTGATGTTGGCCGAGGATTGAAGTTTACCCTCGAACTCAATACTTATTGTCCCATCTGCTTGTCCGGTAACGAATATTGTAGGGATGCTTTCAATTCCGTCCCATACATCTTTATCCAGAATGATCCACTCTGAATCTTCAGGAGTTGTTCCAGCTGATGCCACCCAATCGGTATTTCCCTGATTAATAAAGTCCTTTCTGATTAATGTATGATCTTTGGTTGCGTTTGATACGCCTGCAACACTCCAACCGCTGCCCGGATCGTCTCCGGCAATATCACCGATAACATCAATTACTTCGTAGCTTTCCTTTGTTCCTTTTACCAAAGCATAGGCGTCGTCACCATTACTGAGATATTTGTGGAAATGACCAGCAACCGCCACGATTGAAGGGTCAGCATCTGGATGGGCAATTATGTAATTCCCACCTGGAGCAATCTTTGCCCCCTCCGGGAAGCTGTTCCAGTAATCAAAACTCTCCGCAGAATCGGCTCCATTGTTTTGGTTGGGAAATGCATAACCTGACAAATCTATCTCTAAATCAGTGGGATTATGTATTTCGAGTAATTTATTGTAACTGCTTCCCTCTGCATATTGATAAAAGAATAAATCGAGGACTTCTGGAACAAATTCAAGGTTTACGGGAATACCTGATCCTTTTGCCGAACCAAGGGCTCTTGCCTCATCAGCGCTGAGTTTACGGTCGTAGACGGCGATGCTACCCACGTAGGCCTCGCCGTTCTCACCGTCATTGTCGTTGAAGAGCCAGATGGTGTCTTTGGCAGCCTGCCGTCCATCAAGTCCTCCGTTGTTCTGCTTGGAATGATAAACACCATCCACGTACTTCTCGTAAAGACCACTAGCCAAATCAAAGGCCAGAATCACCCGATGCCATGTGTTGACGTTGATCTTCACGCCCGGGTCCACCGGTTCATATCCGCCTCCGCCCTGGCCAATACCGCCGTCGTTGCGCCGCCAGAACACATCCCCGTCACCCGATGTGTCGAGGTTGGCCAGCGAGGGCCAGCCATTGCCGCCCCCGGTAAAGTAAACGTCGTAGATTAAGGTGTACTGATTGACACGATTTCCTCCTCCGTTGGGGGCGATTCCGTGCTTCATGAGATAGCCGAAATTGGCGTTTGCGCCCACATGCCCCACCTTCATGACTGCGGCCGATTCACCCTGTATGCCCGGCAGTTCGAAGGAATCGGTGGTGCCAAACTCGGTGGCTCCCGCTGTGGCTCCATCAGGTCCGTCCAAGTATTCGAGTGAACTGCCAATACTGGCACTCAAGTCTCCATTATCAAAACTCCATAAACCCCGAATCGGTTTTGGCTCGGGCAGGGCGGTGGGCACGCCAACCGAACCGACACTACCAAGGGCTCTTGCCTCATCAGCGCTGAGTTTACGGTCGTAGACGGCGATGCTACCCACGTAGGCCTCGCCGTTCTCACCGTCATTGTCGTTGAAGAGCCAGATGGTGTCTTTGGCAGCCTGCCGTCCATCAAGTCCTCCGTTGTTCTGCTTGGAATGATAAACACCATCCACGTACTTCTCGTAAAGACCACTAGCCAAATCAAAGGCCAGAATCACCCGATGCCATGTGTTGACGTTGATCTTCACGCCCGGGTCCACCGGTTCATATCCGCCTCCGCCCTGGCCAATACCGCCGTCGTTGCGCCGCCAGAACACATCCCCGTCACCCGATGTGTCGAGGTTGGCCAGCGAGGGCCAGCCATTGCCGCCCCCGGTAAAGTAAACGTCGTAGATTAAGGTGTACTGATTGACACGATTTCCTCCTCCGTTGGGGGCGATTCCGTGCTTCATGAGATAGCCGAAATTGGCGTTTGCGCCCACATGCCCCACCTTCATGACTGCGGCCGATTCACCCTGTATGCCCGGCAGTTCGAAGGAATCGGTGGTGCCAAACTCGGTGGCTCCCGCTGTGGCTCCATCAGGTCCGTCCAAGTATTCGAG
>CAJWEP010000070.1 GCA_913030945.1 uncultured Verrucomicrobiota bacterium
GAGTGGTGGTTCACTGATGGCTGGGATCGCCAGAGCCGTAATGCCGACTGGAGTTACAAAAGTAGCGACAACCCGGGTCGTTACCGCTCCGAGTGGATGAAGCGCACCAATGAGTGGGAGGATGACTACAGCGCACTCATTAATCTGTTTAAGACCGTCCGAACATCCTACAAACAAGAGCAGATCGAGCGGCTTGTCGATCCACACCAGACGATGATCATGTCAATGGTGCGCGGCTACATTGATGACTGGGACTCCTTCTCGCTGAGGCGTGGCAAGAACGGCTATTTTTACCAACGTCATGACGACGGGAAGTTCCAGTTCCTGCACTGGGATAGTGACTTGGCATACGGTAATGCCTCATCGAAACTATACCAGGGAATGCCCGGTTTCAGCAGCTATATCGTTAAGCCCTACAACAAGCGGCTTTTCTACTCCTATCTTGCGGAGTTTACCGAGAACTACACCTACAACTCGCCGCGCATGAACGCATGGCTTGCTGCCGAGGAGAGGGTGAGCAGCTCCTACTCGTCGCGGGCGAGCGAGTACAAATCCTTCTTTTCCGCCCGCCGCAACACAGTCAAGAGCGAGTTGGGCACCAACTACTCGCGCAAGAAATTCGAGATTACCACCAACCAGGGTGGCGCAATGAATTTTGCCAGCGATCGCATCAACCTCAAGGGCAATTCGCCCTATGGCGTGATCAAACTTCGAGTGGAGGGGCACCCAGAGGCTCAGCCAGTGTGGACCGGCCTCACCACCTGGGCCGTCAACGGCATACAACTCCAAGAAGGCGAGCAAACGCTCAAGGTGCTCGGCACCGACCAATGGGGCAATATTCGCAGTCAGGACGAGATCA
Source organism: uncultured Verrucomicrobiota bacterium (assembly GCA_913030945.1). GTDB lineage: Bacteria > Verrucomicrobiota > Verrucomicrobiia > Limisphaerales > UBA1096 > UBA1096. The sequence continues at coordinate 860 of CAJWEP010000070.1, forward strand.
AAATCAATAAGTCCGGCAGCGCCGCACCGGTGGCGATCCTCAAATCGCAGCCGGCCTCGTGGAATATCCCCACGGACAGTGTGTTGCGACTCGATGCCCGCGAGTCGTACGACCCCGAGGGCCAGGCGCTGGTGTTCAACTGGTTGGCGAGCGATCTAGAGGAGATCGAGTTGCGGCCGCTTGGCCAAGCGCGCGTCGAGGCGGTGTTTACGAGGCCCGGCCTGTACGGCTTCACCGTAAAGGTGGCCGACGAGGCGGGCAAAATCTCGCGGGTGGAACGCGAGGCTGCTGTGTACGGTACGACCGGCTTCAGCGGTTTCGCCGAGCCGATGCTCGAGGAGTATTGGGCCGCAGCCAACGTCACGCCGCGCGGCAATTTCTCGCCGTACAGCTGGTACTCACTTGATGACGTGCCCGGCTGGCTTGAGCTGCAGGTGCTCGACACCGCGGCCAAGCCGTTGGCCAGGTCGATGCCGGGGTATCCGTTCATCAACCGCCCGTTGCCGGCCAAATCCGACTGGGCGATGCAAACCAAGCTGCGCCTGGTTTCGCGGCAGTTCGGCGACTACGATGCCGGCCTGATGGCCGTGCTCGGCGAGGGAGCGGGCGCGGCACGGTACACCATCGGGTTCAACGACGGCACCAAGTTGATGGTTCGCAAGGTGAGCCTCGGCGGCACTGCCACCACGCTCAAGTCGCGGAACATCGCGCTTGAGCAGATCGCCGTGCGCATCGTGCGCGAGGGCAGCGAGCTGGTATTCGAGTGGAAGACCGGCGACGTGTGGCTGAAACTGCACCGTGAAGGCATTGGCGCCGGTACGCAGGCTGTCACCGGCGGCCCGTTCCTCGCGACGGAGCAACCGCAATCGATCCGGGTCGGGTTCGACTATGCGATGTTGATCGACCCCTCCGCCGTGTCGCCCCTCAAGGGCAATTTGCGTCTGAGCGAAATCATGTACAACCCGATCGGCGGCGACGATTATGAGTACGTCGAGCTGCTGAACACGGGGGACAGCGCGGTGAAGCTGCGCGATGTGCAATTCGACCGAGGCATCACTTACCGCTTCGGCAACGTGTCGCTTGCATCGGGCGAGCGGATCATCGTGGCGAAGAACCGTGAGGTGTTCCTGTCGCGATATGGAACCAAGGATATCCGGCTGGCTGCCGGGCAGTTCGAGGGCCGGCTGAAAAACGGCGGGGAGACCGTTGCGCTGATCGACGCCAACGGCGACTCAGTGTTCGCGGTGGCTTACGCGGACAGTGGCGCCTGGCCGGGGCGCGCTGACGGCAACGGCAGCTCGCTCGAGGCGATCGATACGCGCCTCGACCTCAACAACCCGGCCAACTGGAAGTCGAGCACCCGCTATCACGGCACGCCGGGTGGTGGCATTGGTCCTGCGCCGACGGTCGTCATCAACGAAGTGCTCGCGCACTCCGACGCGCCGCTCGAGGACGCGATCGAGCTGCACAACCTTGCCCAGGCGCCCGTCGATCTCGGGGGGTGGTTCTTAAGTGACAGCGTGAACAATCTGCGAAAATACGGCATCCCGGGAGGCACCACCATCGAGCCCGGTGGTTACCTCGTTTTTTATGAAAAAGCCTTCCTGCTCGACAACGGCGGCTCTGGCTTCTCGCTGAGCTCCGTCCGGGGCGACGAAGTTTGGCTCACCGAGGCCGATGCGGACGGGGCACTCGTGCGCTTTGCGGACAAGGTCGACTTCGGGCCGTCGGCCAACGGCGTGTCGCTGGGCCGGTTCCCGAACGGCACCGGCCCGCTCGTTGCGCAGGACGACCTGTCGCTTGGTTCGCCGGTCCGCGTCGGGCAGGACGCCGCGCTGCTGGCTTCGTTCCGCGACGGCAGGGGTGCGCCGAACACCGGCCCGCGGATCGGCCCGGTTGTGATCAGCGAAATCCTGTACGCGCCGACCGAAGGAATGGCCGAGTACGTGGTGTTGAAGAATATCTCCGAATCGCCCGTGCCGTTTTTCGATCCGGACAACCCGGGCAATGTCTGGCAACTCGCCAAGGCAGTCGAGTTCACATTCCCGGCCAACTTTGTTCTGCCGGCCGGAAAGTCGGTTTACGTGGGCGGCGTCGAGCCATCGCAGTTGCGCGCACAGTACGAACTCGATACGGCAATGCGGGTGCTTGGGCCTTTTGATGGCAGGCTGAACAACGCGGGCGAGAGCGTGCAGCTGCTACGGCCGGACCCGCCGCAGACGTTGCCGCCGGACATCGGCTTGGTGCCGTACATCCTTGTCGAGAAGGTAAAGTACAGCGGCTCCGCTCCCTGGCCGGTGCTGCCGGAACAGGGCGGCGTCCCAATCCGGCGCATCAATTTGTCGGACTACGGCAACACCGTGAGTAACTGGATGAAGCAGGGAGATGAGTACGACAGCGATCTCGATGGCATGCCGGACCGTTGGGAGATAATGCACGAGCTTGACCCGCAGAGCGCTGACGATGCGCTGCTTGATGCCGACGGCGACGGCCTGGCAAACGCGCTTGAATATGCCGTTGGGACCGATCCGCAGGATGCCATCAGCAGTTTGATGCTGGAGGTCACGCGCCTCACCAATGGAAAGCTGCGGGTGGGTTTTTCGGCGGTGGAGGGGCGGAGTTACTCTCTGCAGTTCAGCCAAGCGCTTGGCCAAGCGTGGAAGCCATTGATCAATATCTTTCCGGAAGCGAGCGGCAGGGTATCACGCATCATCCCTTTGGGGGTTGATCGTGCGCGGTTCATCAGGCTGGTGACCCCGGCCAATCCATAGCGCGTCAATGCATTGCTTCAGCCTGCGTATTATTTTTACGTTTGGATTCACATGGCCAAGCGCGGTTTTAGGCGAGGTGGTCATCAGCGAGATTTACTACGATGCCGATCCAAAAACGGATGCGGTCGAGTTTGTCGAACTCCACAATGCCGGCGGGAAGGGCGTCGACCTGTCCGGTTGGCGTTTTTCCAACGGCATTCAATACACCTTTCCGGCGAACACGACCATTGAGCCGGGCGGCCAACTGGTTGTAGCCGAGAACCCGACGGAGCTGCGTCGCAAGTTCAAGCTAAGTGCGTCGGTTGTGTTTGGGCCATACATTAACCGGCTCTCAAACGGCGAAGAGCTGACGCTGCGTGATGCGGCGGATCAGCCCGTTGACCGGGTGGACTACGACTCCGGTTTTCCCTGGCCAACGGCGGCGAGTGGCGCAGGCAGTTCGATGGAGTTGATTCATCCCTCCCTCGACAACGACCTGGGCGGTTCATGGCGTTCGGCAGGGCTGCAGGCTGCTTCCAATGAACCGGTTACGTTCATCGCTGCCGGCCAATCGCGATGGCGATATCGCGCAGGCAGTAGCGAGGCGTCTTCACCGAGATCCGCCTGGCGAAAGCTTGATTTTAGCGTAGACAACACTTGGAAAACCGGTCGAGCGCCAATCGGCTATGGCGATGGCGACGACAGAACGACAATCTCGATGCAGAACAACTTTTCCTCCGTATATCTTCGCCGAGTATTCGAAGTAAAGGCGAACGAGATCCCAGCGCGGTTGGCATTGCGGGTGTACGTGGATGACGGCGCGGTGGTCTGGATCAACGGCAACGAGGTGGCGCGTGTCAGCGTCCCTGGAGGAGAGCTCCGGTACAACTCGTTCGCGAACAACCACGAGGCCGCCTGGGAGGAGGTCGTGATTCCAAATCCGAGTGAAATCCTGCGTACAGGCAAAAACATCATTGCCATTCATGCACTGAACACCACGCTGGGCAGCAGCGATTTCTCGATCGACGCCGAGTTGCGCACACCTGATCCTGGCGAAGTTTTGGGAACACCGACTCCCGCTGCAGTTAATTCTGTGTACTCCATCAACGCACCGCCGCAAACCCGACAGGTCAAGCATGAGCCGGAGCAGCCGCACGCGAATGAGCCGGTGCGTGTGTCTGCAAAGGCAACCGATCCGGACGGAGTCGCCTCGGTGGTTTTGTTTTATCAAGTCGTCCAGCCCGGCAGCTATATCCGGAAAACTGACGGGAACTATGAAAAAGGGTGGTTGGAGTTACCAATGATCGATGACGGGGAGAATGGCGATGCCGCTGCAGGCGACTCGGTGTTTTCGGTGACTGTCCCGAAGAGCGTGCAGAGGCATCGGGCACTGGTTCGCTACCGGATCCGAGTCGAGGACTCGCTGGGCAATCAGGTGATCCTTCCTTATGCAGACGACCAGCAGCCGAATTTCACCTACTTTTGCTATAACGGCGTGCCAGCGTGGACTGGGTCAAATCGCGTCAACGGAAAAAAAGAGACGTTCCCCTCCAGGGTCATGAAGTCGCTTCCGACGTACCACCTGATCGCCAACGCGACCGACGTCACGAATTCACAGTACAACAGCTCGTTTGATGCGGTACACTTCAACGGAACGCTCGTTTATGACGGTACGGTTTATGACCACATCGAGTTCCGGAATCGCGGCGAGTTTTCGACCTACGTCTCCGGCAAGAACAAGTGGCGGCTATATTTCAACCGCACACGCGGTCTGCGGGCGCGGGACAATTACGGCAGAAAGTATGCTCAGCCGAAAAAGACGATCAACCTAAACGGGTGCGCCTCGCCGTGGATGCCGGTCAACCGCGGAATGGCCGGGATGGAGGAGGCGATCGGTTTCAAACTGTACAACCTGGCCGATGGCTTGGCACCTGAGACGCATTTTGTGCATTTTCGTGTGATTGATGGCGTCAAGGAGGCGCCGACCGGCAGTCAAACCTCGCAATACGAAGGGGATCTGTGGGGGCTCTACCTGTGCGTCGAGCATACCGACAGCCGGTTTCTTGAAGATCACAGTCTGCCGGATGGCAACGTGTACAAGATCGAGGGCGGAAACGGCGACAAGCGCAACCAGGGGCCGGCGCAGTCCGGCACCTCATCGGACTGGAACAGCTTCCGCAGCGGCTACGGCCGCTCACAGTCGCTACAGTGGTGGCGCGATAATCTCCACCTGCCGACCTACTACACGTTTCGCTGCGTGAACCGGATCATTAGCAACGTGGACATCCGCGAAGGCTGGAACAAGGTGTTTTACCATCATCCGGACGGGCATTGGTATCCCGTGCCATGGGATCTGGACATGCTGATCATCCCGGAGACGCACTGGCAGGGTTCGATCAACATCGAACGCTGCCTTAGTCGTCACAAGGTGCTGAATATCGAGTTCAAAAATCGCGCCCGTGAATTAATTGATCTGCTGCTTGATGACGCCACGCCGACCGGCGGTCAAATCGGCCAATTCATCGATGAGCATGCACGCTTCATCAACCCGCCGGGCGAGCCGTTGACATTTGTTGATGTTGATCAGTTCATGTGGAACTACCATCCGCGAACGGCGGGAAGCCATCGCGGCCAGTTTTACGTGTCACCCAAGAGCCAGAACAATCGGGGCGGCACGTGGACGCGGCGGCTCAAGAGCAGGGACCATGAGGGCATGATGCAGCACATGCTTGATTTCATGACCGACACCGATTCCGGGCGGTGGAGCGTCGGTGATGGCGACCCGCGCGGCTATGGCCACAACTACCTCGAGTACGAGGCCAAGTTCACCGACATCCCGAACACGCCGACGATCACCTATGCCGGTCCGGATGGTTTCCGGTTGGACGAGCTGCGGTTTAAGTCTAGCTCTTTCGAGCCGGGGCGGTCGACCAACAACAAAACGTTCACCGGCATTCAGTGGCGATTGGCGGAGGTGTCCAATCCCAAGACATTGTTCTTCGAGTCTGGCGAACCGTGGAAGTACGAAGTCAACCCGGCTTGGGAGATGGAGGCCGACGAGTTTGTAGGGAGCGTGGCCGTCCCGCAAAGTCTCGTTCGCAAGGGCGGCACGTATCGGGCACGCGTGAGAATGCGCAACGGCACGATGGCGTGGAGCCACTGGTCGGCGCCGGTCGAGTTCGTCGCCGGCGAACCGGACCTGGCCGATTTCCGTGCGAGTTTGGTGTTCAACGAGATCATGTACAACCCGCTTGGCCAAGCGGGCGTGAGCGGTGGTGATTTCGAGTTTCTGGAGTTGAAAAACAACGGCGACTCGACGCTGGACTTGGGCGGCCTGTTTTTCACCAGCGGCATTGAATTCGTTTTCCCCAAGGGAAGTACGATCGCCAGTGGTGAGTTTTTTCTGCTCGGCAAAAACCGGGCGGCGCTGCGGAGCCACTATCCCGGCTTGGCCGTGCACGGAATCTACGAGGGCAAATTGGCCAACAAGGGGGAAACGATCACGTTGTCGGCCGGACTGGATGCGCCGGTGCACAGTGTAACGTACGATGACGCCGCACCCTGGCCGGAAAAGGCAGACGGTTACGGCTTTTCCTTGAACGCTGATGCGACAAGCGAACTGGGTTTCCGGGCCAGCGCGACCCTCGGCGGCACTCCCGGCAGGGAAGATCCCGGCTTGGCCAAGCCGTTGGACGATTTGATCCTGACGGTGACACGTCTGGCCAACGGCATGCTGGAGGTGAGTTTTGCGGCGGAGAAGGGGCGGAGTTACTCCCTTCAGGCCACGCACGCGCTTGGCCAAGGGTGGCAGCCTCTGACCCATTTCTATCCAGAAGCGAGCGGGAGGATGTCACGTTCTATTTCTCCGCAAGTTAGTCGTGAGTTCTTCAGGCTGGTGACGCCGGCCAATCCGTAGCATACGGCTGCGGCTTACAACTCGTCGTTGGATTGGATGATTTTCCCGACAAGGCCGTACTCCTTGGCCTCCTCCGGTGTCATCCAGAAGTTGCGGTCGGTGTCCTTGGCGATCGTCTTGATTGGCTGGCCGGTTTGCTCGGCAAAAATCTTATTGAGCCGCTCTCGCATCTGGATGATCTGCTCCGCCTCGATACTGATATCTGACGCCTGGCCGCCAACACCGCCGCTGGGTTGGTGCAGCATGTAGCGGGTGTTCGGTAGGCTGTAGCGATCCGCGACCGGCGGGGCGGCGTAGATGAGAGCACCGGCGCTGGCCACCCAGCCGGTGCCGACGATCCTCACGCGCGGCTTCACGAACCGGATCATGTCGTGGATGCTGTCGCCCGACTCCACGTGGCCGCCGGGCGAGTTGACAAACACCGTGATGTCATCGTCCGACTCAGAGGCGAGCAGTTGCAACTTGGTGCAGAATTCTCGGGCCACCTTTTGGTTGATCTCGCCGTACAACATGATGGTCCGTGACTTGAGGAGCAGTTCTTCAAGTTTGTTCAGGGAGTTCTTCTCGTCCTTATTGTCCTTGCTCATTGTGGATGAAGCTCGGCGTGCGCCGCGCGAGGCCGGGAGATTGAGTGCAAGCCGCCCCAGTGTAAAGGCGGGAATCAATTATTGCCGTTCGCCAGCAGGTCGGCGGGGAGTATCGGAGTGGGCCCGTGGCGCGAAGCGACAAAGGCGCCGAGCCGGTTGGCCAGGTCGGCGGTCTGCTGCAGCGGCCAGCGGCGGACCGTCCCGTGCAGGACCGCCGCGCTGCAGGCGTCGCCGGCGCCGACCGAGTCGGCGTCCGGCTCAGTGGCAAATCGCGCCGCCTGGCCAAGTGTGATCGAGTCGGCGGTGTGCAGCGCCGTCCCGTCCTTGCCCCGGGTCAGCACGAACAGGCCGAGCTTGAACCGCTCCATCAATGCCGGGATCGGCTCCGCTTGGGCAAGGCCGAGCAGCGGGGCGACGGTGGCCAGTTCGGCCTCGTTCATCTTGACGATGGAGGCGGCACGGCAACCGGCCTCGAGCAGTTCTGCGGAGAAATCGTCCTGCCGCAGATTCACATCAAACAGCCGCACGGCTTGGCTGGCGGCGGTGACGAATTGCCGGATCGTTGATTGAGCCGGCTCGAGTCGCTGGCCAAGCGTGCCGAAGCAGACGGCGTCACAGCGCTTGGCCAAGCCGGCGATTGGCTCTTCCCAGGCGAGGCGATCCCAGGCGGCGCCGCGGGTGATGTCGTACTCCGGTTCGCCGTCCCGGAGAGTGATCTTGACCGTGCCGGTTGGGGCGTGGAGGTCGCGTTGAATGAAGCTTGTGTCCATGCCGCGCCCAGCCAGGTCGTCGAGCAGCGCCTGGCCAAGCGCGTCGCGACCGATGCGGCTGGCCACGACGGCGTGGTTGCCGAGTTGGTGCGCCTGGACGGCAGCGTTGAGCGGCGCGCCGCCAAGCGCCGGGCCGGCTGGCAGCAGGTCGTAAAGCGCCTCGCCCAGGCCAACGATGAGTGGGAGCGAGTCGCTCATTGGAGCGTCGAGGCTTGCAGCAGCACCGGGCGCGGCTTGGCGGTCCAGAAGGAAAAGCCCTTGAGCCGCAGTCGGTAGTCCGGCCGGATTTCGCGCAACCGGGCGATCATCCGCTCGGCGTGGTCGTCGACGTGGTAGGTCGTGATGGCGAGTTGCGGTGCACCGCGGCGGATCTGTTCTCCGGCACCGAGCAACACGTCGAGGTCGGCCCCCTCGGCGTCGGCCTTGAGGAGGTCGCCCGGGCCAAGTGCCAGTTGGTTGTTGCGGCAGTAGTCGTCGATGCTGGTGACCGGCACAGCATCGGCGTGTGACTCACCGCTTGCCAGGTACTCGAGATAACCGGCGTCCGGGTTGTCGCCGGCGACCATTCGCGCTTGGCCGCTTTGGCTGCCGACACCGCTGTACTCAATGGCAATGCCGTTGGCCAAGTCGTTGGCCTCGGCACCGCGACGGAGCAGGGCGGCCATGCGCCCGCTTGGCTCGAAACAGACCACGCGCTTGGCCAAGCCATCCTTGAGGGCGCGAAAGGCGAACAACCCCTCGCACGCGCCGACGTCGAGCACGGTGCTCTCCGGCGAGAGCCGGACCGGCGGGGTGGTGTAGTGATGCGGGTTGGCAGTGGAGAATTCCTGTTCGACGACGAAGTGCAGGTTTTGATCCGGCTCGCCGGGCCAGAAAAAACTCAGTCCGCTGTCCCGCAACCGCACCTGCCAAGCGTCATCGGCCCGGGTGATCTCGGCTTCTTCGGCCAAGCGTCTGGACGCTGTCCGGGTGTGCAATCGTGCCGGGAGGATCACTCGGCCAAGCTGCATACGCGCGTCGCCGAAGGCGAATCGGCCGTGGAGCTTTTGTTGACGCCGCCACTCACTCCAGCAGCGCAAGGTTTGGGAGAGGGGGTTCTTCACGGGTCAGCCGGTGAGCGGGAAGGGTACACGGTGATTGCCACTGTGGGGTTTTGGCCATACGGTTCGCGCCCCGGCGGAAGCGGTTGCCTGCCGGTCTGGATCAAGATGTACATGCGCCTTCGCAGTCTGGTGATCTCCCTCTACAACGCGCTGTTTGCGCGTGTCGTGGAGAAGTTATTTTTTCACCAACTCGTCACCAAGACAAACAACTTCGGCAAGAGCAACTGGCTCGGCAATCCGATCTGGCAAAATACGTTCGATCTTTGGATTGCCCAGGAGACGATTCACGACGTGAAGCCCTCACTCATCATCGAGTGCGGCACCAACCGCGGCGGCTCGGCCTACTTTTACGCGCAGTTGTTCGACCTCATGGGCACCGACGGCAGGGTCGTCTCGGTGGATATCGAGAAACTGCACGAGCTGTCGCACCCGCGGGTGACGTACCTCATCGGCAGCTCGGTGTCCGACGAGATCGCCGGGCAGATTCGAGCGATGGCGGAGGCGGCGACCGGCCCGGTGTTGGTGATCCTCGACAGTGACCACTCCGAGGCGCACGTCGCGAAGGAGCTCGAGATTTACGCGCCGATGACAACGGTCGGTAGCTACTGCCTTGTGCAGGACGGCATCATCGACGAGTTGTTCATGTTCCGCAAAGGCCGACCCGGGCCGCTGCCAGCGCTCGAAAAATATCTGGCCAGGCACCCCGAGTTCGAGATTGATCACGAGCGGTGCAAGCGCTTCCTCATCACTCATCATCCGAAAGGCTGGCTCAAGCGCGTTCAATGATCGCCCTGTTGGATTATGGCGCCGGGAATCTGCGCAGCGTGGAGAAAGCGCTGCGCTTCGTCGGCGGCGATGTGCGGCTGGTTGTGTCGCCCGACGGTATGAAGGATGCCTCGGCTGTGGTGCTGCCCGGTGTCGGCGCGTTTGACGACTGCGTCAATGCCATGCACCGGCAGGAACTGCTTGAGGCGTCGCTGCAATTCATCAAATCCGGCCGGCCGTTTCTCGGTATTTGCGTTGGCTACCAGGCGATGTTCGAGCGCAGCGAGGAGTTCGACAGCAGCGCGGCGGGCCTTGGATTGTTTGCGGGCAGGGTGGTGCGTTTCCCGGATGACCAAGGGTTAAAGATTCCGCAGATAGGATGGAATCAAATCGAGATTGTCCAGTCCGAGTGCCCAATTTTTGACGGCATCGAAAATGGCAGCTACGTTTACTTCGTGCACAGTTTTTATCCACAGCCGGAGGACGACTCGATTGCCGCATGCCGCACGACTTACGGCGTGAATTTTGTCTCAGCCGTCTGGCAGGGCAACATCTTCGCAACGCAGTTTCACCCCGAGAAAAGCCAGAAAGTCGGTCTGAAGATTCTCGAAAACTTTGTCAAACTGGCCGGTTAAGCGAGCCTGACCTAAGAGTAAAACAAAGAACTAACCTTGCATTCGCCGATCGTAGTTTGAAGTTATGCGATTAATGAGAAGTTACTTTAATGTATGGCGTCAAGCGTAACAGTACCGTGTGATTTGTGCGGTCACGTTGAACACAAGCCGTTTTTGGCGAAATCCGGCGGTTTCTATACGAGATGTCCATCCTGCGGCTTTGTTTACACCAATCCCGTTACCTCAGATTTATCAGAACACAACAAAATCTATTACAACGAGACTTCAGGGAAATATATACAAAAGCATTTTTCTATAAGGCATCAACGGAAATGTTGCGCTCTTTTGCGAAAGTTCAACAGGCACAGAAAACTTGGCAAACTGCTCGAAATTGGCTGTAATGCAGGAGGGTTCGTATATGCAGCTGACCTGAAAGGCTGGGAAGCCCATGGTATCGAGCCGGTCGAAAAAGTGACGGAGTACGCTAAAAGAAAGTACGGATTAAACATTCAAAATTGTTTTGTTGAGCATGCGGATTTGCCAGAAGGTGGTTTTGACGTTGTTTATTCCAATGCTGTTTTTGAGCATCTTCCATCGCCTACCGCGGCATTCCGGCAAGTTAGAAGATTATTAAGGGTGGGGGGGGTAGCCTACATTGAGACAGTAAACATCGCTTCCTACACGTTTGAATTTTTAGGGGAGGGTTGGCGGTTGATTGATCCTCGGGATCACCCCAGTTTGTATTCGCCCGTTACAATGAGGCAATTCGCCAAAAAGAGCGGACTGGATATTGTGAGGATAATGACTCGTGGAGTTCGGTTTCGTTCAACCGGGGAAAGGCGACTTTCCGGAATTAAACGAATTACAGAAGAGATCAAAAAACTACCATATTCGATTTTGTCCAGGCTGAAACTGAAAGGAGATCGAATTGTGCTGGAGGCAAGAAAAACCGATGGTGCTGACTGATCAAGTAAGTGGTCGGAATGTACTTAATTTTAAGGCACTTGGTCAAGCAGTGAGAATGTCGCTTGCGTGCTAGATCTGCTTTGGTATACTCACCCGCCCATTGACCAAGTGGATGCTTGGTTGGTAATACGGAATTTATACCTAACAAACATGGCTTATAGTTTACCCGCACTACAGTACGCGCACGATGCGCTTGAACCGCACATCGACGCGCAGACCATGGAAATCCACCACGGCAAGCATCACAACACCTACGTTGCCAAGCTAAACGAAGCCATCGCCGGCAACGCAGAACTGGAGGCTAAGCCGGTCGAGGAATTAGTAAGTAATCTCGACGCCGTGCCGGAAGATATTCGCGGCGCTGTGCGAAACCACGGCGGCGGTCACGCCAACCACTCTCTGTTCTGGTCGATCATGGGCCCGGACGCTGGCGGTGAGCCGGGCGGCGATTTGGCTGAGGCGATCAATGCGGAGTTTGGCAGCTTCGCTGATTTTCAGGCCAAGTTCGAGGCCGCCGGAGCGACGCGCTTTGGCAGCGGCTGGGCGTGGGTATGTGTCAACAACGAAGGCGGCCTGTGCATTTGCAGCACAGCAAACCAGGACACGCCGCTGATGGAGGGTCGTACGCCGATCCTCGGCTGCGACGTCTGGGAGCACGCCTACTATCTCAAGTACCAAAACCGTCGCCCAGACTACCTCAAGGCCTTTTGGAACGTCGTTAACTGGGATGCTGTTTCGGTAAACTACGAAGCTGCCAAGGCTTAAGTTTACGGACAAACCGATTTCGAAAGGCGCATCGTGCGCCTTTTTTTATGGTTTGAGCTTTGGTTTTAGGAGGGGTGACGATTTCCCCTTGCCAACTTAGTCGTTTAGGAGAATGAAGGAACAGTCAGCAACGGTGCGGGCTTTTTACGAAGATGGATTCGTTGCAATCCCTTCGTTCTTTAACGACGCGGAGTTGGCTGAAATCGA
>CAJWEP010000071.1 GCA_913030945.1 uncultured Verrucomicrobiota bacterium
GTCAGGCCGCACATCAGCGACTACCAGTGGCGCGGCGTTCGCTTCGAGGCCGTCCGCGATTTCATCCGCAACCGCCGCCCGGACATCGAGCGCGAAATCAACGGCACAGACATGCCCCTCTGGCCAAGGTGACACGAGGGTTAACGGTCACTTAAATCAGCGCCTGGCCGGTGGCGGCGTCAAACCAAGCGGCGGCGGCGAGATCAAATAGCAGCCCGGCCTTGGCTAAACCGTCCGCGTCGGCGACGGGCAACCGCACCACCAACTCGTGACCACCGCAGCACACACGCAGCAGCGACTCGTGGCCAAGCGTCTCGCAGCTCTGCACCGTCCCCGGCAAGCCGCCGTCGGCATCGGTGATCGAAATGTTTTCCGGGCGGATGCCAAGTTCTACCTCACGACCCGCGTGCTTGGCCAGGCCGTTGGCCAAGCCTAGCTCAAAGCCGTTGCCGCTCTCGACAAAGGCCAAGCCGCCGTCGCGTTTCTCAAGCCGGCCGCGGACGAAGTTCATCCCTGGCGTGCCGATGAAGTCACCGACGAACCGGTGCGCCGGCTGCCGGTACAATTCCATCGGCGAACCGGTTTGCATCACTTGGCCGTGGTCGAGCACGCAGAGCCGTTGGCCAAGCGTCATCGCTTCGGTCTGATCGTGCGTCACAAAAATCATCGTTGTCGCCAGCCGCCGGTGCAGTTGCACGATCTCGGCCCGCATCTCGGCCCGCATCCGGGCGTCGAGATTCGAGAGCGGCTCGTCGAGCAGGAACACTTTTGGTTGGCAGACCATCGCTCGACCCAGCGCGACGCGCTGCCGCTGCCCGCCGGACAGCTCCGCCGGCTTGCGGCACAACAGGTCGGCGAGGCCCAGCACCTCCGCCGCCTCAGCAACGCGCGAGCGGATTTTCGGCTTGGCCACTTTGCGGAACTTCAGGCTGAAGGCCATGTTTTGCTCGACGTTGAGGTGCGGGAACAGGGCGTAGTTTTGAAACACCATCGCCACGTCGCGATCCTGCGGTTTCACGCGGCTGACGTCGCGATTGTCGAGAAAAATGCCGCCGCTGGTGGGCTCCTCCAGTCCGGCGACGAGCCGCAGCAGGGTGGACTTGCCGCAACCGGACGGCCCGACGAGCACCATCAGCTCGCCGTCGGGAATCTCTAGACTCACCCCGTCCACCGCCCGCACGGAGCCGAAGTTTTTAGAGAGGTTGTCGAGTCTAACGCTTGCCATCGGTTTACTTTTTCGGCGGACCGACCTTTTGCAACGGCGGCGTCACCGTCAAGTCCTTCGCGATGTAGGCGACCACACTTCGGAGGTCGTCCGGCGACAGCGCCGCGGCGGCGGCCTTCATTAACACGCCGCCCGCGTCGCTGGGATGAACAGTGCGCTGGCCATTGGCGTACTTGCGGAGTTGATCGAGCAAAAACCAGTCCTCCTGCACATTCACCGGCGGCGACTGGATCTCCGGCATCCCCCCGCCCCCCGCGCCGTGGCACGACGCGCAACGTGTCGCGTAGTGCACCCTGCCGACGGGGATGTCGCCGCGCACCACACGGATGGACGCCTTCGGCTTGCGCCCGGCAAAGTGCCGCGCCAAGGCGGCAAGTTGCTCATCCGTTCCCACCTTCGCCATCGCTGTACCCATCAGCGCCTCGGCACGATTGGCCTTGTTTTTGCCACGATGTCCCGCCTTGAATTTTTTCAACTGATCCGCCAGGTACCACTCTGGAAAACCGTCGAGCACCGGCCCACGCTGCATCTCGCGCGTGCTGTGGCAAACCATGCAGGCGTCGATCGTCGCCGTGTCCACTTGGCCAAGCGCAGTGGCGGCAAGCGGTGACTCCGCCTCGCTTGGCCCCTGGACACAACCCGCCACGGCCACCAGCCAAAGCCCCGAGGCCAAGCCGGTGTATTGCCCCAAAAAAAGCCATCGCCGCACCTTCACGCTCGCACAAATCTATCCCGCTTGGCCAAGCGCCGCGAGCCGACAAATCTCGCGCGACGCTCTCTGGTTCCATACGCTGGTGGCGGTGGGTTATAGGACTGCTCCAACAATGGCCCTAGTCTGCGGCACGCTTGCGATCGGCTTCGCGCCGGTGTTCGCCGCGTTGGCACTGAAGCCTGAGTACGGCAGTTTCGGCCCAGCGGCAATTGGGTTTTATCGGGTGTTCTTCGCGCTGCCGTTCCTGTGGGTGGTGCTGCTCGCCACGCCGGGAAAAGCAGAAAAAAGCGCACGCACCCGCCACCCGACCGGCCTGCTGGGCTTGGCCGGCTTTTTCTTTGCGATCGATCTGGTGTCGTGGCACTGGTCGATCAAGTACACGACAGTGGCCAATGCCACATTGCTGGCAAACTTCGCTCCGCTGTGGGTGATGCTTTGGGCCGGCCGACTGTTCGGCGAACGGATTACCCCCCGGTTCCTCGGCGCGCTCGGCCTGGCGTTTGTCGGCGCGGCTGTGTTGATGAGCGCCAGTTTCCAATTCGACCCAGAGCGACTGTTCGGCGATGCCCTCTCATTGGTCACTGCGATCGCGTACGGCTCGTACATGCTTACGGTGAAAAAACTGCGCGAGACCTGTTCACCACAGGAGATCATGGCCTGGTCGGGGCTGTTCGCCGTGCCGCTGATGTTCGCCGCCGCGCTGGCCAGTGGCGAGACGATGATGACGACGCAGCTCAACGGCTGGCTGGTGCTGCTCGGGCTCGCGCTGATCAGCCACTTGGCCGGACAGGGGCTGATCGCGTATGCCTTCGGGCATCTGCCGGCGGCGCTCACGTCGCTGAACCTGCTACTCCAGCCGGTGTTCGCGGCAGCGCTCGGGTGGGTGCTGCTTGACCAGGCGCTGGGTGGGCAGCAACTGCTCGGGGCAGCGATCGTACTCGGGGCGTTGTTCGGCGCGAACCGGCCGGCCCAGGCCAAATAAATTGTGCCGCTTGGCCAAGCATCACAGCCTGCCGACCGCATGGATCAGTTTGCCCAAGCCGATGCCGGGATGCCGCTGGACGCGCCGGGGTCGTGTTTGGGCTTGGCCGCGGGACAGGCGTTGCCTACTTTTCCGGCCGTGATTCACATCTCTCAAATCCCATCGCGCTTGGCCGTTGCGGCCGCTTTCTCCATTTCCGCGCTTGGCCAAGCGGACGACGTCAAGCTGACCGGCAAGCCGTACATTGACATGAACTACGGCCCGTACCTCAGCGCCTCAATCGAGGCCGCCCCGGGCAACATCGCCTACAAGGGCATCGCAATCCGGCTCGACGACGGGCCGGGCGGCGTGTCCAAGGGCAGCGAGTTTGTGGTGTTCGAGACCGACACACTGCGGATGGCGGCGGCGTGGAGCGGCGACGAATTCATCGATTGGCGCAGCATCGTTTACGACGGCAGCCACGGCACGCACCCGAAGCTCGTCGGCGAACGGCTCTTCACCAACCCGGTCGCTCCCGGTTGGGCCAGGCCGGGCACGGATCAATTTGAGGATCCGCGCCTGCGCGGCCTCGACAACAAACCGTACGGCCCGCTCCCCCGCGACTGGGGCCAATGGCGCGGACTGTTCCTGCACAATGACCGCGTAATCCTCTATTACAAAATCGGGGGCGTCCGTGTTTTCGAGTCGCCGTCCCTTACGAAACTGTTGTCCGGCCAAAAGGTGGTCATTCGCAATATTAACATCGCCAAACGTGATACGGACCTCGTTTTGCAGGTCGCCCATGTTGCTGGTTCTGAACCAAAACTAAGGACGGTTGATCATCAAAAAATCGCCGTTTACGACAACCAGTTAACCGTGGGAGTAGTCGGTGTTACGGAGGGAACAAAATTTGAGCCCACCGCCGAAGGCCACCTGCGACTGCGGATCCCTCCCGGCGAACCCGTTACTCTCAAACTTTTTTCGTCCCGCATCAAGGAGGGTTTTATGGGGATGTTCGGGTCAATGATGATCCAAAACAGCAAACCGGAAAATCTTGTCGCTTTGGTGCAGTCCGACCGTGAACGGCGCTGGCCTGAGTCGATGAAAACCAAGCCGCGCCGCATGGGTAAACCGGGCGCGTTCGTGACCGAGGTCATCACCGCGCCGGACAAAAACCCGTATCGCTCGTGGATGCGCCTGGGCGGGTTCGACTTTTTCGAGGGCGGCGATCGCGCGGCAGTCTGCACGTGGATGGGCGATGTCTGGCTCGTTGACGGCATCAACAGCAAGCCGCAGGAGTTCACGTGGACGCGCATCGCCACCGGCATGTTTCAGCCGCTTGGTCTGAAAATTGTCGAGGGCAAAATCTTCGTCACCTGCCGCGACCAAATCACGCAGTTGGTCGACACCAACGATGACGGCGAGACCGACTACTACAGGGCGTTCAACCACGATGCGCAGGTGACCGAGCATTTCCACGAGTTCGCGATGGGTTTGCAGACCGACGCCCACGGGAATTTTTACTACACCAAGGCCGCTCGCCACGCCAAGACGGCGTTGGTGCCGCAGCACGGAACACTGCTCAGGGTGTCACCGGACGGCAAAACCACCGAGATTATCGCCAGCGGTTTCCGCGCGCCGAACGGCGTGTGTGTGAATCCGGACGGCACATTTTACGTGAGCGACCAGGAGGGCCACTGGACGCCGAAGAACGAAATCAACCTCATCGAGAAAGGCAAGTTTTACGGCAACCTCATGGGCTACCACCGAGGCTTGACCGAGGCCGACATCACCTCGCCAATGGTGTGGATGCACAACGACTTCGACCGCTCCCCCGCCGAGCAGCTTTGGGTGAACAGCGACAAGTGGGGCGGACTCGGCAGCCAACTCATCAACATCTCCTACGGCACCGGTTATGTGTACGTGGTGATGGAGGAAAAAGTGAACGGCCGTGTCCAAGGCGGCGTGGTTCGCATCCCGGACTTTGATTTCCCGACCGGCGTAATGCGCGGCCGCTTCCACCCCGGTGACGGCCAACTCTACGCCTGCGGCCTCTTCGGCTGGGCCGGCAACAAGACTCGGCCGGGTGGTTTCTACCGCCTCAAGCACACCGGCAAACCGGTGCACCTCCCGGTGGCCATCCACGCGACGAAGAACGGCATCTCGCTGACGTTCACGAACGCGCTCGACGCGAAGACTGCCGCCGACCCGGAGAGCTATTCCGTCCATCGCTGGGGCTACAAGCGCACGCGCAACTACGGTTCGCGCGACTACAAGGCCGATGGCAGCCAAGGCCGCGATCGCGTCGAGGTGACCGGAGCGAAGCTGTCCGCCGACAAGAAATCCGTCCTGCTGCAAATCGCCGACATGAAGCCAACCATGCAGATGCAGATCGAATACAAAATCGACGCGAAGGATGGTGCCTACCTCTCCCACCGTATCCAAAACACCATCCACGCCATCGGCAACAACGGCCCCTTCGCCCGGGAATAAAGCCGCGCTTGGCCAAGCGCTTGACGCCGGGAAGCCGGGGCCGTTATGGTTTTCGGGCATGAGGGAAGGCTTGAAGGCAAATAATTTCCTGGTTCCGATGGTCGTCGAGCAGACGGGCCGCGGTGAGCGCGGGTACGACATCTACTCGCGGCTGCTGGTGGATCGCATCGTGTTCATCGGCACGCCGGTTGATGACACGATCTCGAACCTGGTGATTGCCCAGTTGTTGTTCCTGCAGATGCAGGATCCGAAGAAGGACATCCACCTGTACATCAACTCGCCGGGTGGCAGCATCACCGCCGGTCTGGCCGTGTACGACACGATGCAGTTCCTGACCTGTGACGTGAACACGTACTGCATCGGCCAGGCGGCCAGCATGGGTGCCGTGCTGCTCGCCGCCGGCACCAAGGGCAAGCGCCACGCCCTGCCCAACGCACGCATCATGATCCACCAGCCGTGGGGCGGCGCGCAGGGCAACGCCTCTGACATCGAGATTCAGGCAGCGGAAATCCTGCGGCTCAAGACACGCATCAACGAAATCCTCGCGGAGCATACCGGCAAAAAAGTCAAACAGATCGTCACCGACTCGGACCGCGACCATTTCATGTCGCCCGAGGAGGCGAAGGCGTACGGCCTCGTGGACGAGGTGGTGAAGTCCCGCAAGGACGTCGTCAGCCTCAAGGACGAGAAAAAGAAGAAATAAATTCAGCACCCATGGCACGCCCCAACCAGATTACCCTGTGCAGCTTCTGCGGGAAATCCCACTCGGAAGTGCGCAAGCTGATCGCCGGGCCGGGCGTGTACATCTGCGACAACTGCATCCTCGTCTGCAAGAACGTCCTCGACAAGGAACTGCAGGCCGAGGAGAAGAAAAAGGCGATCAAGCTCAACGTCCCGAAGCCCAGACAGATCAAGGCGACTCTGGACGAGCACTGCATCGGGCAGGACGCCGCCAAGAAGGCCTTGTCCGTCGCGGTGCACAACCATTACAAGCGCATCCAGTCCGGCCTCGCGGTCAAGACCAAGGGCGACGACAAAATCATCCGCAGCGAAACTGGCGGCGATGACATCGAGATCGAGAAAAGCAACATCCTGCTGCTGGGCCCGACCGGCTCCGGCAAGACGCTGCTCGCCCGCACGCTGGCAGGGATGCTCGACGTGCCGTTCGCCATCGCCGACGCCACCACGCTGACCGAGGCCGGCTATGTTGGCGACGACGTCGAGAACATCGTCTTGCGCCTCCTGCAAGCGGCCGACTATGACGTGAAGCGCGCCCAGATCGGCATCATTTACGTGGACGAGATCGACAAGATCACGCGCCGCACCGAGAACGTCTCGATCACCCGGGACGTCTCGGGCGAGGGCGTGCAGCAGGGGCTGCTGAAGATTCTCGAGGGCACCGTCTGCAACGTCCCGCCGCAGGGCGGCCGCAAGCATCCGCAGCAGGAGTACATCAAGCTCGACACAACCAATGTGCTGTTCATCTGCGGCGGCGCCTTCGTCGATCTCGACAACATCATCCAGCGCCGCATCGGCAGGCATGTGCTCGGCTTCTCCGGCGGGGACAAAGCCAAGCGGGACGACAAGCCCGACGCGGAGGAGCGGGACATCCTCAAACACGTCGAACCGGAGGATCTGCTCAGCTACGGCTTCATCCCGGAGTTCATCGGCCGGTTGCCGGTGCACACGTCGCTCGAGGAACTCGACGAGGCGCAACTTGTCCGCGTCATGACCGAGCCGAAGAACGCCCTCATCAAGCAGTTTTCCAAGCTGTTCGAGATGGACGGCGTGAAGCTCAACTTCACCAACGACGCCCTGACCGAGTTGGCCAAGGCCGCCATCAAGCGCGGCACCGGCGCGCGCGGCCTGCGCAGCCTGATGGAGAAACTGATGCTCGACACCATGTACGAGATCCCCGACTCGACCGACATCGTCTCGGTCAAGGTCACCGACAAAGTCGTGCTTGGCCAAGCGGATCCAACGTTCCAGCGCCGACAAAAAAAAGCTGCAGCCTGACCCTCAGCCATGTCGAGTGACTTCAAGCCCGGCGACGCTGTCGCCCAGCAGGTTCAACGCATTCCCCGATCAGGTATCCGCGAGTTTTTCGACCTCGTGCAGGGACGGCGCGACATCATCTCACTTGGTGTCGGTGAGCCGGACTTTGTTACGCCGTGGCACATTCGCGAGTCGGCAATCTACGCCCTGGAACGCGGCCATACCAGCTACACGTCCAACCTTGGCCTGCCCAAACTGCGCGCGGCCATCAGCGGCTACGTCGCCGGGGGATTCGGCGTCAGTTACGAACCGGAGACGCAAATCCTCGTCAGCGTCGGCGTCAGCGAGGCGCTCGACATCGCGCTGCGGGCGATCATCGATCCTGGCGACGAGATCCTTTACCACGAACCATGCTACGTCAGCTATGCGCCCGGCATCGCACTGGCGCATGGCGTGCCGGTGCCCGTGCCGTGCCTGGCCAAGGACGGATTCGCTGTCACCGCCGAGGCCATCGAGCAGGCGATCACGCCCAAGTCCAAGGCGCTCGTGCTGAACTTCCCCACCAACCCCACCGGCGGCACGATGACCCGCGAGGCACTCGAGGCAATCGCCCGCTTGGCCAAGCGCCATGACCTGCTCGTGATCACCGACGAGATTTACTCCGAACTGACCTTTGAGGGGAAACACACCAGCATCGCGGCGCTGCCCGACATGGCCGAGCGCACGATTTTTCTGCACGGCTTTTCCAAGGCCTACGCGATGACCGGCTTCCGCATCGGCTACGCCTGCGGCCCGGCAGAACTGATCGAGGCGATGACGCGCATCCACCAGTACTCGATGCTGTGCGCGAGCATCATCAGCCAGGAAGCCGCCATCGAGGCACTGCAAAACGGCGCCGACTCTGTTGCTGAAATGAAGGAGCAATACCGGCTCCGCCGCAACTACATCGTGAAGGCATTCAACGACATGGGGCTGGACTGCCATCTGCCGCGTGGCTCTTTCTACGCCTTCCCCAGCGTGCAGTGCACCGGCCTCGGTTCGAGCGAGTTTGCGTCGCGGCTGGTGAAAGAGGAAAACGTCGCCTGCGTGCCGGGAAACGCCTTCGGCCCCTCGGGCGAGGGGTTCCTGCGCTGCTGCTTCGCCACCAGCCTCGATCAGATCAAGACCGCCTGTGAACGCACCGCCCGCTTCGTTGACTCCCTAAAAACCGAAGGCGCCTGACACGCCTCCCTGTTAACCAAGCGCTTGGCTGCCCTATTTGATTTCCAGCAGCTCGACCTCGAAGGTTAGTGTGGCGTTTGGCGGAATCACTCCTCCAGCACCGCGCGCGCCGTAGGCCAAATTGGACGGAATGTAGAGGATCGACTTTCCGCCCTTTTTCATCAACTGCAGCCCCTCGGTCCAGCCAGGGATCACCCGGTTCAGCGGGAAGGTTGCCGGCTGGCCTCGCTGCACGGAACTGTCAAAAACTTTGCCACTGATCAACTTGCCGGTGTAGTGGACCGTGACCTGGTCAGTGGGTTTCGGACTGGCCCCGGTTCCAGCGGTCAACACCTTGTAGGCCAGACCGGAAGCGGTGGTCTTCACTCCCTCCTCCTTTTTGACCTTGGCAAGAAACGCCTCGCCCTCAGCTTTGTTTTTGTCTACCGGCGACTTGATCGTGGCACGCAACGCAGCAAACTGCGCCTCGCCGCCCTTGAAGGCCTTGGCCTTCTCGCCAATGCGCTTGATGGTCACCTTGTTGACCTTGTCGCCCTTGGCGATGGCGTTGACCACGTCCTGCCCCTTGACAACATGACCGAACACGGTGTGCTTGCCGTCCAGCCACGGGGTGGCCTTGTGCGTGATGAAAAACTGGCTGCCGTTGGTGCCTGGGCCGGAGTTGGCCATCGAGAAAATCCCGGGGCTGCTGTGTGTCAACGACGAATCGATTTCGTCCGGGAACTTGTAACCCGGCCCGCCTGTCCCGGTGCCCTGCGGGCATCCACCCTGGATCATGAAGTCGGCAATCACTCGGTGAAAGTTCAATCCGTCGTAGTATGCTTGGCCCTTGGCATCGACCGGGTTACCACCAGTTTTTGAATAATGCTTCGTGCCCTCCGCGAGGCCAACGAAGTTGGCGACAGTCATTGGGGTTTTTTCAAACTCCAATTGTCCAAGGATGGTTCCCTTGGCTGTCTCGATCTCGGCGTACAGGCCGTCCGCGAGTTTTTCTTCCTGTGCCAATACGGAGTACGTCGTCAACGCCGTGACTAGGGCCAGGGCACCCTTAAGGTTGTGGTTCATTTTCGCCATCAAGTTCATGGGACGGCAGAGGAAAACCAAAAACACCGCGCTCCGCAATGTTTTATTCGTGCCGGGGCCAAATTACGCGTTCGGGATTGACCGCGAACAGGTTACACCTTTAGCTCCCGGCCTGTAAACGTGGACGTCGCCACCCATCAACCCATCCGCCTTTTTGCCCGCCTGGCCAAGCTGGGGCTGGCATCTCTGCTGGCTGGTAACGGCCTGGCCAACGGAGCGGTACAGTTTGATATTTTCATGGGGTTCGCCGGCAAGGCACGGCAGGGCGAGTGGTTTCCGGTAACGTTCGAGATCTTCAATGACGGCCCGACCTTCGACGGCCAGGTCGAGCTGCGGCCGCGCTTTGGCGACAACCCGGTTTACCGCTACAACGTCGAGCTGGCCACCAACACACGCAAGCGGTTCACGCTCCCGGTTTTTGCCGACGCAAACTCCGGCTGGTCGGCCAAGCTGAAGAACGGACGCAAAACCGTCGCCAGGCACGACGAACTCAAGCTCGACAACGTGGATTCGATCACCCTCCTCGTCGGCGCGTTGAGCGGTCAGCAGGCCGGCGGCCCGGTGCTGCCTCGCACTCGTTTCAAGCGAAAATGGGAGAACGACCAATTCGCCCCACGCGTGACGCACCTGCAGTCGGACACCTTCCCCGATGATCCGATCGCATTGAGCGGTCTGCACGCACTCCACCTCAACTCCGCTCGCGCCATCAACCTGCGCACCGAGCAGGCCGCTGCCCTCTCGATGTGGGTGCTCGGCGGAGGCCACCTGATTTTGGCGGTGGATCAGCCCGGTGATGTCACCGGCACGCCATGGCTGGCAGACCTCGTTCGCGCCCGGTTCGGCCCGATGCAAAACACCGCCGTCGGCCAGGCGCTGCATCGCTGGGCCGCCGGCGGAGGCGACTCAACCGTTGGCAGCACGGACGACGCTTTCGCCGCCGGCCAACTCGCCGCAGCAGAAGTGCGCCTGGCCAACGGCACGGTACTCTTCGAACTCGACAACCGGCCGGTCGCCGCCGAGGCCAATCGAGGCCTTGGCCAAGTGAGCGTGCTGGGCTTCAACCCCGAGCGCGAGCCGTTCAAGTCGTGGACGAACCGCGCCTGGTTCTGGGCGCGGTTGGCCAAGATTCCCGGCGCTTGGTTTGAAGAGGACGCCCCCCAGCGGTACGGCCGGTTGCATATCGACGGCGTTTACGGCGCGATGCTCGACAGCCGGCAGGTCAGCAAGCTGCCGGTCATCTGGCTGCTGCTGCTGCTCGCCGCCTACCTCGTCATCATCGGGCCGGTGGACCGAATCTGGCTCAAGCGCATCAACAAACAGATGCTCACATGGCTGACGTTCCCGGCGTACGTGGCGATCTTTTCGCTGCTGATTTATTTCATTGGCTACAAGCTGCGCGCCGGCCAGCTCGAGTTGAACGAACTGCATATTGTCGATGCGCTGCCGGGCCGGCAGGAAGTGATGCGCGGCCGCAGTTACGCGTCGATTTACTCCCCCTCGAACGACGACTACCGGCTTGGCGGCGGTTTCGCGCAGGGTGTCATCCGCTCCGAGTACGGCGGCGCCTTCCAGGGCAACATGGCCTCCACCCTGCGTGTACAGCGCGACCCCGGAAAAATCGAAGCCAGTGCCCGCGTGCCGATCTGGACCAGCCGCCTGCTCTGCTCCGAATGGATCGCCCCGGACAATGGCGGGGTCACGGCGACCCTCACCAAAAAGGGATCATCCGACTACGAGCTGGCCCTCCAGAATGGACTCGACAAGGCGATCACCAGCGCAGCGTTGCTGGCGGATGGCAAAGTCACCGAGCTGGAATTGCAGTTGCCGCCGGGCAGCACACGCACACTCCGCATCCAGATTGCCGCGTCTCCTTATGTCGAGAATGAATTGGGAAGCATCAATCTCGGCAGAAGGTTCCAGGATGCCGTGAACACCCGAAACCGGGCGTTCGGCGACACCGAGGGCGGACGGATCGATCCGGTATTGATGAACATCATCACCTGTTCCCTCCCGGCGCTCCTCAGAACTGGTGAAAATCAAGCAGGCCCCCTCGTTGCCGACTTCAGCAGCTCGGGCGGGCTCGACCTCTCCGCCCACGCCGAACGCGGCGGAACCGTGTTGTTTCTGCTGGCGGAAGATCACGCGCCGATTCCGTCCACGGGACTTTTTGAACCCCAGCTTGGCCAAGCGCGAACGCTGTACCGTATCCCACTCGAAATCACCGAAACCGACTAACGCCTGGCCAAGCGCAAACAAACCGATACCATGTCAGACGAATCACCCACCCTGCCGCCGCCTGTTTCCAGCGCCGCCGTCGAGACGTTCGGCCTCACGCGGCACTACGGCAGCCTCACCGCGCTGAACCAGCTCGACCTTACCGTGAATCGCGGCGACCTGTTCGGCTTTATCGGCTCGAACGGCGCCGGCAAGACCACCACGCTGCGCATCCTCTCGACCTTTCTCTCGCCATCGACCGGCACCGCACGCGTCCTGGGCCACGACGTCGTCCGCGAGGCGAACCAAGTCCGCCGCATCCTCGGCTACATGCCGGACTTCTTCGGAGTATACAAGGACATGGAGGTCACGGAGTATCTCGATTTTTTCGCCGCGTGCTACCGCATCGGCGCGGCCAGGCGCGAGCAGACCATCAGCGACGTGCTCGAACTCGTCGGCTTGAGCGAAAAGAAAGGTTCACTCATCGGCGCGCTCAGTCGGGGCATGCAGCAGCGGATCGGCCTCGCCCGCGTGCTTGTGCATGACCCGGAAATTCTTCTGCTCGACGAGCCGGCCAGCGGACTCGACCCGCGCGCGCGTATCGAGATGATGGCCATACTGCAAGAACTGCAGCGTCTCGGCAAAACGATCCTCATCTCGTCGCACATTCTCAGCGAGTTGCAGTCGCTCTGCAACCGCGTCGCGATCATCGAGAAGGGCAGCCTGATTTACAGTGGCCCGGTGCAGGGTGTGCAGGATCAGTTCACGCAAAAACCGGGCTACCGGCTTCGCGTGGCGGACAACTCGGAACGCGCGATCGAACTGTTGCACGAACATCCCGAAATCGCCAAGGCGGAACTACAGGAGGAAAGCGATCACATCCATGTCGCACTGGCCGACGGCCAGATCAACGGTAGTGTGATTGCATTGATCATTGTCAACGGTGGACTGCAACTCACTGGGCTGGAGGAAATTGAAATGGATCTCGAGGACGTGTTCCTGCAGGTCACGCGTGGCGAAACGCAGTAACCGCCCCGCTGCTCAGTCGCCGGTGAACCGGTTAACCCGGGAGCGCACGTCCTCGCGAAACCGCTCAATGCACCCATCAACATATCCGGCAATATCCAGCGACGGATCGTCCACGAGCGGTTTCAAATCCATCGCATAGCTGGCCATCTTTGAGTGATCAACCGCATGCGAATCGTAAAACGTTGCGTTGCCCCGCAGCCGCCCTTCCAGCGCGAGGTCGTAGCGTTTGCCGCCACTGATCTGTGAATCGAAAATACTGATGAGTGCGCGAACTAAATTGGGCCGGTCATTCAATTCGAGCAGCACCTTTTCACTATCGAGCAACCAGTTGAGATCGCGCCAGACTTCCACACCGTAAA
>CAJWEP010000072.1 GCA_913030945.1 uncultured Verrucomicrobiota bacterium
GGTATTGAAGGAGTCGGATGATCCGGGGTTTCAACTGGATATTCTCAAGGGCATCAGTGAGGCGTTGAAGGGGCAGCGGAACCTCAAGCCGCCGAAGGGTTGGGATGCCGTGGCGGCCCGGCTGGAACGAAGTCCGAATGACGAGGTGCGGCAACTGGTCCGATCGCTTTCGCTGACGTTCGGGAGCAAGGTCGCATTGACGACGCTGCGGATGGTGGTGGAGAACGGAAAGTCGTCACTGGCGGAAAGGCGTGAGGCGTTGTCGGCGTTGGTGGCGGCGCGCGATGCCCAATTGCCGGCGGTGCTGCGAAGCCTTTTACAGGAGCCGGCGCTGCGGCGAGAGGCGTTGCGGGGAATGGGGGCGTTTGAGGACGCGAAAACTCCGGCGGCGATTCTGAACATTTTCGCAAAGCTGGACACGGCGGGTAAACGCGATGCGCTCTCGACGCTGGCCTCGCGCGTGAGTTTTGCCAAGGCGCTGATGGCGGCGGTGACCCACGGGGAGGTGAAGGCCAATGAGTTGCCGGCGGATATTGTGCGGCAACTGCGCGCGCACGGGGTGGAGGACATCAATGAGCAACTCAACCAGGTCTGGGGTGTAAGCCGGTCCTCGCCGGCGGCGAAGCTGGCTGAGATTGCGCGGTACAAAAAGCTGCTCTCAGTCGATGCTGCCAGGCCACCGGATTTGTCGCGTGGTCGCATGTTGTTCAATCGCGCCTGCGTGCAGTGCCACAAGCTTTACGGCGAGGGCGGTGAGATTGGGCCGGACATCACGGGGTCCAACCGCAATAACCTCGATTATCTCCTCACCAACCTCCTGGATCCCAACGCGGAGATTCCGAACGACTATCGCACGACGATTTTGCGCACGGAAGACAACCGCGTGCTGGTTGGAGTCATTCGGCGCAGCGAGGGCCAGTCGGTCACCATCGCCACACCGGCCGAGGTGGTAACTTTGGCCAAGCGCGATGTGGCCACCATCGACCCGCAGAATTTTTCCATGATGCCCGAGGGACTGGTGCTGGCGCTGAAGGATGACGAGCTGCGCGACTTGGTCGCGTATTTGCGGGGAAGCAGGCAGGTGCCGTTGCCAAGGGAATAAGGGTTATTGGGGGCCCTTGATTTTTATATCGAGCACTTTTTTGGATTCGGAGACCCACGCTTTCTTGGTGAAGTCATAAGGAATGACTGTGAGCCTGTCTTTTGTGATCCGGATGACCGTGAACTCGGTGAATTTCGATTTGGGTGAGGGTAACTGCACAAAGTTGATCCCGCGATATTGGTTCACGCTAGAGTAATGGTAATGGCCGCCCAGAATCATGATGACGTTGGATTTGCCGATGGTGTTGACCAGATCATCCCGGTTGGTCATGGCGTCATGGCAGAGATGAGTAAAGATCACCACCGGTTTCTCCTTCGACAACTTGGCGAGTTGTTCCTTGAGGTATGTCAGGGCTTCTTGCGTCAGGGGCTGGGCGGGCTTGCCTTTGGGATCAAACTGGGACCAAAGGCCGATGAAGACCACGCTGCCCTTTTCAAAGGTGTAGCTTAAGCCGCCGTGCTTTTTCTTCAGCCAGTTGATCATGGTCGGGGAAAAGGCGAGACCACCGTCATCGTGATTTCCGAGGATATCGTAGGCAGGGAATTTTAACCGGTTATTCAGGAGCGAGTCGTAGCCCTTCATGGCTGCATTGGTGGGCCATTCTGTAATATCGCCCGCGCCAATGACAAAGCTGGGTTTGGCCACCTTGCCATCAATGTTTTTGGGCCAGGCGGTACCGGCCATGGTGTTCATGGCATCCACGAAGGGATGAAGCCGCGAGGTGTCGCCGCTGGTATTGGTGTGTTGATCCGACCATCCGAAGAACGTGAGTGCCGGCTGATCTGCGAATAGTGTCGAGGCCAGAAGGTATAGGGCTGCGACCAGGCGGAAGGATGAGATGCGTTTCACAGGTTCAGATTACGCCGGTTGCAGTTGCAGTTTCTCGGCCAGAAATTTTTTGAGCTTCACGGTGTCGGCGGAGAAGCGGCGGATGCCTTCGGCGAGTTTCTCGGTGGCGCAGGCGTCCTCGTTCATTTCCCATCGGAAGGTTTTTTCATCGAGGCTGATTTTTTCGCAGTCGGATTTCTTGGCGGTTTCCATGGCGAGCTTGCGAGGGAGGTCGCCCCCGGTTCCTTGCAGTTCCTCCAGCAGCTTGGGGCTGATGGTCAGCAGATCGCAGCCGGCCAACTCGGTGATTTCGCCGGTGTTACGGAAGCTGGCGCCCATGACCTCGGTAGGGTAGTCGAATTTCTTGTAGTAGTTGTATATGCGGGTGACCGACTGCACGCCGGGGTCCTCAGCAGGGGTAAAGTCGCTGCCGGTCTTCGCCTTGTGCCAGTCCATGATGCGGCCGACGAAGGGCGATATGAGCGTGACTCCGGCCTGGGCGCAGGCGACGGCTTGATGGAATGAAAAGAGCAGCGTGAGGTTGCAGCGGATGCCTTCCTTTTCCAGTTCCTCGGCGGCGCGGATGCCCTCCCATGTGGAGGCAATCTTGATGAGGATGCGCTCGCGGTCGATGCCGTTCTTCTCGTAACGCGCGATGAAGGATTGGGCCTTGGCGAGGGTGGCCTGGGTGTCGAAGCTTAGGCGCGCATCGGCTTCGGTGCTCACGCGACCGGGGACGATTTTCAAAATTTCAAGCCCGAAGAATACCGCCAGCTTGTCCAGCGCCACGGCCATCACGTCGCCATCCGCGGCCTCCACGCGCGCCTCGGCGAGGACCTTGTCGACCAGCGGTTCGTACTCGGGCATTTGCGCGGCCTTGAGAATGAGACTGGGGTTGGTCGTGGCGTCCTGCGGCGTGTATTCGCGGATGGACTCAAAGTCGCCGGTGTCGGCAACGATGGTGGTGAATTCCCGCAACGAGTCGAGATGACTGCTCATGCGTTCATAAAAACACAAATGCGCTTGCGCGGCAATGCAGGCTGCACCTGTCGCAATGTGGGTTGAGATCGCTGACACCATGGGGTGATCTTTTCCGATCACATTGCCCTGTAAATACGAAGTGACGGCAAGCAACGGAACCAAGCATCTCCAAAAAGGCGGAAACTTATAAAGCA
This sequence comes from uncultured Verrucomicrobiota bacterium, assembly GCA_913030945.1. Taxonomy (GTDB): domain Bacteria; phylum Verrucomicrobiota; class Verrucomicrobiia; order Limisphaerales; family UBA1096; genus UBA1096. The sequence continues at coordinate 3,106 of CAJWEP010000072.1, forward strand.
AATTCAACGCTGCGGATGTTCGTGTTCCGGGAACTATCTTTCAAGTCGAAAGAAAACCCTTTTTGAATCGTTTTGTGTTACTGCTTCAGTTTCAAGATGAATAGCTGACGGGTTTTGCCATCCTTGCTGACACCGGGTGCGAGAATCTGGTCGCTGGTGCGGTTCCAGCATGGTGTGGGATCCTGACGCAAATCCCCGGATTGCCAATGAGCTATATTGAACCCTCTTGTCCGGAAATGAGCGCCGTCCTTCCGCTGATAGATGGTGTAGAAGTTGGCTTTCTTTTTTCGATCCTTGTGGCCATTGGGGGACAGGGCGATGTCTCCCTCATGGTCGGGAAAAATCTCCGGTGACCCCAGCGTGCCGATCACCAGTTGCTGATCGGTGTCGAACAGGATTTGCCGATCTCCCAACCGGGCGATCATCCGGTGCCCGTAGTCCCACTCGGGATGTCCGCCGATATGTATTCGGTTGGAGCGAAGATTCTCACCTTTGTCGGTCGTAATGAAGGGGTGGTTGATTTTTTTCCTTTTCTGTCCGCTCCAGCCAGCTCTCGCGAAAAAGAAAACCCGGTCCCCTCGCGATTTGAGAGCGAATGGTTGATGAACATATGGCTGTTTTCACATCGCGACCGAGCGCTTTGAGTTCATTTGCCATTTGATGAAACGACACAAGGAACTGCTTTTTGCCGGTTTGGATATCAACCCTGAACAGACCATCATTTTTTGGATGTGCTTCGCGTTCAGTCCAATCCCAAGCGCCTTTGTATCCGGTCACGGGGCGCAACCTTGCCATCCGTGCGTAGTTTAATCCGAGAAACCAACCGCCGTTTTGAGCCACACCGCCGTTGCCAATCGGCGTGTCGGCAAAGCGGTACTCGCGCACGCGCTTGGCCTGCTCAATGTCGTAGAGCACGCAGAAAACCTTGCCGGTTTTGCGGTCGCGATCGTTGAAGAAAAACTGCGTCTCCGGCTTGCCTGGATTCCAGTAAAACATCGTTCCCTGCTGCGGATTCCACCCACGTGATTGATCCACAGCGGTAACGAGGTAATCGTTTGCGGTATCGATGAGAACCACGTTAGCCGGATCATTTTGCCCGGGCATCCGATCGTGAAAATCGCTCTGTAACGCGACGATAAAGCGCCCACTTTTGTTCCATGGAATATTTTGCACATGTCCGATGTAGCCAAAAAAGTGCGTGTGTGGTCCGTGCGTGATTTGCGCCACGTCGACCGACATCGCATTGTCGCCCTTGGCCAAGCTTAGGCAGTTCAGTGTTAGCGCCGCCAGAAATGTTGGGAAATACCTCATCGGAACAACAAAGCTGTGAGGCAAATGAAAAGTCAGGGCAAGTCCAAACGCCCTTTGCCGAAGACCAACAGTGCGGCTGCGATTGTAGGGAGTAGGAGGTGTTTCATTTCCCTACTGTGTTCAAGCGGGGAAGTGCTTCGGTTTAAAGGATGCGCTTGTGCCAGATGAAACAAGTGAGGGTGGGAGATCGGTGGGAATGGAGCCAGTTGTCGGATTCGAACCGACGACCGTTCGATTACAAATCGAGTGCTCTACCAACTGAGCTAAACTGGCCGACGCCACGAAGGCGGAAAGACTAGTAGCGTCGAAAACACGGATTGGGAAGGCAATTTGATCAAAAACGCGGAAATTTCCGCCGCTTAACGTTTGATCGTTTTCAGCAATTATTATTGATATAAGAGCAGGAAATGATTTGGAGAACGGTACAGTTTAATTAATATTCCCCCCCAGCTTTATTCGCTGTGTCATGAGGAACAGACTCATCCTTGGAATTACGGTTTGTGCTGCGACGGTTGGGCTGTACCCGTTGAGTGCGACGGAGTCGGTGGATTTCAACAGCGTTATCCGCCCGTTGCTCTCGAGGAACTGCTTTACCTGCCATGGGCAAGATGAAAAGAAGCGCAAGGCGGACCTGCGTCTTGACACCCGCGAAGGCGCCACAGCCCGACATGACGACACAGTGCCCATCGTGCCGGGTGATCGGGGTGAGAGCTCGTTGTACACCCTCATCACGACGACGGACACTGACGATATCATGCCGCCTGAAGACTCAGGTCGTAAACTGAGCGCCGAAGAGATTGAACTCATCGGCAAATGGATCGACGAAGGCGCCCCGTACGCCCGGCATTGGTCGTTTGTGCCGCCGACTCGGCCGACTCTTCCCGGAGTCAACAACCGCTCTTGGGTGAAAAACGGCATCGATCATTTCGTCCTTTCCGGACTCGAAGCGAGCGGGGATCGCCCCAGTGAGTTGGTGGATCGCCACACGATACTTCGCCGCCTGTCGCTTGATCTGACCGGCCAGCCGCCGACAAAAGAAGAGGTGGAGGCATTCGTCAACGACAAGCGGGCAAACGCCTACGAGTTGCTCGTAGACAACTTGCTGTCCCGCCCCACATACGGCGAGAGATGGGCGCGCATGTGGCTCGACTTGGCGCGCTACGCCGATTCCGCAGGCTACGGCTCTGATCCGCTGCGTGTAATCTGGAAATACCGTGACTGGGTGATCGACGCCTTCAATCAAAACATGCCGTACGACCGGTTCACCATCGAGCAACTGGCCGGCGACCTGTTGCCGGAGCCAAGCCGGGACCAGTTGATCGCGACGGCGTTCCACCGCAACACAAAGACCAACACCGAGGGAGGCACGGATGACGAGGAGTTTCGAGTCGAGGCGGTGCGCGACCGCGTGGACACGACCGTGCAGGTTTGGATGGGACTGACGATGAGTTGTGCCAAGTGCCACTCGCACAAGTACGACCCGATAACTTTGAAGGAGTACTACCAGTTTTACGACATCTTCAACCAGACGGAGGATGCCGACCGGGGCGACGAGTCGCCACGTTTGCCGTATCCGACCGGCGAGCAGGCCAAGCGCTTGGCCAAGATTGACAGCGAACTTGCTGCATTGCAGGCCAAGCTCGCCGAACACACGCCGGCTTTGGCCAAGGGGCAGCGCGCTTGGGAACTTGATTCACTGCGCGACTTGGCCAAGCCGGAACCTAAGCTGTCCACCTGGGAGATCGCCGGGCCATATGATGCGGATGATTTTGACAGGGGGTTTTCCGAGTCATTCGCGCCGGAGCGCATTGCTGTTGGCAAGAACGTTGCGATGAGCGGCAAAGCCCGGCAGTCATCAACCTCGTATGAGGCTGTGGCCAAACTCGCGATCGACGGCAACACTTCAGGCACTTTTGAGGACAAGACCGTGACGCACACCAAGAATCCGGACGACAAGTCGCCCTGGTGGGAGGTGGAACTGGCCGAGCCAACAGCCTTGACGCAGGTCGTGCTTTGGAACCGCCTGGAAGTGCCGGAGCGGTTGTCAGCGTTTCGTGTCCTTGCGCTGAATTCCAAGCGGGACTCGTTGTTTGAAAAAGATTTCTTCACCAACAACAAAGGCTACCCGAAACCGAACGAGGGATTCGCCGTCCCAGTGGAGACGGACGGGAAAGTCTCAGTCGTTCGCATTGAGATGCTGCAGATTGGCGGCCGCTCCGAACCGATTCTTTCACTGGCTGAGGTTCAGGTTTTTTCAAGGTCGGAGAGTGGTGATGGGACGGTGGTCATGTGGGATTCCGCGCCGGGTTGGGTCGATGGCAAGTTGCATTCGATTGAGTCGCGCGACCATTCAGCAGTGTATCTGCGCCGCAAAGTGAACGCCGTTATTGCTGGGACTCAGCAACTGTCGCTGGGTAGTGATGATGCCATAAAGGCGTGGATCAACGGACGGCAAGTGTTGTCCCGGAAGGTCAAGCGCGAGGTCAAGGCCGGGCAGGAGAGCGTGAGCGTGAGCCTGCCCAAGGGCGAGAGCGAACTGTTGCTCAAGATTGTCAACAGCGACAAGATGAGCGGTTTTTATTTTGCGGTAGAGGGTGTTGATTTTCCGGAGGAAATCCTGCCGGTGCTGCTGGTGGACGAATCCGACCGTACTTCGGCGCAGGCAGAGAAGATCGCCGCACACTACCGGACGTTCGCCGTGGAGTTGAAGCCGGTCCGCAAATCGATCGAGGACAACCGCAGGAAGCATAAAAAACTCAGCAACTCGATCGTCACAACGCCGTACATGCGTGAACTGCCCGATGCCAAGCGGCGCGAGAGCTACATCATGGTGAAGGGCAGTTTTCTGGACAAGGGCGAGGTGGTGCAGACCGGTTTTCCGGCCTCGTTCCACACGCCGACCAAGGGCACGCCGCACAACCGTCTTGGCGTGGCGAAGTGGCTGGTTCAGCGGGATAACCCACTGACCGCACGAGTGGCAGCGAACCGGTTTTGGGGGAGACTGTTTGGACGGGGGTTGCTTGAGTCGGAGGAGGATTTTGGCACGCAAGGCAGGCTGCCGGATCATCCGGAACTGCTCGACTGGCTTGCGGTGGAGTTCATCGACAATGGCTGGGACATGAAGCAGTTGCTCAAGACGATGGTGATGTCCGCGACATACCGGCAGTCGGCAACTGTTCGGGGCAGCTTGGCCAAGCGTGATCCGCGCAACATACGGCTTGGCCGTGGGCCACGATTCCGGTTGGAGGCGGAGATGGTACGAGACCAAGCGCTGCTGTTGAGCGGACTGGGCAGCGTGAAGATGCACGGGCCATCCGTCTATCCACCGCAGCCGCCCAATTTGTGGCAGGCGGCGTTCAACGGCCAACGCAACTGGGCGACAAGCCAGGGTGAGGACCGGTACCGGCGCGGATTTTACACTTTTCTGCGTCGGACGGTTCCGTATCCGTCGATGTCGACCTTCGACGCACCCAGTCGGGAGATTTGCACCGTGCGCCGAATCCGGACCAACACACCGCTGCAGTCTTTCGTCACGCTCAACGACGAAGCGTACATCGAGTTCGCACAAGCGCTGGCGTATCGGCTTTACAACGAGGGCGGCGAGACAACGGTGGACCGGTTGAAATTTGGACTTTTCCTAGCCTTGGCCAAGCCGGTGGAGGAGGGGCGCTTGGCAGCTTTGACAGAGTTGTTCAACAGCGAACTGGCGCATTACCGGAAGGATCCCGACGCCGCAAAGAAACTGTTCGGCACAACTGTCCCAATGCCAGCTGGTGCCAGTCTGCCAGAGATGGCGGCGATGACGGTTGTGGCGAATGTTCTGTTAAATCTCGACGCCGTACTGATGAAAGGCTAAATCATGAACATGAACCTGCAATTACAGCAGTCACAATTCATAACACGGCGGCACTTCCTGAAACGATGCCAAGTGGGACTCGGTTCGATGGCGCTTGGTTCGCTGATGGGAGGGGTGAGTACGGCCAGCTCGGCCGGTCCTGTTGAATCGAAACACTTTGGCAAGGCCAAAAGCGTGATTTATCTGCACATGGCGGGGTCGCCGCCGCAGTTGGATCTGTTCGACTACAAGCCGATGTTGAACGAGTTTAACAACAAACCGTGCCCGAAAGAATTCATCGAGGGCCGCCGATTGCCGTTCATCAAGGGTCACCCCACGCTGCTGGGATCGCCGCACAAATTCAAGCAGTACGGACAGAACGGGCAGTGGATTAGCAACATGTATCCCAAGCTGCCGCAGTTGGCGGACGACGTTACATTCGTGAAGTCGATGTACACTGACCAGTTCAACCACGCTCCCGCGCAGATGATGCTTTACACCGGGACATCCCGAAACGGTTCGGCATCGATCGGTTCCTGGATTACTTACGGCCTTGGCTCAGCAAATGCGGATTTGCCTGGGTTTGTGGTGATGGTCTCAGGGGGAACGGATCCGTCCGGCGGCAAGAGCCTGTGGGGCAGCGGGTTTTTACCGTCGGTGTTTCAGGGCGTACAATGCCGCAGCACTGGCGATCCCATCCTGTATGTTTCAGACCCGAAAGGCATGAGTCGGGACGTGCGTCGTCGGAGCCTTGATGCGATCAAAAAGCTCAACGAACAGGAGTACCGCGAAATCGGCGACCCGGAGACGTTGACGCGAATCGAACAGTACGAGTTGGCGTACCGCATGCAGATCAGCGTTCCGGAGGTGATGGACATCAACCGGGAATCGAAATCGACGCTTGAGTCGTACGGTGCAGAGCCGGGCAAGGCATCTTTTGCGAACAACTGTCTGCTGGCCCGGCGCTTGGTGGAGCAAGGCGTCCGGTATGTGCAATTGTTCGACTGGGGTTGGGATTTTCACGGCACCGGTTCAAGCAACGATCTCGTGCAACGGCTGCCTTCCAAGTGTGCTGAGAATGACAAATCCGTCACCGCCCTGCTGATGGATCTCAAGCAACGTGGTTTGCTCGATGAGACGCTCGTGATTTGGGGCGGCGAATTTGGACGCACCTCAATGAACGAGAAGCGCAACGGTTCAAAGTTCCTCGGGCGAGATCATCATCCGGACTGTTTCACCATCTGGCTGGCCGGCGCCGGAATCCAGTCCGGCATCACCTACGGCGAGACAGACGAACTTGGATACACCATTGTAAAAAACTCGGTACATTTGAATGACCTGCAGGCGACCATTCTGCATCTGGCAGGTCTCGATCCATACGCCCTGAGCTACCGCTATCAGGGATTGGACCAACGCCTGATCGGGGTTGGATCACCGAAAATAATCGACGGCATTCTGAGCTGACAGTTACGGCCGATTCGCGGATTGTACTGCGGAACTTGACTGGCCGAGAGGAGTGGGCAATCTTGTGGTCCGTTCGTTGTAAGAATCCAATTATAACGGCCCAAAACAGGAAATCCATTGAGCGTATCTGCAGCATCCACTGACCCGCACCTTTTTCACATCCCAGTGATGGGTACCGGTTTTACGATCGACACCTGTTTGAAGGTGGCGCGTTACGGAATTCACAGCGTCATCAGTCTTGGCGATGATGAATTAATAGAGCGTGTGCGCAAATATCATTGCGCTCAGCACGGGTTGCCCTACGAGGAAGTCGCGGGAGGAAGTGATGGCTACCGAGCCCGCAGGATCACCGCCTACCTTAACCAACTCGACCGGCTCGTTAAGGCTCAGTTTGACGCTGTTCGTCAGCAACCGTTTGAGTCAAGGGAAGACATTTCTCGCTATTTTGATCTGTTGCCTGACGGAGAGTTGAAGAGTAGGTACCGGAAAATGACGGAGGAACTCGATCCGGTTAGAAAGGATCAGCTTCAGATTGAGTTGAGGCAGTTCATGAAGCCCGGTCGAATCGATGTAAACATCATGACCAAAGTCGATGGCAGTATCGACCATCATGATAATCACCCGCTCGAATCCGATGAAACGGATGCGTTGACTGGGCTGAAAGGATTCGCTGAAAGTTGCGTGGAAAGCAGTGTTATTTTTTCGGCGGGAATGAACCCAAGGCTCTACGGCGCCATCGCCAATTATCCGGACTTTTTTCCCGACTCGTCGGGGTGCATAAAAAAACGTGTCACCCTCAAGGTGAGCGACTATCGAAGTGCTGAAATACAGGGACGTTTTCTGGCTAAGAAGGGCATCTGGGTTTCAGAATGGAGATTTGAATCCGGACTCAACTGCGGCGGACACGCCTTTGCTACACAGGGCATCCTCATGGGGCCAATCCTTGAGGAGTTCAAGAATCGCCGAGTGGAATTAGTGGAAAAAATCTACCCAGTGTATGAAACCGCATTGGCAAAGACGGGGCGGCAAATCACTGGGCCTCCAATGTCTGGATTTACCGTGCAGGGTGGCGTAGGAACACACGCTGAGCATGATGCAATTCTAAACCACTTCGACGTCGATGCCACCGGATGGGGCTCGTCTTTCCTGTTGGTTCCTGAGGTGGTTCGAATTGATGAGAAGCACCTCGAGAAAGTTCGTGTTGCGGGCGAAAACGAAATCAAACTGACCCGCTCGTCGCCCTTGGGTATCCAGTTCTGGAATCTCCAGACATCAGACAGCGAAGCCAGTCGTCACGAACGCATTGCCGAGGGCAATGCAGGAAGCAAGTGCCCTCACAAATTTCTGAAATTCAACACTGAGTTCACCGCCAAGCCTATTTGCCGCTCGTCCACGGTCTATCAAACTTTGAAAATTGATGAGATTAGTGGCAGGGATGATTTGAACGAGGAGCAGAAAGCAGCGCACATCAAGGAAACTACTGAACGCGCATGCATTTGCCATGACCTCTCAGCCGCAGCGTTGAAAGTCATGAATCTGGCGACCACAGCAAAAGAGGCCATTTGCGTGGGGCCGAATGGACGCTTTTTCGACAAGGTGTCAACGTTGCGGGAAATGGTGGATCATATTTACGGGCGCATCGATCTGCTCAAGGAGAAAAAGCGACCACATATGTTTGTCAATGAGCTTAAACTTTACATCGAAAACATGGCCGAGGAGGCCGAGCGAGTGCGCCTGAAATTATCGGATCAGTCGTCTGAGTATTTTGAGGAATACAAACTCAACCTGATGAAAGGCATTGAGTATTACAGGGAGCAGGCTGATCAACTGATCATCAAGGGGCGCGAAAGATTTCTCGAGCAACTGGACGCCTTGGCCAACGAGATCGATGCCATGGTGCTGCCGATGTTCGCTCCCAACCCGGCCTGATCCGCTTGGCCAAGCTCAGGAGAAACGATCTTCCGTGAACGGGTCGGCTGTATTCGAGTAACCGCGCTGCTCCCAAAAGCCAAGTTCGTCATGGCTGCGAAAATCGATCTCCCGGATAAACTTGGCCCCTTTCCATGCGTAAAGTTTGGGGATGATTACACGTGCCGGGCCACCGTGTTCCAGTGCCAGCGGTTTGGCGTTCCATGAGTGGGCGATCATTACGTCGTCGTCCATGCAGGCATCAAGCGGGGCGTTGGTGGTGTAGTCGTCGTAAGCCGTGAAAAACAGGTGAGTGGCGTCAGGCTTCGGCTTGACGAGATCGGCCAACGTGAAAAAAGCAACACCTTCGAACACCATGTTGAACTGGCTCCAAGTCGTTACGCAGTGGAAATCACTCACATCACGAAACTGCGGCAACGCCATGAACTGTTCCCAGTTGAGCGTGACCGGGTTTTCAACCTTGCCATGAACTTTCAGCGACCACTCGTTGAGGGGGATTTCCGGGTGCTCACCGAGGTCGAGCACGGGAAAGTTGTTGACCTCATGCTGGCCGGCGGGGAGGCGCCCGACGTTGGGTCGGGTGGGGAGTTCCTTTCCGGATATCTTCTGTGCCCATCGTTCTTTCCGGCGTATGTAGTCTTCCTTCATTTTGCCGCGACTTCGGCTGGCTTGGCCAGGGGCAGTTTGTAGCAGGCGGCCTCGCGGTGATTGCGCACCAGTAAATACCCATCGGCCAATGCAGGGGGGTTCCACGTCTTGCCGTCGAGTGCGGCGAATCGGGTCAGTTCGACATGCTGTTCGGGATCGGCTTCAAGCAGGACGACGTCGCCGTTTTCCGCCATGACAAGGATGTGGCTGCCGCGAAATAGAATTTGCCCGTGACCGTACCGGCCATCTTTCCACTTGCGGTGGCCACGGCCGGTGTCGATGCAGGCAAAGATGCCGTCATCGAGGCCAAAGATGTGATTGTTATGGAAAACCAAATTCGTGAACTTGGCCTTCATGCGGTTCGACTTCCAAAGTTCCCTCACGGCAAAACTGCCGTTCTCAAAATCGACTTGAACCAGTTTGCTGCCCTTGCCGTAGCCGAGGCTGATCAGGATTCTGTTGTTCGGTAGGGTGACTGGCATCGACACGTGCGGGTAGGGGGCGTTCCAGTTAAACTCCCAGCGGATCGAGCCGTCCTTCGGCGAGTGGGCGGCCAAGCCGTTCTGGTTGAAAATGACGACTTGGGTTTCGCCATGCAGTTTAGCCAAGCGCGCGGAACTGTAGCCAGCTCGGCTGCTACCGCCGGCCCAGGCCGGTTTGCCGGTGGCTGTGTTGTAGGCGAGAAGTGAGCGTCCATTTTCACCTCCGGCGCTGACGACAACCTTGTCATCCACCATCAGCGGTGAGCTGGCGTAGCCCCACTCCTTTGATTTATTGCGATTGGCGGACAACCCGCTTTGGTCAACAGGGTCGTCGAGCTTTAGTCCGGCGTCGGTGGGGATGTTGCGCCGCCAGACCGGTTTGCCGGTGGCCAGTTTTAGGCAGTTCAACATGCCAGTAGCGCCGAGTGTGTACACCATGCCGTCGTGAATCGTCGGCGTGGCGCGCGGTCCTTCACC
>CAJWEP010000073.1 GCA_913030945.1 uncultured Verrucomicrobiota bacterium
GGGGTTGATACCGAAAATGGAAGGCTCGCCACCGCCGCCCGCTTGAAACCCGATGATCGACCTACCCGTCAAATCTGCCATGCGCCCAACGCTACCGAAAGCTTGAAGGAGTTTGAAGTATCAAGTGACCAAGCGGAGCTTGCGCTCTTCGCGAGTTCTTCCGACACTTTGCGCATGAACAGGGATGAAGCCTGGGCGCTGCTCAACGAGTATACGAAATCGGAATCACTGCTCAAACACGCGCTCGCAGTCGAAGCCGCTATGCGGCATTACGCAGCCAAGCGGGGCGAGGATACCGAACAGTGGGGCGTCACCGGCCTGCTGCACGACTTCGATTACGAGCGCTGGCCGAACATCCCCGACCACACGCAGGAGGGGGCGAAGATTCTGCGCGAACGCGGCGTCGATGAGGAGATCGTCGAGGCGATCCTGTCCCACGCGGAATGGAACCAAACCGACTACCCTCTCGATCGCCCCATTCGCAAGACGTTGTTTGCTGTCGATGAACTGTGTGGTTTCATCGTGGCCGTGGCCTACGTACGACCGGAAAAACTGGGCGGCATGACACCGAAGAGTGTCCGCAAAAAAATGAAGGCCAAGGGATTCGCCGCGGGGGTGAAACGGGAGGACATCGTGCACGGCGCGGAGTTGATGGAAGCCGAACTCAACGACCACATCGCCGAGGTGATTGCGGCGCTTCAGGGAGCGTCGTCCGCGCTTGGGCTGGACTGATCCGCCGATGCCGCCTTAAGCCGGCGGGATTCATCCATGAACTCGGCGAGACGCATCGACGCCGTGATCGGGGCCAGGGCCAGCGCCAGCCCCGCAAAGAAGTCCACCACCAATACCAGTTGCCGAATCGCTGATGGCATATCCTTCAAAGGCCCCCAGCCATCTGTCGGATGTTTGTATTCAATCGGGATCGGTAATCGACGGAAACGCACCGCTTCCCATTCGGCAAACCCGCAAAACCAAACGCCCAAGCAAAGGCCCAGCACGGCGGAAAGCCAGAACAGCGCCACCCAGCCGCTTGGCCAGGCGCGGCCGCGATAGAGCGTCACGCTGTTTTTCAGGATCCAGCCGGCGAAGAAAGCCACCGGTACGATGACAACCAAGCCGATCATTCCGACACGCCGCCGACGCAGGTAAGATATCCCAGCGTGCGGAGGAACATCCGCCCCCCGGCCAGGGCCGGAGTCGAGTGGGTCGGTTCGGCTAAGTCATTCACGGCGATCTGCCGGAACGATTCCGATGCGGCCATCACCACGACCTTGCCGGTCGTCGAGATGCAAAACAGGCGGTCCTCGACCCAGACCGGCGAGCCGAAGAACCGGCCCTCAACGCGTTCCTGCCAAACCAAGTCGCCACTCTTGGCACGCACGCAGCTTACAATGCCGGCGTCGCCCCACAGGTACAACAACCCGCCCTTCGCCAAGCCCGTCGGCACGTATGGAATCGACCGGCGCAACTTATACGCCAAACTCGGCGGCACGCCCTTGTCCGCGCTGCCCGGCTTGAGCGCGACGAGGTAGTTTCCGCCCTGCCCGCTGCCACAGGTGCCAATTGGCAGGCCGTCGGCAACCAGGCAGGAACTCACTGTCCGCTTTTCGAACAGGCCGCCCTGCTCCCAAAATGTTTTACCGGTGCTCGGGTCCACGAACGTGATGCCGTGGGCCATGCTGTTGAACAAAAGTCCCTCGGTGCCGGAGGGGTCAACGAAACGGCACGGTGTCGAGAAGGCCGTCTTGACGTTGACCCGGTCGGTCTTCCACAGCACATTTCCGCTGGCAGCATCAAGTGCCGCTAGAAAACTTTGGTTCTCCTCATCCCCAGCCAAAATCACCTTATCACCGTGAAAGATCGGCGACACACCGCTGCCGTGGTTACTGATGATGGTTTCGAACTTCCGCTCCCAAAGTTTTTTTCCCTCGAGATCGAGCGCGAAAAGCGTGTGCGCGCCCGGCTCCGACACAAGCACCACCAGCCGCTTGCCGTCGGTCGCCGGCGTCGATGAGGTCAGGTGGTTGTACCGGTGCATGCGGTAATCCTTCTGCGGACGCGAGGTTGACCAAGCTTCCGAGCCGTCGCCGGCCTTAAGGCATTGGACGTTGAAGGTGCCCTTCACCCGGTCCGAGCCAGTGACGAAAACGCGGCCGCCCCACAGCACCGGCGACGAGTGGCCCTCCCCCTTCAGTGCCACGCGCCAGGTGGCGTCGGACAGGGTGAACTTGGACGGGATGCCCTTGGCCAAGCTGATGCCGGTTCCGTTCGGCCCGCGGAAGCGCGTCCACTCCTGGGCTTGTCCGAAAGGACTCACCAAAAGGAACATCCCGCAAGCCAACGCAAAGAGAGATCGATGAAGTTGTTGCTTAGTCATCATGAAAATCAATTGCCCAGGCGCCTAGCCCGGAAGCAGTGGATGACACCCTTGCTGGTGCTGGCGTACAGGCGACCGTCAGCCACGGCCAGACCGAAGACCTCACCGTCGACTTTGCCCTGCCAAAGCAGGCTGCCGTCCTTGGCGTGGTAGGCCGCCACCTCGTTGTGACCACCGGTGATCAGCGTCTGCCCGGCCAGCACCATGCTCAGCGGTTGGTTACTGGCAACCCGCCACGCAAAACATTCCTGCATGCCGGCCTGAACCTCGTCGAGTTTCTGACCCAGTTGGGTGGCCTCCTGGAGTAGTTGCGCTCGTTGACTGCCGTTGGGTGCCTTCTTCAACGCCTCCTTAAGTTGCTCGTGCCGTTTCTTGAGTGTACGACGCTTGCGGGCAAGGTCGAGGTAGCGGCTGCGATCCAGTGCGCTCAGCTCGGTGTCGCTTTGCAGGAAGGATCGCACCGGGGTGACGATCATGTGGTTGCCCTTGAACGTGGCCAGTTGATCGGACTGGTTCGACTCCACAAATCCAAGCGTGCCGGTTTTGCCTGGGCCGAAAACCAGGTTGTCGCCGGTCAACAGCGCGTAGGTGCCGCCTTGGCCGCTCACGACGCGGATGCGTTTGCCGTCGGCGCGACTGAGCACGACCGGGTTGTTGCGTCCGGCCGGGACGTAGAGCCGCGTGTGTGACGCCAGCATGTAGCCCTGCGCCGGTAGATCGGTCTGTTTTTGCTGCCACTTGATTTTGCCGGTGCCGGCGTCGATCGCCGTGATCAACACGCCCTCGGAGGGAAACATGCCGGCGGCGCAGTAGGCCAGATCGCCAATGACAACGATGCCGGTGCGCAGCGGCCAGCGCGAGATAATGCGTGCGTTGCCGGGGATGCGGTAGTCCTTCGGGCCGGGCCGAATCTTCCAGATCAGCGAGCCGCTTTTCGCGTCTAGACAGTAGGCGTGACCGTCGTCGGAGCCGACGAAGACGCGCCCGCCAGCGATTGTCGGGGCCAGGCGCACCGGCCCCTCGGTGAAGTACGCCCAGCGCTGCTTGCCGGTGGCGGCATCGAGGCAGTAGATTTTATCGTCCGCCGACGAACCGTAATAGAGCAGCCCATCGGCGATGACAGGGTGGTAGGCATAGTCAAAGATCTGCCGCGACTTCAGGTCGTAAACCTTGTGCCAGCCGTCCCACTTGGCCTCGCCACGCCAAGCGGGTCGCGGAGCATGTTTGGAACGGTGAACCCAACCGTCGGAGAACGGCGCGAGCAACGATTCCTTGGCGACGCCGGTTCGGGCGTAATCGTGCTGGTAGGTGGGCCAGTCCGCCGTTTGGCCAATCGAGACCGTGCCGAGCAGGCAAAGAACTGAAAAATGTCGAATGAAAATCATGTTCAAAACACGGTTGCTGCGCTCGGTTTTTAGGCGGTCAGCAGCGGGGGCGCAATGCAAACCGGCCAAAAACGACGGATTGCCGGTTGGTTTAGCACGGATTCTGCTTGGCTGGTCGGAGTGATGCTGGCTTTGGGGACAGGAATGGCGGTTTTGATCGTGACCCTCGGCGTCGGTCTTGGGCTTACCGGCGGCTGGTTCGGCTTTCGCTGGCGGCACAAGGGGCGGGTCTTCAGCGAGAGCGACCGTGAATATTTCCAGAATCTCCTGTATCGGGCCGAGACCGCCGAGGCCAAAGTCGAGCAAATGGAGCCGGAACTGGCCAAGACGAGCGATCGCGCCAACATTCTCGAGGACAGTCACCGTGTCATTCAGGAGGAGTTGGCCAACGAGCGGCAGTTCAACCTCTCGCTCAACGCCGAATTAAGCCATGAACGAGCTCACCGAAAATTCCTCGAGAGCAAGCTGAGCGACCAGAATGAAGCACTCGATACCGAGCGAGGCCGACTCGACGGCGAACTGGCCCGCCTGGCCAAGCGAATCGACGAAAACACCCAAACGCTCACCGAATCGCTCCACGCCACGCGGAATGCCGTGGAACCGGCCTTCGCGGCTGCCTCGCACTAAGCCAGGCGCCGCCTCCCCAAAGGCCGTTCTTTTCTTTTGACAACGGCCGAAATCATGCCAGTTTGCCCGATCCGTTTTACGGAGCACGGCTGCTGCGCAGCTAACTAAGCATTCCTTCAAAATCAAGATGAAGCGGCTTTTTTTAAAAAACAGCCTTCGTGTCCTCGTCGCCTCTGCCGTTGCGACCCTGATTTCCACATCCGTGCGGGCGGCACCGAGCCTCAAGACTTTGAGCAAGTCCTGCTTCATCCTTCACGATCCGTCGGGCAAGTACGACATCAGCCCGGAGTGGGAGGAGCCGGCCAGGGTCATGAACAAGCTGCCAATTCTCCCGGACCTGACCAAGCGCATCACGGATGTCGTCACCGCCGACCACGGCAACAAGTCGGTGTTGATCGTCGGTGACGCCTCGTCGGCCTACCGCTACTTTCTCGCCAGCCTGGCCGTGAGTGGTGATCCCGCCCTGGCCAAGTTCGCCCATCTCGAGATCGACCTGCCGAAGATCGTCGAGGGCCACACACTGCTTGGACAGGTGCAGGAATATTGGCAGAAGGAAATCAGCAAGCCGGCGCTGGGCCAGGACATCATCCTGTATATCTCCAACCTCAGCTCGATGATCGGGCTGGGCGCGTCAAACCGCTCCTCCACCGGAGTGGAGACCCTGTTCGCCCCGAACATCCAGGGCGGCAAGATGCGCAGCATCGCCTTCATCGACTACTTCAACTACTCGCGCGTGCGCTCCGACAACAACTATGTCATCAACTCCTTCGGCGACACCGTCTTCCTGCCGGAGTACGGGAACGACGATATCAACGGCATTCTGCTCAACTACTCCCGAGTCTACATCCCGCAGTTGAAGCTCACCGAGCCACATGTCAACTATATCAAGGAGATCATCGGCTACTACCAGCCCAACAAACCCGAACCGCAGCGGACACTCACGGTGTTCAAGGAACTCGTCACGATGATGGAGGAGGCGGTGGCAAAGAACGGCCGGTTCGTGATGGACAAGGCCACACTCAAGGCCGCCTCAATGAAGGCCGCCCAGGTGCCGGACTGGATCATCCAAAAGGACTTCTCCGTGCTGAAGGAGCTGCCGGACAAGATTCGGTCGCGGTTCATCGGGCAGGACGAGGCCCTCAACGGTGTCGTGCGGCTCTCCCGCATCGGCTACGGCGGCGGTCGGACCGACGAAAAGCCGGTCGCCAGTATCATGTTCGCCGGGCCGACCGGCACCGGTAAAACCTACCTCTCCAAGCTGCTCTCCAAGAGCCTCGGCCTGAAGATGATCACCATGGACATGACGACCTACCGGAGCTCTGTCAGCATGGATCGCTTCCTCTCCGTCATGACCGACAACCTCACGATCAACCCCCACGCGGTTTACGTGTTCGAGGAGATTGACAAGGCCAACGTGCAGGTGCTCGACCGGCTCTACTTCCTGCTCGACGAGGGAATCTTTTACGACCGAAACCAGAAGCCGATGTACGCGCGCGGCTGCTTTGTGATCATGACCACCAATACCGGCTACGACGTCATCGTCAAAAACCGTGACAAGGCCAACGTCCGGGAGTTGTTCGAGCTGGCGCTGCTCGACCGTTTCCGGCCCAGTTTCCTCAACCGCTTCGACGAGATCGCCATGTTCCGGCCGTTCACCGACCCCGAGTACATCGACATGGCCAAGCTACACATCCGTCTCAAGGCCGACGGCATGAAGGAAACCTACAACTGGAACCTGACCGTCGACGACGCCATTCACAGACTGATCGCCCGCGAAAGCCGGAGCCTCACCTTCGGCGCGCGCCCCACCCTGCGGATGATCAACGGCATCCTCTCGCTCGGCGTGACCAACTACCAGATCGAGAAGGCCCCGCTCGAGGAGGGCTCCAACATCAACCTCGAGCTTTTGTCCGCGGAAGACCAGCAATTCCGCCTCAGCGTGGAGGGCGGCGACTCGCTGGATTACCAGGTGAACCTGTGACCGGCATCGACGCGGTCAGCTAAGAGTCAGTCGATGCCCAACGACCATTTTTCAACCGGCAAAAAGATCGCCTTCACGGCGGTCATGTTTCTGTACATCAACCTGATCCTCACCATTTTCTGGATTCTAAAGCCGCTCAAGAAAAGCCTTTTTATCGGGCAATACGACGGCGATCAGACCTTCAAGTTGGGCTCGATGGAAATGCTCGGCAGCAGCGCCGAACTTTTAGCCAAGGGGATGAACCTCTTGATTGCCTTCCTGTTGGTTGTTTTCCTCACCCTGGTCACCCGCTTGGCCAAGCGCCAGCGGTTGACCTATTGCTGCATGGGTCTGATCATCGCCATGACATTCTATTTTTCGCTGAAAATCAATAAACCCAGTGAGTCAACAGTCTGGCTATTTTACTGGTTTGGCGACTTGTATATCAGCCTCATGCTGGCTGCTTTCTTTTCATTCCTGCACGACACGGTGGATTTAAAAAACGCCAAGCGGCTTTACGGCTTCATCGTACTGGGGGCGGTTTCTGGCGGCGCCGCCGGTAGCACTTACTTCCGCGGATGGATCGGGGAAATGAACAACCAACAATGGCTGCACACAATTATCGGCATCGGCACGGTGATCTGCCTATTGGCGTTTGCCGCCGGGTGGATGGCCAGGTCCATCCCACACCATGAACCGGAACCAAACTCGGGCGATGTTCCGAGGAAAAAATTCAACGCCGCAATCGAGGGGGCATCGCTGGTCTTCAAGTCGCGCTACCTGATCGCCATCGCCGGAATCGTCGGGTTTTACGAGGTTACCTCGGAGGTGTTGGATTACCAATTCACCGCGATGATCGAGCGGTTTGTGCCCAAGGAGGAAATCGGAAGTCGCTTTGGCACCGTGTACGCGATTGGAAACATCGCAGCGCTGGCCATCCAACTTGGTTTCAGCATATTCGCCGCCAATTTTCCCAAGTATCGAATCCACTGGATCCTGCTGGCGCTGCCGCTGTCCATCGCCTTGAGTTCGCTTTTCTTCATTCTTGTCCCGATTTTGATCGCTGGCAGCCTCCTAAAAATCGCCGACAGCACCTTCGCCTACTCTGTCAACCAGACCGGACGCGAAACACTCTACAACCCGTTGTCGCGACAGGAGAAATATGTTGCGAGGGCATTCGTCGAGGTATTCGTCCAGCGCACTGGCAAGGTGGCCGCCCTGCTGATCGCCTTCCTCGTCCCAATGTTCCTCAGCACCCGAAACGAGGCCGGCCAACTGGAGACCAGCCTGCTTGGCCTTCAGCTTCTCGGCGGCTTCACGTGCATCATCGTCGCCCTCTGGTTTTACTGCGTGAAGATTGTTGGGCGAAAATTCGAGTCGCTTGAACGCGAACAGCACCAGGTAACTGACCCCACGCTTGGCCAAGCACCGGAGCAAATCAGCGCCGGGGCGGCCTAGCGGCGGTACTGCTCGGCGGCGATTTCGCGCAGCTTGGTTTTCAGGATTTTGCCGGTGGCGTTGCGGGGCAGCACCTCCATCTGCATCACCTTCCGCGGCAGCTTGTAGGCGGCCAGCTTGTCCTTCAGGAAGGCCAGCAGCGCTGAGTCGTCGAGGTCGGCCCCTTCGCTTGGGGCCACGCAGGCCACCACCATGTCGCCCTTGCGGGGATCGTTGACGCCGACCACCGCCGCCTCCTTCACACCGTCAAACTGGTAGATCACTTCCTCCAGTTCTCGAGGATAGACGTTGATGCCGTTGACGAGCAGCATGTCCTTCTTCCGGTCGGTGATGTAGAGGTAGCCATCCTCGTCGAGGTAGCCGATGTCGCCGGAGAGAAACCAGTCACCCTTGATCGCCGCCGCCGTAGCCTCCTCGTTGTTCCAGTAGCCCATCATGACATTGTGGCCCTTGATGCAGATTTCACCCTGCTCACCGGTCGGCAGCTCCTCTCCGGCGTCGTTCCAGATCTGGAACTCCACCCCCTTGATTGGCAAGCCCACCGAGCCGGGCTTTTTCTCCCCGTGCAAAGGGTTGAAGCAGGCAACCGGGCTGGTCTCGCTCAGGCCGTACCCCTCAAGCAACGGGATGCCCACGTTCTCGTTGAACGCCTTGAGCACCTCCAGCGGTAGCGGCGCGGCACCGCTGCAGCACACCCGCAACGGTAGGTTTGGCGGCAGTTGCGAATTGGCCAGCGCCCGGTAAAGCTGCGGGATTGCCGGCAGGACCGTCGCCTGGTGCTGCATGATCTCGGCGATGATGTTCTTGGGAGGATGCAGCGACCGGATCGCGACGATCGACAGTCCCTGCGTCATCGGCAACAGCACGCACACGGTCATGCTAAAACTGTGAAACATCGGCAGCAAACAGGCCATACGGTCCTCCGGCGTCAGTTCTAGCTCATCCATCACACCCTCGACATTGCGAAGCAGATTGTTGTTGCTGAGCATCGCGCCCTTCGGCTTGCCGGTGGTGCCGGAAGTGTAAATGATCAGTGCCAACTCCTCCCCTGCTTGGCCGGCCGGCGGCAGCTCGGGCGCCTGGCTGGCATCCGCTTGGCCAAGCTCCTCCACCTCAATCACGGCCAGGCCGTCGAGCTGCGCCTGAAGCGCCGCCGTGCCCTCGGCCATCGAGGCCTCGCTGATCAGCACCTTGGCCTGCGAGTCGCCGAGGATGTAGCCCACCTCGTCCGGTGTGAGGAAATTGTTGATCGACACCACCACCCCCTCGGCCAGCAGGATGCCGAACAGGGAGAAGACAAACCCCGGGCAGTTCTTGAGCCACAACCCCACGCGATCACCGGGCTGCAGGCCGAATTCCTCCTTCAGCCGCTTGGCCAAACCGGCGGCGATGGCGTGGGCCTGTCCGAAGGTGTACTGCTCCTCGCCCCAGAAAATCGCCGTTTTTTCCCTGTTTTCCGCGGCTGTCGCGGTGAAATGATTTGCCAGATTTTTCATCATCGGTTCCCTGCTGGGAACAGAGAAAAAACGCTTCCGATCGATTCGTCAAGCCGTACGGACAACGGTTTTGCCTTGGCAACCGTGAACGTGCTGACACAATCCCCCTCCGCTTGATTGATACTCAAGTCCAGTTAAAGGAGTTTCTCCCCGAGTTACGAAAATCCAGTTGGGTCTCGCTCGACACCGAGGCCGACAGCCTGCACTCGTACCCGGAGAAATTGTGCCTGTTGCAGATCAGCCTCCCCGGCACGGATGTGCTGGTCGACCCCCTCGCCTCGCTGGATGTGACTCCGCTTTTCAAGGCGATGGAAAGCAAGGAGCTACTCATCCACGGCTGCGACAACGACCTGAGGTTGATGTACGCCGCGAAACGCTTCATTCCATCACGGGTGTTCGACACGATGTGGGCAGCTCGACTGCTGGGCTTCACCGCGTTCGGCCTGAACGACCTCCTGTCCAGGTTCCTAGGCATCACGCTCGACAAGGGCTCGCAGAAGGCCAACTGGACCCGCCGGCCCCTGACCGAAAAAATGACCATCTACGCGCTCAACGACAGCCGACACCTCCGGACGTTGGCAAACAAGCTGCGCAACGATCTCAAGGCCAAGGGGCGAACTCCCTGGCACGAACAGATTTGTGACAGACTCATCCGGGAACACGCCGCGCCCAAGGAGACAAACCCTAACCAAGCGTGGCGCCTCAAGGGGTCGAGCAAGCTCAACCGCCGCGAACAAGCCATCCTGCGAGCCATATGGTACTGGCGGGAGCGCGAAGCCATCAACGCCAACAAGCCGCCGTACTTTATCGTCCGCCACGAAGACCTCGTTCGGCTGGCCGAGACCGTGATCGACAAAAAACGCAAGACCGCCTGGCCGGCCAAGCTCTCCACCCGCCGCTTCAAGTCGCTGCGCGATGCGGTTGGCCAAGCGCTGGATTTGCCGCCCAGGGAACACCCCGAGGTTCCCCGCACGATTCGCCGACGCATCACGCAAAGCGAAAAACTGTTTTACGAGTCCCTCAAGGCCCTGCGCGACAAGCAGGCCAAGGTGCACAACATCGACCCCACGCTCATTGCCAGCCGTTCCACGCTCGTCAAGCTCTCGCTTGAGGACGGCAACGAGCGCGAACTGATCCTGCCCTGGCAGCGGAAAATGCTCAACCTGTGACCCCGGCAAATAAACTTTGAAAACCGGGCACTTTCCCGGCAACATCCCCCGCCCTTTTTTTGAGGAACCGGGCATTATTAGAGAATGAAGCGCACGCATCACTGCAATGAAATCCGGGAGGAACATGTCGGCCAAACCGTCACCCTCAACGGCTGGGTGCACTCCAACCGGGACTTGGGCGGGGTCCTTTTCATCGATGTCCGTGACCGCGAAGGCCGCACACAGGCGGTGTTTGACCCCAGCGACCTGCCGGCCGACCTGTTCGAGGCCGCCTCGCGGCTTCACAGTGAGAGTGTCATCAGCGTCACCGGCAGGGTCCGCGTCCGCCCCGACGGCACGAAGAACGAGAAGATCGACACCGGCCTCGTCGAGGTCGTGGCCGAGCAACTCGAGGTGCTCAACCACGCCGACGTGCTGCCGTTCAGCATCGACGACCCGGAGGTCGCCGCCAAGGTCAACGAGGAACTCCGCCTCAAGCACCGCTACCTCGACCTGCGCCGTCCAGAGATGATCCACAACATGCGTCTGCGCAGCCGGGTGGCCACTGCGACGCGGGTGTTTATGGAGGAACAGGGCTTCCTCGAGATCGAGACACCGACGCTGTTCAAGAGCACTCCGGAAGGCGCCCGCGAATTCCTCGTGCCGAGCCGGCTCCATCCGGGCCAGTTTTACGCACTGCCCCAATCGCCCCAGCAATACAAGCAGATCCTCATGGTGGCCGGCGTGGAAAAATATTTTCAACTCGCCCGCTGCTATCGCGACGAGGATTTGCGCGCCGACCGCCAACCGGAGTTCACACAGATCGACATTGAGATGTCGTTTATCGACCGCGACGACATTTACGCACTTATCGAGGGCCTACTAGCGCGCGTCTGGAAAACCGCGCTCGACATCGACATCCCCACGCCATTCCCGCGAATCCCGTTCGAAGAGGTAATGAACCGCTGGGGCAGCGACAAGCCGGATACGCGCTTTGATATGGAATTGGTTGACATGACCGGCGACTTCGCCTCCAGCGAATTCAAGGTCTTCAGCGGCATGGTGGCCAAGGGCGGCGTGGTCAAGGCTCTCAACGCCAGGGGATTCGCCTGTGTCACCCAGGGGCAGATGGAGACAATGACCGACTACGCCAAGAGTTTTGGTGCGAAAGGGCTCGCATATATCAAGGTGGAGAACGGCGAGTGGAAATCGCCCATCGTCAAGTTTTTCAGCGAGACCGAGAAGGCCGCGCTACAGGAGAAACTGGCCATCGAGGAGGGTGACCTCATTTTGTTCGCTGCCGACGAGTGGCTCAACGCCTGCGAGATTCTTGGCAAAATCCGCCTCTACTGCGCCGAGAAATTGTCCGAGTTGGGCAAAATGAGCATCCCGGCCGATCGGTACAAATTTCTCTGGGTCGTGGAGTTCCCGCTGCTGATGTTCGACAAGGAAATGGACCGATGGTATTCCAGTCACCACCCGTTCACCTCGCCGGTGGAGGAAGACATTCCCAAGCTGAGCAGCGATCCCAAGTCGGTCCGCGGCCAGCATTACGACATCGTCGTCAACGGTGTCGAACTGGGCGGCGGCTCCATCCGTATCCATCAGCGTGAACTGCAGAAGACCATCTTCGAGGACGTGCTGCAGATTTCACCCGACGTCGCGCAGGAACGCTTCGGCTACATGCTCGAGGCGTTCCGGTTCGGAGCACCGCCGCACGGGGGGATCGCGCTTGGCTTCGACCGGCTCATCGCCATGCTGTGCGACTCTGAGAGCATCCGCGAAGTGATCGCCTTCCCGAAAACGGCCAAGGGCGCAGACCTGATGAGCGACGCCCCCGGCTCCGCTGAGCCCAAGCAACTGCGCGACCTGCATATCAACCTCCGACTCCCCCAGCAGGAAAAAACGAAGCTGGAGTAACAACGATCACTCGTTGATGAAGTAGCTCAAGTTCTCGAGTTCCATCGCAAGGTTGACATTGTTGACAGTCACCTCATCGGGAACTGACAGTACAATCGGCGAAAAGTTGAGTATCGCCAGCACGCCGTGCTCGATCAACTGGTTCACTACTTCCTGGGCGGATTTCGGCGGAACACACAGCACAGCCAACTTCACCAGATGCTCGTTGATCACCTTGGGCAAGGCCTCCATCGGCTTGACCTCTATTGGAATTTTCACTGCCTTGAGCCACTCAGCCAATTTCACCTTGCTCTGAGACTTTGCCGCCGACTCATCAACCGATGACTGTTCCACCAGATACCTGTCCGGCTGAAGATCAAATGCACCAACGATCTCAAATCCCTCCCGTTCAAAACCGCGGTAACTCAGCAGTGCTCTTCCAAGGTTGCCCACCCCCACGATCACCACCGGCTGAAAGCCCTTTGTACCGAGCAAATTCGAGATCATCTCGGTAAGCTGTTGTACTTCGTAACCCAGACCGCGCGTGCCGAACTGTCCAAAATAGGTCAGGTCCTTTCGCAACTGGGTGGACTTGACCCCGGCCGCCCTGGCCAAGACTTCACTGGACACGGTGTGAATCCCGTTGTTTTCCAGCCTGTGCAGGCAGCGCAGGTAAACCGACAGTCGATAGACCGCCTTGCGTGGAATTTCGGTTCGCGCCTCCTTCTTCACCTCTAATCGACAAACATCATCTCGTTGGAAACCAGCAGCGCCTGCCCGAGCCGCTCCCAGGCAACGGCACTGGGCACGAAGTTGTCGACGAACTGCCTGGCCAGGCGCAACTCCTCTGCC
>CAJWEP010000074.1 GCA_913030945.1 uncultured Verrucomicrobiota bacterium
CCTCGTCCGGCCTGCGGCCATCTTCGGAACGTTTCTGGAGTGCGTGAGCGTCTTGGAGTGTGGTCGTCCCTGCCGCTTTCGAGAGCGTTTCAAAGCGGTGCAGAGAACCGCACTCCAAGACGATGATGCGAAAATAAAGACCTGCTTTTTAAGGCGCTTGCCCTACCAGCCGACGGCAGCGCGGGAGCCCTGCTTGACGATGAGCTTTTCCTCCTCCCAGGTGGCTAGGCCGGTCTTGAGGTCGGTCAGTGAAAGTTGGAAAGCGAACTCGGACTGCTTGATGCGGCCGGCGCGGGCGCTATTTTGGATGATCTTGCCGGACAGGCTGTAGTCGGGCGAGACGAGGTTGCCCTTGCCGGGGATGGTCGTTTGGTTGAACTCGTCATCGGCCCGCAACTCGCGCACTGCCTTGGATGACTCGTCCTCCGGGCCGTCGAGCCCAACCGCCGTGGTTGTCAGTGCGCGGCCTCCCTTGTTCAGGGCGACGCGGATTTTTTTCATCAAGCTGTCGGTGTCGATGTGCTGTGTGGTGTTGTTCTTGATGCGGCCGATCATCAGCACTTTCGGCTTGCCGGCGACGGACTGGATCGCGCCGGAGAGCAGCAGCGATTGCGTCAGCTCGTCGGCCGCGCGGATCCAGTCCTGCGTATTGATTTGCCCGACGTTGACGATGCTGTCGCGGCCGTCGTGGTCGATGTACTTGGCCGTGGCGCAGCCCAGCGCGAGCGCGGGCAGCACGGCGGCGGCGATGAGTTTGACAAGCGATTTCATGTCTGCGGTTTATTTTACCCGAAATTGATGAATCTTCAAGGGCGCTCCTGGGGCGAAGCTCTTGACATAGACCACGTTTATGCCGCCGGTATTCACTGTGACCTCGCTTTTTTGCGGGCCTATGAGCAGCGCCAGCTTGCGGTCGCCCGGCGTCTCGACGCGGCAGACGTGGAACGCTTTCGGCAGCGCCGTCCACGTGCGAAGATCGGCCTGTGCACCGACGGCCTGGTACAGAAAACCGGCGATGGCGCCGAGGTCGCCGGATTCCTCCCTCGCTTTTTTTGAGATGGCCGCCTTGGTTGCGGAGGCGGCCAGCGTGCGAAAAATCACCGCCGGCAGCTCGGTGCGAAAGTCCCGCCCAACCACGGCGTCCATGTCGCAGATCAGCGTGGCCTCACGCTTGGCCCCGGTGATGGCCACTTGCGCGGGAGTCGCCCGACCCCGGGGCTCAAGCCGGGGGAATGACGCTGCAACGTACGGCACATTTCTGTCGAACAACGGCACGTCGAGCCGAACCTCACGGCGGATCGGTGCCACGCCGGTCTCGAAAATGACGTACGTCAGGTCGGGGTGCTTCGCGCCGCTGATAATGCGGTCGACCATCCCGATTTCGTCAGCAAGAAACTCCGGCCCACCCAGCGTCGAGTGAATGCGCCGAAGGGAGACGAGCGCATTTTCCCGGTCGTCGGCCGCAAGACTCCACAGGCAGAGCGCGTGCAGAAAGTCGGTGAATGGGTTGACGAACGCGCCGTAATCCAGCGCGATATCCGGCTGAAGCTCGTCGAGTTTTGCGCCGCGGATGGCCCGCTCGTATTCACCGGCGGACTTGCGGGCGGCGACGATGCGGCGGGCGTTGCGGACGACCTCGGCATCCTGCTCCGCATGCGCCTGACGCAGTTCGACGAGCGCGGCTTCCGCTTGGCCAAGCTGCAGGTAGTTCAACGCCTGATACGTGTTGAGCATCACGCGATCGTAGCCGCGTCCCTCGTACGGCAATGCGGCCAGATTGGTCAACAGGCCGGTGGCTTCCCTCGACAGCCGCACCTTGGCCTGCCGGTCGTAAAACGCGATTCGCTTTTCCGCCTGCCCGAACGCGTGGTTGCTGGCCGCGAACTTGCCGGCGGCTCGTAGCGCCGCGCCCTGCTCGAGAAACCACACGACAGCATCCCGCGATTCGCTGCGCTTGCCAGCCTCCCGGCTGGCAATCTGCGCGGCCTGGGCAGTGCTGCCGCCGTTCCACGCGCCGCGAAACAAGCCGGTCTGGCTCTCGTAACTGGCACACCCAGCCAACAGCAGCACAAAAACCAAATGACAACCCCAACGCATTGGCAGCAACGTTAACGCTTGGCCAAGCGCAAGCCAACGCCGGAGCGGCAGCGGGTGAATTGGCGTGCCGGGGCGGTGGCGGCATGGCAGGTTTTGGGCGGTGGGAAAAATCATTGGCATCGACCTTGGCACGACCAATTCGCTGGTGGCGATTGTGGAGTCCGGCATTCCGTTGGTGCTGGCGGATGGCCAAGGGCGGCGGCTGACGCCGTCGGTGGTGCGCGTTCCGGCGGCCGGTGAGCCGGTGGTTGGCTGGGAGGCCAAGCGCGGACGGGCGGCGCATCCGGAAACGACGGTCACGTCCATCAAGCGGTTCATGGGACGCCGGGGTGATGAGGTAAATTCAATCGGCTCCGCGCCGGCGTACGCCATCTGTGCCGAGGGCAGCAGGCCGGTGGCGGTTCCTCTGCACGGGCGCGACTGGTTGCCGGAGGAGTTGTCCGCCGAGATTCTCAAGGCGCTCGGGACAATTGCCGCCGAGGGGATGATCGACCGGCCGGAGGCGGTGGTGATCACGGTGCCGGCCTATTTCAACGACGCCCAGCGAAACGCCACGCGCAGGGCCGGCGAGCTGGCAGGGCTGCGGGTGGAGCGCATCATCAACGAGCCGACAGCCGCCGCGCTGGCTTACGGACTCGGCTCGCTGAAGGAAAAATCGAAGGTGGCGGTGTACGACCTCGGCGGCGGGACGTTCGACCTCTCGATCCTCGAGTTGAACGAGGGCGTGTTTCAAGTGCTGGCCACCTGCGGCAACACGCGCCTGGGCGGCGACGACATCGACCGCGCGCTCATCGATCACTTGGCGGAGCAGATTGGCCAAGCGGGAGGGCCAAGCGCTGCTACCGACCCGGCGCTGTGGGCGCGTTTGGCCGAGGCGGTGGAGGAGGCCAAGGCGCGGTTGTCTATGGAAACGGAGGTTACCATCGAGCTGCCGTTTTTGACGCCGGAGTTCAGTTTTAAGCACACGCTGACGCGGGAGCAGCTTGAGCGCTTGGCCAAGCCGGTCGTGGCGCGCACGCGCGAGTACTGCCTCAAGGCGCTGGCCGATGCCGGCTTGGCCAGCGGTGATCTTGATCAAGTGATCCTCGTCGGCGGGCAGACGCGGATGCCGTTCGTACGCGAGTTTGCATCGGGTGTGTTCGGGTGTGGCGACGCTGGACCGAAGCTGAACACGACGCAGAATCCGGACGAGGCGATCGCACTGGGCGCGGCGATTCAGGCCGGGATTTTGTGCGGCGACTTCAGCGGCATGCTGTTGCTCGACGTGACGCCGCTCTCGCTGGGCATCGAGACATTCGGCGGGTTGATGAACGTGATCATCCCTCGCAACACGACAATCCCGGTGAAGCGCGGCGAGGCGTTCACAACGGTGGCGGACTACCAAAAAGAGGTGCTCATCCACGTGCTGCAGGGCGAGCGCGAAAAGGCGGCGGACAACTGGAGCCTGGGGCGGTTCACGCTCGAGTTTGAGCCGCAGCCCAAGGGCGTGGCCAAGATGGGCGTGCAGTTTGAGATCGACGCCGATGGCATTCTGCATGTGCTCGCACGCGACATCAAAACCGGCAACGAGAAGCTCGTCGAGATGGCATCCGCCGTGGAGGTTGATGACGCCGAGGTGCAGAAGATGATCGAGGAATCAGTCGAGCACGCGTTCGACGACATCGAGGAACGACGATGGATCGAGGCCAAGCTGCGCGCCGAGCAAACAACAGAGGCCGCGCGAAAGGGGCTGGAGGCGCTCGGCGGTGAGTTGCCGGAGGAACAGCGTGCTGGGATAGAGATGGCGTTGGCGGAGGTGAAGGCGCTGCTTGCTGAAAAGGAAAAGGGAGGCACCGTCACGGCAGCCTCCCTTAAGGAATCCAATGCAAGGCTCGATTCAGCCACCCAGCCGTTGGCGGAGTTGATGATGGATCACGTGATGGCGGAGATGCTTGAGAAGCGCGGCGTACTGCCGGGCTAATTTTTTGCCGGGAGCTTGATGTTGTTGAGTGTCTTGTTACGAAAACCGCTTCTGGACTTTTTGACATCCGAGCCCTCAACGTGCCGGATTTCGTCGTGGTCCACCTCCACGGCCCGCTCCTCAGGGTTCGGGTGCGGCGCCCGCTGGTTCTCGGGTAGTGGGTTGATGAGGACGATGACGCTGCGGCCGGCTTCGCGTGGCTTGGTGTCGCAACTTCCCCAGGATTTGATCTTCTCGATGAACGCCTCGATGGTCTGAACACCGACATGTTTCGTGCGAAGTTCCTTGCCGCGGAATCGCAGGATGACCTTGACCTTCATGCCTTCGCAAAGGAAGTCGATCGCGTGGTTCAGCTTGAAGGTGAAGTCGTGCGGATCGATGTTCGGGCGAAGCTGAATCTCCTTGATCTTGACCGTGACGGTGGCCTTCTTTTGCTCCTTGCGAAGCCTTTTCTGAACGTAGGAATACTTCCCGTAGTCGGTGATCCGGCAGACCGGCGGCTTGGCGTTGGGGGAAATCTCCACCAGATCCAACTGCTGCCCTTTGGCCATTCGCATGGCTTCCTGAATGGAATACACCCCCAACTGTTTCCCATCATCCGACAGGAGCCGAACTTCCCTGGCTCGAATCCTCCCGTTTACACGCTCCTTGGGTGCCCGATACGGGCGCCTTCCGCCTCTGGGGCGACTCAAAGCGCGCCCCCCATGCCGTGGTTTATCATATAGTCTGTGTTTTTGGCCCGTTATTGGACGGGGCTGGAGCAGAGGCTATTTTTTGGCAACGCCTTTGCAAGCCAAATTTTCGCAAAAAGGAAACAACGCGGATGCCAAGTGGCTGGGGGTGGCCCTTGGTCAGGGGAATAACTTTGCGGCCAAGCGCGCGTCCCGATACAATCCCGCCTCGAAGCCGCATGACTGTTTTTGACTTCACAAGTGAGTCATCCCGCCTGGTGAAGTGCAGCCTCCTGCTGCTGGCCGGCGTGCTTGCGCTTGGCCAAGCGCGGGCGCAGCTGGCACCGCCACCGCCACCGACCAAGACGAACATCACCGTCAGCAACGGACAGTCGCTCGATGGCTGGCGCCCGCCGCTGGGCGACTGGAAACTGGCGAAGGCCGCCACGCCGGCGCCGGACAATCCGAAGGCGCTGATGCTGGCCGAAGGCAAGGGCGTGCTCGTCAACGGCGATAAGGGTCGCACCGGCAACCTGTTCAGCAAACACGAGCACGGCGACGTGATGGCGGCCATCGAGTACATGGTGCCGCAGGGATCGAACTCCGGGATTTATTTCCAGGGCCGGTACGAGATCCAGATTCTAGACAGCTACGAAAAAAAGAAAATTACCTTTGGCGACAACGGCGGCATCTACGAGCGCTGGGCCGACGGCAAGGGCTTCGAGGGCACCGCACCGGCCATCAATGCCAGCAAGCCTCCGGGTGATTGGCAGAAGTTCATTGTCACCTTCCGCGCGCCGCGCTTCGACAAGGCCGGAAAAAAAATCGAGAACGCCCGGTTCGTCAAGGTGATCCACAACGGGCAGTTGATCCACCACAACGTCGAGGTGACCGGCCCGACCCGCGCGGCGGCATTCAACGACGAAAAAACCACCGGTCCGCTGATGCTCCAGGGCGACCACGGCCCCGTGGCTTTTCGCAAAATCGTTTTGAAACCGGCCAAGCTCGACTAACCGACTGGCCAAGCCCAACTCCACCCAGCATCCCATGGAAACCAGGCCTGCACCCACAACCTTCAAGGGCATCCTCCGCCATCTTGGCCCGGGGCTGATCATCACCGCCACCATCGTTGGCTCCGGCGAGTTGATCGCCACGCCCAAGCTGGCCTCCGAGGTCGGCTTCACCATGCTGTGGTTCATCATCCTCGGCTGCCTGGTTAAAGTCTTTGTTCAGGTCGAACTGGGCCGCTACACGGTGACGCACGGCAAGACAACGCTCGAGGCGATGGACAGCGTGCCGGGGCCAAAACTGCGCGTCTCGTGGATGGTCTGGTTCTGGGTGATCATGTACATCGGCTCGACAATGCAGATCGCCGGGATGATGGGGGGCATCGCCAGTCTGATCGTGAACGAGGAATCCGGCTGGCACATCGCGCTGATCGCCGTGGTGGCGCTGGTCTGCATCGCGCTGCTGCTCTCCGGAAGATACCGGCTGGTGGAGGCGGTGTGCATCGGTATGGTGGCGTTGTTCACCCTCTTCACCGTGGTGGCGCTGGTCTCTCTGCAGTTCACGGATCATGCCATCAAAGGCAGCGATGTGCTGCGCGGAATGAAGTTCAAACTGCCGGATGACTTCACCACAGCGTTCGGTGCGTTTGCCATCATAGGAGTCGGCACGTCAGAGCTGATTTATTACCCCTACTGGTGTCTCGAGAAAGGCTACGCCAGGTTCACCGGCAAAAACGACAATACTGTCGGCTGGCTCGACCGCGCTCTCGGTTGGCTCAATGTGATGCGGTGGGATGCGTGGGTGTCATGTGTCATCTACACCGGGGCGACCGTGGCGTTTTACCTGCTGGGCGCGGCGACGCTGTTTGGCAAGACAGTGGAGGACAAGGACGTGATCCCGACGCTCTCCTCCATGTACGAGGGGGCGTTCCCGGAGTGGGGTAGGATCGTCTTCAGCGTGGGCTGCTTTTGTGTGTTGTTTTCCACCGTGTTCGGCGCCACGGCGGCCAATGCCCGGCTCTTCGCCGATGCGTTGTCCGTGTTCAAGATCAGGGAGTACGAGACGGAAGCCAGCCGACATCGCATGGTCAAGACCGGGTGCGTTGTCCTGCTCGTGCTTTCGTTCCTGATTTTTGTAATGTTCGGCAACAAGCCGGTCACGCTGGTGTTCATGGGGGCGTTCGCGCAGGGGGCGCTGCTGCCGTTTTTGGCCTTGGCGGCCATTTATTTCATGCTCACGCGGGTGGATCGGCGGCTGCAACCGGGCCGCGTTTGGAAGGGATTTTTGGTGCTGGCCGCTGCCTGCATGATCTTCATCGGGACGTACAAGGCTGCGGAGGTGGTCGGCAATCTTTTCACTGAGAACAAAGCTGCCACAGAAAATACCGAGTCATCAGACCCACAAAATGAGCCAGTCAACTAATGCGGCCTTCGCGGCGTTCATGCAGGCGATCGACACTGGCGACCTGCCGGGACTTGGGCCCGAGGTGAGATCGTCAGCGCAGCCCAGCGCGGCGCTTGGCCAAGCGGTGGATGCACTTGGCCTGGACGGCGAGGCGGCCGGCCTGGCCAAGTCGGCGGCACTGCTGTGGCACGATCATCTTGACGAGTCGCACACGGTGTCGCAGGGCATCGGCTCGGCAGACGGCAGTTTTTTGCACGGCATCATGCACCGCCGCGAGCCGGATTACTCGAACTCGAAATACTGGTTCCACAGAGTGGGAGATCACCCCTGTTTCCCCGTCATGGCCAGTGCGGCGACCGACTATCTCGACGCCGCCGGCGACGAGGCCTTGGCCAAGCGCCTGGCCTCGGACGGGCGGTGGGATCCGTTTGCCTTTGTCGATGCCGTCGAGGCGGCGGTGCATTACGGCAACCCGGGAGAGATCGAGTCGTTGCAGCACGTCCAACGCATCGAGTTCGAGACGCTCGCGCAATCCTTCCTCCGTTAGCTTGGCCAAGCGCTGAATCATGGCCGAGTTTCTTAAAGTGCTAGGGGCGGTGTTGCCCGTTTTTCTGTTCGCGCTGCTTGGCTTTCAGTTGCGGCGGATGGATTGGCTGACCAAGGCCGCGGACGACAGCCTGCTCAAGGTGTCGGTCAATGTGCTGCTGCCGTGCCTCGCTTTCAGCAACATCAGCAACAATCCGGAGCTGCTCAAGCCGGAGAACATCTTGCTGCCGCCGGTGGTCGGCTTTTTCTCGATCGGCCTGGGCATGGCCGCCGGTTGGTTGGTACGAAAGTTCGCCACCGGCTCGACCGATGCTAGTGGGCGCACGTTTGCCATCAGCATCGGCGTGTTTAATTTCGGCTTCGTGCCGATTCCTCTTGTCGGGTCGCTGTTCGGTGAGAATGCGGTCGGTGTGCTCTTCGTATTCAATGTCGGCACGGTGCTGGCAATGTGGTCGCTCGGCGTGATGCTGCTGCACGGCGACCTGCGCACCGCCATGCGTAAGGCAATCAATGTTCCGGTGGTGACGGTTGTCGCCGCGCTTGTCGTAAATGCCACCGGCCTGCATGCGTACATCCCTGGCTTTGCAAACAACACAATCGAGAAGCTTGGCCTCTGCGGCATCCCGATGTCGATCCTGCTCATTGGTGCGATGATGAAGGATCACTTCGCCGAGTGTGAGTTCCGTTCGTCGTTCCGTCTGTGCTGGGTCAGCGTGGCACTTCGGATTGGACTGTTGCCGGTGATGATGATCGCCCTGGCCAGGTGGCTGCCGTGCTCGACCGAACTAAAACAGGTGCTGCTCGTCCAGGCGGCGATGCCCTCGGCGGTTTTTCCGGTATTGATCGCCCGTCTGTACGGAGGTAACCCGGTCGTCGCCACGCAGGTGGCTATTGTCACCACGCTGGTCAGTTTGGGAACGATACCAATTTGGTTACGGGCGGGGGCGGCATTCGTCGGCCTGGATTTCGTCGGCAAATAGCGCTTGGCCAAGCGCGACTTTTGGCGCTTGCAGCCGGCCGCGCATTCGCGTAGGCCAATGCGCATGCGAGCAACCCTGCTACTCTCAATTGTCGGTGCGCTGTTCCTTCAGCCAAACTTGTCCGCGGACGATTCACTGAAGGTGATGACGTACAACCTTCGCTACGCCAGCAATAGCAAGCCCAACGCCTGGCCGGATCGCCTGCCGCACATGGCCGACATCATCAAGAAAACGAACCCTGATATTTTCGGCACGCAGGAGGGCAAGTTTTATCAACTCAAGGAACTCAACGCCAAGATCCCGGGCTACACCTGGTTTGGCACCGGGCGCGACGGCGGGAGCCGTGGTGAATTCATGGCGATCTTTTACAAGCCGGAGCGGTTTGATATTTTGGATTACGACCACTTTTGGCTGTCCGACACGCCGAACGTGATCGGCTCAACAACCTGGGGACACAGCAACCGGCGCATGGTGACGTGGATTCGGTTTCTCGATCGCAAAACAAAAAAGGAATTCTACTTTTGGAACACCCACTTCGACCACCGGGTGCAGCCAGCCCGCGAAAAGGCAGCTCTGCTCGTGAACAAGAAAGTCGCCGCATTAAAAACCAAATTGCCAATTCTCTTGGTAGGAGATTTCAATGCCTCAGCAGGGATGAATAAGGCCTACGACACACTGGTAAAGGACGGCGGCTTCACCGACACGCTGCTTTCAGCGAAGAAGGCGATAAACAGTGAATGGAATACGATGAACGGCTTCAGGCTAACGCGGAAGGGGACGCGCCGAATCGACTGGGTATTGGCCAAGGGGCCGGTGAAAACCAGCGAGGCGGAGATTGTGCTGTACGACAACAGCAAACAGTACCCCAGCGACCACCAGCCGGTTTCAGCGGTTATCACGCTGGAGTAGCGCCTGGTCAGGCGCAGTGTTGGCGAGGATTATTCCTCCTCGAACTCAACGTTGATGTTGTTGTTTTCGAGCGTGCTGCCCTCGGCTTGGGCTAGGCGCGACAGCGCTGTGAGATATTGCACCTTGGCGTTGATTTCGGTGTAGCGTCGGTTGGTGAGATCCCGCTGGGCTTGCAGCACCTGATAATTCTCGATGGCCCCCTCGTCGTACCGTTTGGTTTCATGTCCAAGGGCCAACTCGCTGCTCATCCGAGCCTGGCGTGTCACGGAAATCTGTTCGAATCGGTATTCGGCATCGCGAATGAGCCGGTCTATCTCCACCATGATGGATTGCTCCAAATCCTTATGCTGCAACACTGCCAGCTCTTTTTGAGCTTGAGCGGTCTTGTAGCTGGCCCTCGCAGAACGGTTCGGGATCGGGATGCTGAACTGAAGACCAAATGAATAATTTGGGTAATCAAACTCTCGAACATCCTTGAAGGCGGTATTGAATGTAGCAGCACGATTAACGAAGCTCGTAGACACGTACTTCCCTGTGTTGGGGTCTCTTAGCGGATACTGAGAAATTGTTCCATCCGGGTACCTGTGCATGACTTTAGCGTTGTCGCTGCCTGAAAGCCCGTAGGTGGCCCTAAGATCCAGTTGAGGGTAAAGTTGATTCTTATTGTATTTCAACCGGATGTCCGCGTTCTCCAGTGAGATTTTGCTTTGAAGAATCTCCGGGCGCTGGTTGAGCGCTTTGTCCCAACTGTCAGCTCGATTAAACACTGTCTGCACTGGGTTGAGTTCACCGACTGTAGTTATTTCTTTGTCCTGTGCGGAGGCAAAGTCGTCGCTCAAGAGCCGCTTTAGGGTGTTGACACTGTCGGCGTAGCCATTTTGAACGGAAAGGAGCGAGGCTTTTTGCGAGAATAACTCGGCTTCCAGTTGAGGCAGCTGAGATTTGGCCAAGGTTCCGACCTCGGCTCTCCGTTTCTGGTTGCTAAAGTTTTTCTCTGTCAATGCGAGAGTTTCCTCGGCGACCTTTACATTTTCACGGCTGGCGATGAGTGAGTAGTATGCGAGTTCGACACTGGACACGGTCTGCGTGATCTGCCGGATGACGGTAAGGGCGGAGTTCTTAATCTGTTGCTTATTCAGTTTGATACTCATACGGGTGCCATCTATCCACGCACCTCTTAGCAGGGGTTGGGTGAGATTGGCAGAGAAGCCCGTTCCATAACTACCAAACGGAAAATCTGATGCACTCTTTCCGGTTGTCTCGGAGGAGTTAAATCCAAGATTGTAGCGCATTCCGGTAGAGGGCAGTAAAATGCCGTTGAGACCGAAGTTGCTTCTGAAGGAGTCTGTTTTACTGGTTGGAATGGTAAACTCGAGAGGATTCTCTCGGCCTTTACTCTCTCGAAAGCTGTCCGTTACTCCCAAGCTTAATCTCGGGTCGTAGGCTCCATAGCCACCTTGCAGATTCAGGGCAGCCAACCGTGGCTGATAGTTTGAGATGCGGACATCGAGGTTGTTCTCCAAGGCAATCTGGATGCACTGCTCAAGGGTGACCGGTCCGCTGGGAATCTCAGCTGCATTGGCTGCGGTCAATCCCAGGGCTGCGGACAATCCCAAAATAATTTTTTTGAAGGACATGAGATGGCGAGAGTGCGTGATTTGCATCGGTTCGTCAATCAGGAGAAAGTTAAGGTTTTGCATTAAATAGAGTGGTGTAGCCGTTTTAATCGGCCAGTTCCATACGCCCTGACGTCGGTCAGGGTTTCAGGATTCGGTAAAAAAGCTCCCCGCCCTCGGGGGCGGTCTCGTCAATGAACACGTTGACCGGCGGGGTGGCCGGCAGCAGCCCGGAGAGGGTCTCGAACGCTTGGCCAAGCACGTTGGCCCGCTGCACCCGGTATGATTTGCCCGCCACGCTGTGCCAGCGGATCTCCGGGCCAAGCGCTGTTTGCCGGCTCGTCGGCAGAATGGCGAACACCGAGTCGGGGTCGTCCGGGTCGGTCCCGGCGGCGAGTTCGTCGTCGTCACTTGCGCCGTCGCTGTCCGCGTCGTCCGCGTCGAGGGCAAGCTCCACGATGTCAAACTTGTGGTCGCCGGTGTTCATGTGGTGCAGCAGCAGCACGGCGGGCCGTCGGCCTTCCCGCTTGGCCAAGCCGCGGTCAACGGTAACTTTAATCGGCTCGTTGGCGTCGTGCATCACTGTGCCGTCGATGCCAAGCGTCGAGTGAACCACCGGCTGGGTCACGTCGTAGCGGATCAGCTGGGTGCGGTCGATCTCGGGGTAGCCGTATTGCTCGGCGCCGAGCGAGAGCAGGCGGAAGTCAAAATCGGTTTTCTCTTCGTCGAGCCCGAGCATCCGCGCCGGGACCGGCAGCACCATCACGCTGTTGTTGAACGGCACCGTGTCGTACTCGTCCGGCGGGAACACGTTGAGATAGCCTACATCGGCGATGCCGCGCTCTCCCCGTGGTACGCGGATAAGGATGGAAAGAAAGACGTCATCGGCGTAGGCGGACACGGTCAGGTCATCCTTGAGCAAGCCGCCGTTGCTGCAACTAGCCAGCTCATTGTCGATCCAACCGTCGAAGTCGGTGTCGATCTGCAGGTGTGGGTCGTAAATGAACGAGTGCGGATTCGTCCACGGTCCGGCGTTGGCGATACCGAAGTAAAGCGTCGTCTCGGCCACCGAGCCGGTTTGCGGGTAGTCCGACGCCACGCCGAACGCCAGCACGTCGGCGGCAATGTCGGCCGGGTCGGCGAGCGAGTTGTTGCGCGGGCTGATACCGGCCAGCTCGAACACCGACACCAACGGCTTGGGATGAGCCGAGCCGCCCTCGAGCGAAAGCTCAAGTGACACGAGGTTCCAGGCCGGCAGGCCAATCCGGGTTACGGTGGTTTTTTTGGTGGAGGCTGCACGTACAAGCGCGTGGTAGGGCACACGCAGTTTTTCGGTATCATTACTTAGCACAATTTTGCCGCTTACTTCGTACACCCAGCTTCGGGCACGGTCATTGAGCAGGGACGGGGTCAACGGGTCGCCGGTGCGGTTAAACTGGGCCGGGTCGGCGGTGAAGCGTACCGGCACCAGCTCGTGCGACTTGGTCGCAACGGTGATTTTTTTCACCGGCAACTCGATACCAAAGCCGTTTTCCGTGACTGTTTTCTCGACGGACAGGTCGAACTTGGCCTCCGAGTCGCCGTGGTTTGTCAACCGGATTTGCCGTGTCTTCTCCCATGGCTTGGCCAGGGCCAGCGTGCCGAGCGACAGGGTGGTCAACCCTTCGGAATCCTCCGCCTGCGCCGTCACGGTGGTGTTCACCGCCTGTGCCACGTCGAGAAATCCGGCCCCAGCGAGCGACTCGGGGTAGACGGTGCCGTTTTTGTGCAGCATCGGATTGGCGGTGTTGAGCAGCAGCGCCTTGATCTCGGTCGCGCCCCAGCCGGGATGCGCCTGCTTGGCCAGGGCCGCCGCCCCGGAGACGTGCGGCGTGGCCAGTGAGGTGCCGGTGAACCACGCGCCACCGATGCCGGTGCCCATCCGGGCCGATTGAATCAACTCGCCCGGCGCAGTGATCTCGGGCTTGAGGAGGCTGTGCGGCG
>CAJWEP010000075.1 GCA_913030945.1 uncultured Verrucomicrobiota bacterium
CACCGGTGGTCAAAACTCAGACAGCTCGAACATGCTCGGCGGCTACGACATGAACCAGTACGGCGCCGCCACACAGGGCAAGCTCGTCGAGAAAAAAAGCGTCTCCGAGGCCCTCATCAGCGGACACGGCTCATCGTTTGTCGCGCAGGTCTCAATGGCCAACTCAGCCAAGACCTACCGCGCGATGCTTGACGGTTTGGAGTATCGCGGCACCGCGTTTTTCCAGTGCTACACCACCTGCCAACCCGAGCACGGCGTCGCGGATCACATGTCCGCCGACCAGGCGCGGCTCATCCGTGACAGCCGAGGCATGCCGGAGTTCGTTTACAACCCGCGTGGCGGCGAGTTGCAGCAGGAATGCCTCGAACTCAAAGGCAACCCGTCCATCAAGCGCGACTGGTGGGAGCATGAATACAAAGCCACCGGTGAGAAATACAACTACACCGTTGCCCATTGGGCAGTCACCGAGGCCCGCTTCCGCAAACACCTCAAGGCCATCCCGGAGAGCAGCACTGCCGAGTTCATTCACATTGACGACATGCTTATCTGCATCACGCAGCAGGACGTAACCCACCGGCGCGTGTTTGACGAAAGCCATCCTGCCTACGTGCCGGACTTCGGCGTTTACTTCAAGGCCGAGATCGGAGGGAAGTTCAAGTACTTCACCGTCAGCCGCCAGATGATCCTCTTCGCCGTCGAGCGCCGCAAGGCGTGGCGAATGCTCCAGAGCAAGGCCGGCGTCGAGAACAAGGATTACCTCGCCCAGAGAGCGCTGCTGGCCAAGGTCGAAAAAGGCGAACTGACCCGCGACGACCTGCTTAACCGGGGCAACAAACTCCTCAACAAGGAAGTCGCCACCGTGGCCTAATCCCCTTCCCCACATTTCCCAAAAGCCTCGAACATCGGGAGCTTTTTTGTTGCCCTTGGCCAAGCGGCGGAACGACACTTGCGGCCATGCAGTGTTTCCTCAACGGCGAATGGACCGGGCTCAATGACACCGCCGAAGTGGTGAACCCGTTCAACGGGTCGGTCATTGACACCGTGCCAAGAGCCACTCCCGCGGACATCACCGCAGCCATCAACGGTCTTGCCAGGGGCGCCGAGGTCATGCGCAACATGCCGGCACATCAGCGCGTGGACATCCTCCGCAAGGCCGCGTCGCTCATGCGTGAACGGCAGGAGGAACTGGGCCGACTCATCAGCACCGAGGAAGGCAAGGCGCTGGCCGAGGGACGCATCGAGGCTGGTCGCGCTGCCGAGGCGATTGATCTTTCTGCCGACGAGGCGCGGCGGTTGCACGGCGAAACCGTGCCGCTCGACTCCACGCCCGGCGGTGTCGGCAAACTCGGATTCACGCTGCGCGTGCCGTGCGGCATTGTGGCGGCAATCACACCATTCAACTTCCCGTTGAACCTTGTCGCGCACAAGGTCGGCCCGGCGATCGCCGCCGGCAATGCCGTGCTGCTCAAACCGGCCTCCGACACCCCGATATCGTCGCTGAAACTGGTGGAGATTTTGCTCGAGACCGGTCTGCCGCCGGAAGCCATCGCGTGTGTCACCGGTTCCGGCGCAGCGCTTGGCCAGGCGATCTGCACCGACCAACGGATTCGCAAGATCAGTTTCACCGGCAGTGCCGAGGTGGGCGAACAAATCTGCCGCCTGGCCGGGCTCAAGCGTGTCACGATGGAGCTTGGCTCCAACAGCCCGGTGATCGTGCTTGACGATGCTGATCCTGAAAAAGTGGCCGCCGCCATCGCTGTCACCGGCTTTGCCAATGCAGGCCAGGTTTGCATCTCCTCCCAACGCATCATCGCCACGCCAACGATTCACGATGACCTGCTCGACGCGCTCAAAGCCAAGGTCGAACAACTCACTGCAGGCGACCAACTCGCCGAGGGCACCCACATCGGCCCGCTGGTTCGCGAAGCCGATGCCAAGCGCGTGGAGGAGTGGCTTGGCCAGGCGGTTGCCCAGGGAGCGAAACTGCTCTGTGGCGGCGACCGCGAAGGCTCCGTCGTGCAGCCGGCGGTGCTGGCCAACGTTCAGCGAGATATGCGGATGAGCTGCAACGAACTGTTCGGCCCGGCAATCGGCGTCACTTGCGCTGACAGCATCGACGATGCCATCCGCCTGGCCAACGACACGCGCTTTGGCCTGAGCGCCTCCATCTTCACGCAGGACATCGACAACGCGATCCGCTTCGCTCACGAGGTCGACAGTGGCAATTTGCACATCAACTTCGGCACCGCGTGGCGTGCAGAGACCATGCCCTACGGCGGACTCAAAGACAGCGGCATGGGCAAGGAAGGCCCCAAGTACGCCGTCGAGGAAATGACTGAAATCAAAATGGTCGTTATTCATTGATGACGCGAGTAAACCGCAAAACAGCATTCCCTCGAAGGGAGTGCTGACCTAGAGTCCCCGCATGCGTCACCTTCTTGTTTTTCTTTTTTCTTTGGGCTGTTTGATGGCATCAGCCGCACCGGTTAAACCGAATATTGTACTGATCCTCGCCGATGATGTCGGTTGTGAGCCGATTGGGGCCTACGGCGGGGAGCGTTGGAAGACCCCCAACATCGACGCACTGGCCAGGGGCGGCATCAGGTTTGACCACTGTTACAGCATGCCGGTCTGCCATCCATCCCGCCTGGCTCTGCTCACCGGTAAGTATCCGTTTCGGCTGAAATCCGGCTGGGGTTCGTTCCCCAAGACTGAGGAGAAGAACACCATCGCCCAGGTATTGCGGCGTGCCGGTTATGCAACTGCGGTCGCCGGCAAGTGGCAGTTGGTTTTGATGAAAACCGACAAGCAACACCCGGACCGGCTCGGTTTCGATGAATGGAGTGTGTTCGGCTGGCACGAGGGAGCGCGCTACCACGACCCCATGATCTACCAAAACGGCAAAGTGCGGGACGAATTGAAGGGACGGTACGGGCCGGATATGTACGTCGATTTTCTCGGCGAATTCATGGAGAAGAACAGCAAGGCCGGCAAACCGTTCTTCGCATTTTACTCGATGGCACTGGCACACGATGTAACCGACGACCTCAAGTGGCAGGTGCCGTATGCGCCGGGCAAGGATCGCTGGATGAATTACGGCGAGATGGTGGAGAGCATGGATGCAATGGTGGGCCGTCTCGTCAACAAGCTCGACGCGCTCAATCTGCGCGAGAACACGCTCATCCTCTTTTCCGGCGACAACGGCACGGCGTCGAAGTCCAAGTTGCGCCACAGAAAAGGCTCGGGGTACGAGAAAGAGCAGGTGTACTCGATCCAAAACGGCAAGCGCATCCCCGGCGGCAAGGGGTCGTTGCTCGACATCGGCACCCACGTGCCCTTGATTGCCAACTGGCAAAACACCGTCGCGGCTGGAAGCCAAAGCCAGGCACTGGTGGATTTCAGCGATTGGCTGCCCACGTTCGCCGACTTGGCCAAGGCACAACTCCCCAGCGGCCAACTGGACGGAAAAAGTTTCGTCCCGGCCCTGCTTGGCCAGGCGCAAAAGAATCTCCGCAATTTTTCTTTTGCCGAAAGCAAAAACGGCAAAGGCTGGGTGCGGACCCGGCAGCACAAGCTCTACAACAACGGGAAGTTCTTCGATGTGAAGAACGACCCGATGGAAAAGAATCCCCTGGCCAAGCCCACCGGCCGCGCTGCCTCGGAGCACGAGTTGCTTCACGGCTCAATGAAGCGCCTTGGTTTCCCACAAAAAAAGTAATCCGCTTGGCCAAGCGCCCGGCCGCTGGTAGGTTGACCTGCAGTTTTCTAAGCCAATGAAACAACGTTTTGTCATCCAGTTTGCCCTGTTCATGGGGATTGCGACCCTTGTCCAGGCCAAGTCGCAGCGGCCAAACATTCTGTTCGTCTTCTCCGACGACCACGCCCCGCACGCCATCGGCGCCTATAACGGCTGGCTCAAGCCGGTGAACCCAACGCCCAACATCGACAAGTTGGCCATGGACGGCATGTTGTTTCAGAGGAGTTTCTGCTCGAACTCCATCTGCGGGCCAAGCCGAGCGGTGATCCTCAGCGGCAAGCACAGCCACAAAAACGGGTTCATGAACAACGGCAATTCCTTCGACTGGAACCAGCAGATTTTCCCGAAGATTCTCCGCAAGAACGGCTACCAAACAGCCATTTACGGCAAAAGCCATTTAAAGGGCAAACCGCAGGGCTTCGATGATTGGGCGGTGCTGCCGGGCCAGGGGCTCTACTACAATCCGGACATGATTTTCGCCGATGGCCGCAGGAGGATCGACGGCTACTGCACGGACATCGTGACTGATCTGGCCGTGAATTGGCTGAAGGAAAAACGCGACAAGGACAAGCCGTTCATGCTGATGATCCAGCACAAGGCACCGCATCGCAACTGGATGCCGCCGCTGCGCCACCTAAACCTTTACGACGACATTGAAATTCCGGAACCGCCGACACTGTTCGACAAGTGGGAGGACAACGCTCCGCCGGCTCGTCATCAGGAATTGGAGGTCGATCGTCACATGGATCTGAACTATGACCTGTTCGTCAACCTCACACCGGAGTTCAATCAGCCCCCATCACAAAAACGTCAGGATCGTTCCGCCTGGCACAACATGAAGCGCATGTCCAAAGAGCAGTTGGCCAAATGGCGTGCCGCTTATGACCCAAAAGACGAGGCCTTCCACAAGGCAAACCTCAAGGGCAAGGATCTCGTTCGCTGGAAGTTCCAGCGTTACGCCAAGAACTACCTCCGCAGCGTCAAGGGCGTCGATGAAAGTATCGGCCGCCTGCAGGACACGCTCAAGGAACTTGGGCTCGCCGAAAACACCGTGGTGATCTACTCCTCCGACCAGGGTTTCTACATCGGCGACCACGGTTGGTACGACAAACGTTGGATGTACGAGGAATCGTTGATGATGCCGTTCATTGTAAAATGGCCTGGCGTCACCAAGGCCGGTTCACGCGACAAACACCTCATCCAAAACCTCGACTACGCCGAGACATTTTTGGAGATGGCCGGCGCTCAGATCCCCAGTGACATGCAGGGTCGCTCTCTTGTGCCGCTGTTGAAGGGCGAAGAGCCGGAAGATTGGCGGAAAAGCATTTATTACCACTACTACGAGTATCCAAGCGTTCACATGGTGCCCCGCCACTACGGTATCCGCACACAACGCTACAAACTCATGCACTTCTATCAGTTCGGCGACGAGTGGGAACTGTACGATCTAAGGAAAGATCCCGACGAGTTGACGAACATCTACGGCAAGCCGGAGCATGCCAAGCTGCAGAAACGAATGAAGCGGCAGTTGGGCAAACTGCAAGAGCATTACGAAGACGACAGTGATATCTCGGAAAAACCGGATAGCTGGAAAGTCGAGATGCGCAAATAGTTTTTAGCAGTAAACGATTATTTCACCACATCAAGCAGTTCCAGCATGGCCTCGCCGAAAGCTGTCCCGACTTGGGCGAATAGCCAGGGACTGCCGTAGTAGTGGTAGGGCCGGTCATTTCCGAACTGGCGCCATTTGTCGACGTCCTTGCTCCAGCCGCCGGGGCCGGTATAGATGGCATGAGCCTCCATGTCCCAGTACTTGTCGGTTCTAACACACAACGCATTGCCCTTGAACTCGGGGAGGTTCGGGACGGCGGCCTGCGCCTTCTTGATGTAGTCCCGTGGTGACCCTTCCTTGTCGGGCTTCATGCCATCGTTGCCCATCTGACCGATCACGAATTTCATATCCGGCGCCTTGAATTCCTTGCGAACGTCGCGGATGAAATTGGCCAAGTTCTTCTCATAGGTCAGCCAGCGGTCCTGATACTGGTCGTTCCAACCCTGAAACCAGACAAGGCCCTTGATCTCGTATCCCTGATTCTTGTAACGGGGAAACCGCTTGCCCAGTTCGCCAAGGCACCCATGCACCTCGCTGACCATATTGCGGTAGTCCTTTC
Source organism: uncultured Verrucomicrobiota bacterium (assembly GCA_913030945.1). Taxonomy (GTDB): domain Bacteria; phylum Verrucomicrobiota; class Verrucomicrobiia; order Limisphaerales; family UBA1096; genus UBA1096. Next base: position 5,929 of record CAJWEP010000075.1, read on the forward strand.
CAAACTGCTCCTTGTACTGCGCGGTGGTCACCCTCTCACGCGGCTTGAATGTCCGCAGGCGCTTTTTCTTCTTAGCCGTCTTATTCTCCTCGGTGACCCGCCTGTTGTAGGCTTCAATTTTTGCAGGCTCTGCATCGTTCCAGGCCTTGTTCTCAGCATTCTGGCCCGCAGCCAGCTTCGCGTACTCCGCGTCGCTGAGCATGGAGGATGGCGGCAGGAATCCACGCGCCAAGGCTCTGCCTCCCCAGGATGCCTTGATCAACAAAACCTGCTCGTCAAAGTGATTCCCCACGACATGGCCGAAGTTGAACTCCGGGCCGAAGCCTTCACGAGGCGCCCCATACCCAACGGTCAAGTCGCCATGCTTTCCGAGGTAATTGATCCAGACATCGTGGCGCGTGCTCCATAGATAGGTCGGGGGGGTGCCCCTGTCATTTGGATCCGTGGTCTCAGCCACCTTCTTTGTGAACGCCTCAAAATCGCCGTCCTTGATGAAGTGCGTGTAGCGCTCCCTGTATTTTTTCTGCGAAACCTGCCATGCAAGCGGTTCAGGAAAGCCTCGCCCCTCCATGTTCGATTGCCCGGCAAGGATGAACACCTTCACCGGTTTCTTGTTCGCCGACCAGGCGGACAAACCCAGAATCAAACCAAGCGATAGGGTTAGTATTCGTTTCATATGGATATCAAGTTCCTGTGCGATGCTAGCGACTGATCGGCTGCCAGCAAGGCGAAAACGAATCGCCCTTTTTCTTTGTCGATATTAGGGCAGTTCCAAGCACACCATCGAGGAAATGACCGAAACCAAGATGGTGCTGATCCATTGACCGCCTGGCCAAGCGGCAGGCGGTTGGTTTCAGGTAAGCAACCGGATCATTGCTTCGGCTTCTCGATGCGGTACAGATGGGTGTCGCTTCTCAGGAACAGCGCGCCATCGGCCACGGCAGGAGAGGCCTTGAAGGTGCCTTTCAGCTGGTTCTTTGCCAGGATCTTGAAGTTGCTGTCGGCGGCGACGATGGTGGTTTTGCCTTCGCGGTTGCAGAAGTAGATGCGGCTGCGAATCTCAATGGGCGAGGCGTCGTGGTTGCCTCCAAGGCGTTCACGCCACAGTTCCTTGCCGGTTAAAGCATCCAGGCAAGCCGCCACGCCGCCATCGTGCACCACATAGATTTCCTTGCCGACCAGAATGGGTGAAGGCACATGGCCGATGCCGGTGGAGAATTGCCAGACGCGCTGCCCCTCATGCAACTCGCCTTTTCCGGGGCGCACGGCGAAGATGCAGAAGTGATCCTGACGAATGGATCCAACGATGTAAAACATGCCATTCCCGTACGAAGGTCGCCCCACAATGGAGAACCCAGTGTACGGAAACCACCAGAGCTCCTTGCCACTCGCCGGATCGTACGCTGCTGAATGAAAGGCGCCGGAGCAAATTAACTGCGGTTTTCCGTTCACGGTTTGAATGAGCGGCGTGGAGTAGGCCATACGACTAATGGCCCGCTGCGACGAGGCATCCGCCCGTTCGAGATGGGCTCGCGGTTGGAGCCATTTGGTTTTCCCGGTATGTTTGTCGAGCGCGACAAGAAACTGTTTGTCCGTACCGTCGCAGGTGAGTATCAAAAGATCCCCATGCAAAATCAAGGAACTCGCCGCACCCTGAAAAGCGTTGTATTTGAACTCTGTATTTTTCCAGATGACTTTTCCGGCTGAGTCCAGGCACGCCGTCCCGCGCGGGCCAAAGTGGACAAAGGCGTGCTTGCCATCCAATACGGACGTGGGTGACGCATAGCCGTTTAGTTTATGGCGGGGGCCAGCGTCCTTTGTTGTGAGCACCTCGATATCGTGCAACAGCTTGCCGGTGGTTTTGTCCAGACAGACCGCATGCAACGATTTACCCTCATCCTTGGAACTGGTCATCCAGATTTGGTTTCCCGCAATCACCGGCGAAGAATATCCCTGCCCTGGAACCGCGGATTTCCACGTGATGTTTTCGTCCTCATTCCAGTGAATGGGGATCCCCTTCTCCGCGGAATGACCCTGCCCGTCGGGCCCTCGAAACTGGGGCCAGTCCGCTGTCAAACCCACGGTGACCAGCAGAAAAACCATGCTGGTTGAACAAAGATGGAATGACCGGGATCTCATTTGGATTGAATCGGCAAGTGGTGGAAATTGTAGAATCGCCAACCTGCATCGTCAAAGCCTTTTCGTTCTATTCTATCAACTCAAGCCAGTCCGGATCATAAGGCGTGCGCGCTTTCACTCCAGCGAGATGGTGCAACACATTGCGCAGCAGTTTCGTCAACTTGGGATCGGCATCGAGCGTCCAACCGAAGCCGATCGCACCGGCGTTGAACACCTCCCAATAGATCATGTTCACCAGGGTTCCCGTTTTCTGCTGGCCGAAGCGGGCGAAATAATTGAGCACACGCGTTGTCGCGTTGGAGGCTGGCGATTGTCTCGATGCCGTCAGGATTCTTGGGACGAAACGCCCCCGCAGGGACCGGTCAGCAAAACGCCGACAAGCGAAAAGTGGGGCATTTTGCTTTGTCGCCGGCAACGCTTTGCTACCATCCGCCGCCGCATGGGGCGCAAGATCCTCATCCTCACCGAGGGACTCTCCTCGCCGCACTCCGCCAAGACCGCCTGCAGCGTCATTCGCTACCGGCGCGACGAGGTGGTGGGCGTGCTCGACACCACCGTGCCGCCACAGCCGGCGCAGGCGCTGCTTGAGGTCGGCGGCGATCTGCCGGTGGTCAATACCCTCGACGCCCTGCCTGAGGCCAACGTGCTGCTCATCGGCATCGCCCCCTCCGGCGGTTCGCTGCCCGCGCCGATGCGGGCGCTCGTGCTTGGCGCGATCCAGCGCGGCATGGACGTGGAATCGGGGCTGCACGAGTTTTTGAATGACGACACGGAACTCGCCGCCGCCGCCGAGATCAGCGGCTCGACCCTTCGTGACCTGCGCCGTAACAGCGAGCGCGACGTGGCCAAGCGACGGGACATCTCCGCCGACTGCCTCCGCATTCACACCGTCGGGCACGACTGCAGCGTGGGCAAAATGGTGGTGTCCATCGAGATGGCACGCGGCTTGGCCAAGCGGGGCGTGGAGGCCAAGTTCATCGCCACCGGCCAGACCGGAATGATGGTCGAGGGTGACGGCTGCCCGGTCGATGCCGTGGTGGCCGACTTCGTCAGCGGCGCGGTGGAAAAACAAATCATCGCACACCAGCACCGTGAGGTGCTTGTCATCGAGGGCCAGGGCAGCATCACGCATCCCTGCTACTCCGCCGTGACGCTTGGCCTGCTGCACGGCTGCCTGCCGGACGGCCTCATCTACTGCTACGAGATGGGCCGCAAGATGGCCAAGGGTGCGGCCTCTGTCGCGCTGCCCACGATCGAGTCGCAGCGCGAACTCTACCTCGCCATGGCCAACGCGGCGCATCCGTGCCGGTTCATCGGCGTGGCCATCAACAGCCGCACCGCGGACGAACCGGCCTACCGCGCCGAGCGTGAGCGCATCGAGTCGGGATGGAACCTGCCAGCCTGCGACGTGTTCCGCGAAAACGCCGAACCGCTGGTGGACGCGGTGCTCGAAATGCGGAAAGATTAAGATGGAACTGCTCCTGCACGAATACAAACTGCCACTGAAACATCCCTTCGCGATCTCGCGCGGGACAGTCACAGTCCAGCGCACACTAATCGCCGAGCTGCAGCAGGACGGCGTGAGCGGCTACGGCGAAGCCATCGCCAACAACTACTACAATTCGCCGATGGACTCGATGCGGACATGCTTGGAGAGCATGCAATCGGTGCTCGAAGGTGAAATGTTTCGCGACACTGACTCGTTCTGGGAACTCTGCGCCGGGCATTTGGCTGACGCGCCGTTTGTGTTGTCCGCGCTCGACTGCGCGGCGCACGACCTGTGGGGTCGCCTCGAGGGCGCGCCAGTGCATCGGCTCTGGGGACTGGATCCCGCGGACGCCGCTCCTTCCTCCTTCACCATCGGCATCGCCGAGGTGGACAAAATGGTGGCCAAGCTCGCCGAGATGCCGGGGTGGCCGGTGTACAAAATCAAGCTCGGCACCACGCACGACGTGGAAATCATCCAGGCCCTGCGCGAGCAAACCGACGCTGTATTCCGCATCGACGCCAATTGCGGCTGGGCTACGGGTGAAGCCACCGCGCTCTCCGCCGAGATGGCGCGGCACGGCGTGGAGTTCATCGAGCAACCGCTCCTGCCCGACGCACGCGAAGCGCAGGCACAGCTTTATCGCGATTCCGCCCTGCCGCTTATCGCCGACGAAAACTGCGTGGGCGAAGCCGACGTGCCGCGGTGCGTGGATCATTTTCATGGCATCAACATCAAGCTCTGCAAATGCGGTGGCCTCACCCCGGCGCGCCGGATGATTGCCGCCGCGCGCGACCACGGACTCAAGGTGATGGTCGGCTGCATGGCCGAAAGCTCCGTCGGCATCTCCGCCGGAGCGCAACTCACGCCATTGATCGACTACGCCGACCTAGACGGTGCCTTGCTCCTGGCCGAGGACGCTGCTGACGGCATCCAAATCGAAAATGGCCAAGTAAGGTTGCTCAACGAGCCAGGCCTCGGCATCCGGTCGCTGAGGTAAAGTCAATCCCTTCGCCAGGCAGCAAGGATGAGGCTCACCAGTTGGCCGAACTCGGCGGAACTGACACTGCCCTCCTCCTCGAAGGTGTTCACCCGGTGCACGATCACCAGATCCCATTGCGGAATGACCAGCACCTTGTGGCCGCGATGACCGCTGGCGGCAAATGAACCGTTCGGCAGGGTGACGTTGGGGTAAAACTTTCCGTTCGCCGCCACCCACCACATGTACCCGTAGCCACCCCCGCGCTCGGTGGTGGAATACGGGCTGGTGCTTTCGTTGACCCAGTCTTGGGGGATGAGTTGTTCACCGCCCCACCGGCCGGCGCGGGCGAAGAGCAACCCGAACCGGGCGAGGTCACGGGCACTCAACCGGAACGGATATGCGGCGTGCACCGAGTCGGTCCCGGTGACGTACTGGGTGTGCTCTTCGCGGACGAAATCCTGCAGGCCCAGCGGCACGGCCAGGCGCTCTTCGAACTCCTCAAAAATGGCGCGCCCGGTTTGGTTTTCGAAAATGGTGCAGGCGGCGTTGAAGTCCCAGTTGTTGTAGTACCAAAACGTGCCGGGCGCGTGGCTGCCGCGCTTGGGACGCTTGGCCGCCATGCCTTTCGTCTCGTACAGCGCAGGGTGGTACACGCCAGAGCGCGCCTTGAGCAGGTCGGCGACGATGGCGGTTTTTTCGACGTCGCTGAGCGACGGGGCGTTGTCGTCGATGCCCAGCTTGCCGAGCGTGCTGGTGCGCTTGATTTTGCCGGACGCCACGTGCAGGCCGTACAACGCGCTGAGAATACTCTTACGCATGGAGTGGCACTTGAACGGCCGCTTGGTCTCGCCCCACTCATCGACGACCTTGCCACCCTGCACGATCATCACCGCCACGGTCTTGAGCGTGGCGGCGTGGTCACGGGCGGCTTTCAGCTTGGCCGACGACCACCCGGCGGCTTCCGGCGTTGGCCAGTGCGCCCACTCGCTGCCAGGAAACACCTTGACTTGGGCGTGCGGAAACCGGTCGTCGGCGTGCGCTTGGCCAAGCGCGAACAGCGCCAGCAGGCCAAGCACAGCGGCTTGGCTTCGGGAAATGGATTTACTTGGCATACGGGTCATGATGCTCTTGCCGCTCCATTCAGTTCAAGCCCCATGCGATCCATCCGTATTGCCACCGCGCTCATTTGCTTCAGCATGCTGTTGGCCCCGGTCGCCCCGGCGGCCCCCTTGGCCAAGCGCGTGGATCACGCCATGCGCGACGAAATGGCCAGGCAGGGACTGGTCGGGCTGGCGGTGGGTATCATTCAAGATGGAGAAATCACCCACCTGAATGGCTACGGTCTGGCCGACCGCGAGCAGCGAGTGCCGGTGACCCGTCAAACGATGTTTCGCTGGGCATCCATCTCCAAGTCGCTCACGGCCGTCGCGGCGATGCAACTGTGGGAACACGGCGATCTGGACCTTGAGCGGGAGGCGCGCCGGTACGTGCCGGAGTTCCCCGACAAAGGTGCGACAATTCGTGTGCGCCACCTGCTCTGCCATCAGGGCGGCATCGTGCACTACACCAACGGAAAAGTCATCCGGACAGAGCGCGACTACCCGGTGGCGCACCCGTTCGAGAATGTGATTTACGCGCTGGACACCTTCAGGGAATCACCGCTCGTGAACGAACCGGGCAAAAAGTACTCCTACAGCACACGGGGCTACATCCTTCTGAGTGCGGTCGTGGAGCGAGCGGGCAAACGGAAATTCGCCCACCAAGTTCGCGACCGCATCGTCAAGCCACTGAAACTGGGAACGCTGCAACCCGACTACCAGTGGGGGGACATCCCCCACCGCGCCGTGGGCTACCGCAGGCGCAGTGACCAGGTGGAAGTCTCCACCGACACCGACGTGAGCTGGAAACTGGGCGGCGGCGGCTTCATCTCGAACATCGACGACTTGGCCAAGTTCGCCGCGGGGCTGCTGAACCACCGCCTCGTGAAACCGGCTACGCGCCAAAAAATGTGGACACGTCAAATGACCAGCAATGGCAAGCACACAGCGTATGCGCTGGGCTTCAGCTTTAAGCGCTGGCGGGACGGTGCGCTGTATAAATGGAGTGCGGACGGGACAGGCATCGAGATCGTCGGCCACAGCGGTTCACAGGAGAAAACCAAGACATGGATGGCGCTGTTGCCGGAGCAAAAGCTGGGAGTGGTGGTGATGTGCAACTCCGAATACGCCAACCCGGGCAAGCTTGCCGCTCGATTACTGAAAGTCGTCATGCCAAAGGACACTCCCCCGCCCGGACAGTGACAAGATGGGTGAGAAGATACCTGCGCATCAACATG
>CAJWEP010000076.1 GCA_913030945.1 uncultured Verrucomicrobiota bacterium
CTCTCGAGCGAGCGGATCGAGACGGTGGTGTCCTTGACCGACTGCACGGCGCCCACCACGCCGCCCCGAGTGACCACAGAGTCACCGGACTTGAGCGCTTCCACCATTTTCGTGTGCTCCTTGGCTTTTTTCTGCTGGGGCCGAATGAGCAGGAAATAGAAGATGACAACCATCAGGATCATGGGAACAATGAATTCCATTGGGCTGCCTTGCGGTTGACTCTGCGCGAACAGAATCAGTTGTGTGGGGTCGTAGCTCATTTCGGCTCTCAACAAAAGGGCGGGAACCATAGTGATCGACAGTTCGAATGCAAGCGTTTATTGGGGTTTTCTACATTCTTTAACTCGCTTTTGGCTTTGCTCAAGCGCTGAGGAGTTTAGAGGTCTATGCTTGCATGATACCGGTTATTTTGTAATCTCGTCGGACGTGTTCTTGCATCTTTTTTGGGGTTGTCGGGGCAGATTGTGTGCACTTGGTATGGTTTGCACCACTTGGCTCAGCCCCATGGGCGCTCCCGATTCGGGTGTGGACAAGGCAGGGCATTGGGCGTGGAAACCGGTCCGGCACAATGTCCAGCCGCCACAGGTCGATCCGGTTGGCAATTCGGACTGGGCAAACACCTCCATCGACCGGTTCATCCTCTCGAAGCTACAGGCCGCTGGGCTTACTCCCAGCGTACCGGCTGCCCGCCGCACTCTCATTCGCCGACTGCACTTTGACCTTACCGGCTTGCCGCCCACACCGGCGAAGGTTGAGTCATTCGTCGACGACGGCTCTCCCAGTGCTTACGAGAGTCTCGTCGAGCGTTTGCTCGCATCGCCGCACTTTGGTGAACGCTGGGCCCAACACTGGCTCGACTTGGTGCGCTTTGCTGAAACGCGCGGCCATGAAAGCGACTTTCCGATTCCAGAGGCTTATCGCTACCGCAACTACGTCGTCCGCGCCTTTAACGCCGACGTGCCATACAACGATTTTGTCATGGAGCACATAGCAGGCGATCTGGTTGAAAATCCCCGTACCGATCCGGCCACTCGCCGGAACGAGTCCGCGTTGGGTGCCGGCTTTTGGCACTTGGGCGAAGCCACTCACTCACCGGTGGACATCCGCAGCGACGAGTGCGACCGCGTGCACAACCAGATTGATGTGTACTCGAAAGCATTCCTCGGCCTGACGATGGGTTGTGGCCGCTGCCACGAACACAAGTTTGACGCGATTACAATGGAGGATTACTACGCTTTTGCCGGGTTCCTGCAGAGTTCCGGCTTTTACCTGAAGGATGTCTCCGATCCGGTGGCGCAGGATTCGGCTTACAACAAATTGGCCAAGCTGCGCGCCGACAGCGAGTCGGGGCTGCTGCGCGAGTTTGCTGCACTTGTGGAAACCAAGGTTAGCCGCTTGGCCGATTATCTCCCCACCGCCGCTGAAATCCTTCGCAACATCCCGAAAGGCAAAAAGGATGCGCCCAAGCCAAGCGATTACATCGTCTCGCACCCGACCGTGCAGGAAGCGGTCAAGGCCCAAAAACTTCAGCCGGAAAAACTCGCGGCTTGGATCGCATACCTTGACAAGGCCCGCGGCAATGTCGCCGACCCGCTGCGCAGCGTGGCACAGGTCGCGCTTGGTCAGGCGAAGGTCGACGTGCTGGCCGCAATGCGGAAGTTGGAGGCCGACTCCACCTCGCAGGTTGAGTCGATCAAGATCAATGTCACCATCGAGGAGGGCGAACGCAATTACGTGAAGAGCGAGCGCGACTGGACTGCCAAGGACATGGTTGCCGATTACCGCCGCAAACAGGGGCCGGAAGAATGGTTCACCGGCGGCAAGCAGTTCGGCACCGGGCCGATGTCGGTCGGCGCGCCGGTGTTTGGTACCGACTCCAATCGGCCCATCAAGGAATTCAGCGAGAACGGTGCCGCTCGCAGCGACGTGTTGAGCACACGCCTCACTGGCATCATTCGCACGCGCACGTTTGCCGTGAACGGCGACATGCTGTGGTATCGTTACAAGGGCAAGGCCGATGTTTTCCTCGCCGTCGATTCGCACCGGCAGGTCGCTGGCCCGCTGCACGGTATCGTACGCCAAAAACTCGACAGCAAGGGTGATGAGTGGAAATGGCACGGCCATCGCGTTCGCGACTACATCGGTCACCGTGTGCACGTGGAATTCAAGGCGAACGGTGAGTTTGTGCTCGAGCGGGTGCAGTTTGGTGGCAGCGAACCGCCGGTCGTGCGACCGGTTAACTCGCGCTTGGCCAAGTTGCTTGAAAGCGATGGCGACTTGGCCAATGGCTTGGCCAAGATTTTAACAACCGCCGCCAATAACCGAGCCGCTGGCCAGGTGAATCGTGAGATGGCTCAGTTGCTCAACTGGGTGATTCACCACGAAAATCTTCTCGAAAACCCGGCTGACCTTGACCAAGTGACCGTCAAGTTCGCAGGATATTATAAGGCAAAAAGCGATATAGAAAGGACCATCCCCGGGGCAGTTTGGGCGCTGACGCTGCTCGATGGCAACGGCGAGGACGAACCGGTGCTCACACGAGGCAACCACCGTACGCCGTCGGAGGAACTGGTGCCACGGTCATTTCTTGAGGCCTTGGGCGGGACGGATCGTCCGAAGCATGGCAGCGGCCGCATGGGCTTGGCCAGGAGGATGGTTGATCCGGGTAACCCGTTTGTTTCGCGCGTCGTGGTGAACCGCGTTTGGCATCACCTGTTCAGCCGGGGCATTGTCGAGACGGTTGACAACTTCGGGGCCATGGGCAAAGCACCCACGCATCCCGGGTTGCTCGACCACCTCGCGTCGCAGCTCATGAATCGTGGCTGGTCGATTAAGGACATAATTCGCCAGGTTGTTCTCTCGAGTACGTACCGGCAGTCGAGCAAACCGAACGTGGCCAGTGCCGAGGTGGATCCGAACAACATCCTGCTGCACCGCATGCCGATCCGCCGGTTGGAGGGTGAGGTGATCCGCGATCAACTACTGGCGATCTCGGGACGCATCGACAAGCAACAGTTTGGCAAGGGGCCGATGGTGCACATCACTCCGTTCATGCGGACCAACCGCAGCCCTGGTGGCAGCGGCCCGATGGATGGTGCCGGCCGACGCAGCATTTATGTCGAGGTGCGTCGCAATCATCTTGAGCCGATGCTAACGGCATTCGACAAGCCAACGCCGTTTACCACGATAGGCAGGCGCGTGGTATCGAACTCTCCGGCCCAGCCGCTCATCATGCTCAACAACGAGTTCGTACATCAACAGGCTGCCCTGTGGGCTGACAGGCTGCTCAAGTCCGGCATCGCCAGTGCCGGCGTCGGCAAACTAGTGAGCCTCGCATATCAGCAGGCGTTCGGGCGTGAGCCGGAGCCGTGGGAGTACGGCGTGGCTGTGGAGTTCATCGAGCAGCAGAGCAGCGCAAATGGCGGCGATTCTCTCAGGCAACCGCTCACTGACCTTTGTCATACCCTCTTTAACGTGAAGGAGTTTGTTTTTGTCAACTGACATGGAGTTTCTAGCCTCAGATTCTCATTTTTCGGCTGGAGCGGACTACGGCGTCGATTGTTCACTGTGCACTCTAGTCCATGAAGCGGTTTAACAACGGTTGTCAGAACCATCTTCAGCGACCGCTCAGCCGGCGGGAAATGTTGGGGCGATGCGCCAGTGGCTTTGGTGCCGTGGCGTTAAGCAGCCTCTTGGCCGACCCAGCCTACGGCAAGTCGAAGTCGCCGTTTGCGCCGCGCAAGCCGCACCACGTGTCAAGGGCTAGGAGCGCCATTTTCCTCTACATGGATGGCGGGGTGTCGCAGGTCGACTCGTTTGATCCGAAGCCGCTGCTCGATCGCGAACATGGCAAGCCGTTCGCCGCAAAGATTAGCCCGACGCAGTTCGACAATATCGGCACGACGTTCAAGTCACCGTGGGCATTTAAGCGATACGGCCAGTGCGGCCTTACTGTCAGCGATATTTTCCCCCATGTAGGTGCGATGGCGGACGAGTTGTGCGTTGTGCGTTCGATGACCTCGAAATTCTCCGAGCACAACAGCGCGAACTTTTTCCTGCACACAGGCAACGGTGTGCAGGGGCGTCCGAGCATGGGAGCATGGATGAGCTACGGACTGGGCACACAGGCAACAGATCTACCCGGTTTCGTGGTGCTCAACGGTGGTCTCGTGCCTTCTGGAGGCTGGGATAATTTTGGGAACGGCTTCCTGCCTGCAAGCCACCAGGCGACAGTGTTCAAGACCGGCAAGGAACCGCTGGCCGACATCCGCCCGCGCGAAAGCCGGCCCGGCGTGCAGCAGGCCAAGCTGGATCTGCTAGCCAAGCTTGATCAGGGTGTGCTCGACCGGTTGGGCCATGTCGATGAACTCGAGTCAGCGATCGCCAACTACGAAATGGCGTACCGCATGCAGGCTGCCGTACCGGAGTTGATCGACATCAAGGGCGAGACTGGGGCGACTCGCAGGCTTTACGGACTCGAGGCCAAGTACGAGCACACGCGCACGTTCGGCCTGCAGTGCCTGATGGCCCGTCGGTTGGTGGAGAAGGGGGTGCGATTCATCGAGTTGACCTGCCCTCGCATCAGCGGCAACGACCGGTGGGATGCACACGGGGGCCTTGCCAAAAACCACGGCGACAATGCCCGGGCCATCGACCAACCGATCGCCGGGTTGCTACGCGACCTCAGGGCTCGCGGCTTGCTGGATGAGACTCTCGTGGTCTGGTCGGGCGAGTTTGGCCGGACGCCCTTCGCGCAGGGCAGCGACGGTCGCGATCACAATCCGTATGGTTTCACGATCTGGATGGCCGGCGGCGGTGTCAAGCCCGGTGTCACTTATGGTGCGACCGACGAGTTTGGCTACCACGCGGTAGAGAACAAATTGGAGATCCACGATATGCACGCGACCATGCTGCATTTGCTTGGAATGGATCACGAAAAAATAACATACTTTTTCGACGGCCTCGATATGCGTTTGACTGGTGTCAGTGGTGTCGTTGTGCGCGATATCGTTGGCTGATCCATGCCAGGAGTTTCCACCGTCATTGTTGCAGCTGGTCGGGGCACACGGATGGGACATGGCGACAAGCTGTTCCTCGAGGTCGCCGGCCTACCGCTGGTTGGTCATACTTGGCGGTGTTTTGATCAACTTCCCGAAGCCGATGAAGTCATCGTTGTCATTCGCGACGAAGCAAAACCGCTGTTCGAGAACTTGGCCAAGCGCATCAATGCGCGGAAACCGTGGTGGCTTGTCGCCGGTGGCGCAGAGCGGCAGGAATCCGTCTGGAACGGCATCAGCGCCACCACTGCCGAATCCGAGATAGTGGCGATACAGGATGGCGCGCGGCCTTGCACGTCGTTGGCCGCGATTCAGTCCGTCTTGGTTGCAGCACGCGAAATGGGCGCAGCCGTCTTGGCCAAGCGGGTGAGCGACACGCTCAAGCGCGGGGATGGCCTAGCGCAGGTTGTTGAAACAGTGGACCGCGAAAACTTGTGGGCTGTTCAGACGCCGCAGGCGTTTCGGCGGGAAGTGATCCTCGCCGCCTTGGCCAAGGTGCGCGATGAGGGTCTGTCGATTACTGACGACACCGCCGCCTGCGAGGCGATTGGCCAAGCGGTGAAACTGGTCGAGTGCGATCAGCCCAACCCCAAGGCCACCACGGCGGCGGATTTGCCGTTTATCGAGTCTTTGCTGAAAGCCGCTTCTGAGGCATGGGAGTGATCAACTCCCTGCGCCGAGTAGCTTGATCAGAGCGGCGTCTTTCTCCGGACCTGACTGGAAGTCGAGTGCACGGATGTAGCGCGGCTTCTCATCCTCTGTTGTCTTTTTATCGAGGAGAATCTTGACCAACAGGTCGGGGGTCTTTTTGGATCGCGAACGCCAGACGATGTCACGTCCGGCCTTGGTGTCCCAGTTACTTCCGACCGCTTCGAGCCAGGCGCCAAAGAACTTGTTCTGCTGACGATCCAGTGCGAGGCCAAGCGCCTCGAGATACCAGCGATCCGCGCCATCGTGCTGTTGGGCGAGTTTGGCCCAGAGCGTCGGGGCATCCGGGGAGTCGTTGTGGCGAAGGGCGATTGCGCATTCGCGGCGGACAGCAGAGTCTTTGTCGGTGACCAGTTGCTTCACCAACGGAATCACGTCTAAACCGCGCTCGCGGGCGATGCGTAGGCCTGTGATCCGAATGTCGGGATTGGCATCCTTGAGCGCTGCGCTGATGTATTTTTTCTCCAAACCCTTGATGCGGGCGAGCAGGTGCAGTGCGCGGGCGCGCAGGCGTTGGTTATTGCCCCTCCAAAGTTTGTCCAATGTGCCTTCTGCCTTTGCGCCGACTTTGTTCAATTGCTGCCAGGCAATGTAGCGTGAAGCCATGTTTGGCGAGGACAACATGCTGAATGCGGTACGCTTTTGCGGCAGAGCGTAACGGCTATCGCCGCCCTTGGGCGTGAGACGGTAGATGCGGCCGGTCATTTGGCCCGGTTTGTGGTCGGTCATGTGGTGACCGCCGACGTGGCCATCGTGCCAGTCCGAGACGAACACCGATCCGTCCGGAGCTGTGCAGACATCCGACGGGCGGTACCACGGATCCTCGCTTTGCAGCATGTTGACGATCTTGGCCTTGTAGCCGGCGCCACTTCTTTGAACCGGATACGCACGGACCACACGAGGACCGGCATCGCAATGCATCATTTGACCGCGGAAAACTTCCGGCAGCAGGTCGCCCTCATAAAGGGTGATGCCGGTCGGTGAACCCTGGCCGGTCTGCAGCAGGTTGGGCATCACGCCGGGATCGTTTTGATGCCAGTGTCGCGAGGGAATGTCCTTCTCCCAATGGGTGCGCTTGGTGCCCCAGCCGCGTCCGGTCAACTCGTCAGTGTAGCCGTAGTTGCCAAACTCCATCACGTAATTGATGCGCACGCCGCGGTTGCCGTCATCATCGTTGTCCGACTGCCAAAGTGTGCCGAATGAGTCGACTGTTACCTCGAAGTTATTGCGGAAATTGAAACCAAGCGTCTCCACCTCGGAGCCGTCGAGGTTGCAGCGGAACACCAACCCATGACGGTACGGCTTGCCGCGGCCGTTCACCTCGTTGCCGGCCTTGTCGACGATGAATTTTTTGCCATCCGGCGTCTTCAACTGCCCGCCACTATTACCGACGTTGAAATACAACTTGCCGTCTGGCCCAAATACAAACGCGTGCGCGCCATGGTCGTGATCGACACCGCCGATACCGTTGAACAGCACCTTCGGTGGGCCGTCGGCCTTATCGTCCCCGTTCTCGTCTGTGAATAGTAACACCTTGGGTGAGCAGGAAACGATCACCTTGGTGCCCAACACAGCGATGCCCAGCGCGGCGTTCACATCATTGCCCTGATAAAACGTCTTGGCTGTGTCTGCCTTGCCGTCACCATCGTTATCCTCAAGGATGCGAATGCGGTCGCCCTCCGGCTGGATCTTGCCCCATGGTTTAAACAACCGGTAGTTGACGCCTTCAGTAACCCACACGCGGCCCTCGGCATCGATGTCCATGTTGGCTGGATTTACCAGCAACGGTTCGGAGGCGAACAGCGTGGCCTGCAGCCCGGAGTGGGGAATCAGCATTTTGGCCTGCTCGGCAGCGGCGGCCGGGCCGTGGCGTTGCGCGGAAAGATTCGTCGTCAGCGACAAGGCTGCGAGAGCGGTCAGGGTCGGTTTGATCCAGTACGATTTCATGTTCAACAAGTCTCGTGAAACGATTTGAAGCGCGATGAAGCCACAAATCCGCCCGGCGTACAACCCATCGCTCTCGCTCGACTCCGCTTGGTCAAGCGCGGTACGCTGCCACGCCGATGCCGCCCGCCGCGCTAACTGCCGACGCCCCATTTTCGCATTTGAAGGATCTCGACTACTCGGTCGTGCAGCAATGCATGCACTGCGGCATGTGCCTGCCTACCTGCCCGACCTACAACGAGACCAAGCTGGAGCGAAACAGCCCGCGCGGCCGTATCGCGCTCATGCGTTCCATCGCCGATGGTGAACTCGAAGCCACAAGGGCTTTCGCCGACGAAATGTACTACTGCCTTGGCTGTCTCGCCTGCATGACGGCCTGCCCGGCCGGCGTGAACTACGCTGAGCTGTTCGAGCATGCCCGTGCCGAGGTCGAGGAAAAGAAGGTCATCGTCTCCTCCTGGCGCAGGCTGGTTCGGCGCGTCACGCTCAAGTGGCTGTTCACCAAGCACACTCGCCTCAAGCTGCTGGGCCGGTTGATCCGCCTGTACACTTCGCTTGGTCTCAAGTCGATCGTTCGCGGCAGCCGCGTGCTCAAGCTTTTGCCCCGGCGCCTGGGCGAACTAGAGGCGATGACGCCGGAGATTCAGCCCAGGTTTTCCGACGAACTCATCCGGCTCGAGACGCCGGCAAGGAGCGAGAAGCGTTATCGTGTCGCCATGCTCACCGGTTGTGCGCAGGACCTGATTTTTAGCGATGTGAACCGCGACACCGTTGAGGTGCTGACCGAGAACGGCTGCGATGTTTACACGCCGCGCAACCAGGGCTGCTGCGGTTCGCTGCACGCGCACAACGGCGAATGGACCATGGCCCAGCAGCAGGCGCGTGGGATGATCGACCTGTTTCCACCGAGTGAGTTTGATGCCATCATCAGCAACGCCGCCGGCTGTGGTTCGCACCTCAAGCATTACCACGGTCTGCTGAAGGAGGACGGAAAATACGCCGACTTGGCCAGGGAGTGGGACGCTAAGCTGAAAGATATCCACGAGTGGTTGGTAGAGATTGGCGTGCGTGAGCCAAGTGGAACCGCACTTGGCCAAGCGCAAAAGGTCACCTACCACGAAGCCTGCCACCTTTGCCATGGCCAAAAGATCACTGCGCAACCGAGGCAGATCCTCAAGGCGATCCCGGGACTGGAACTGACCGAATTGCCGGAGAGTACGTGGTGTTGTGGTAGCGCCGGCATTTACAATATCACTCAACCGGAGATGGCAAACAAGTTAGTCGAGCGCAAGGTCGCTCACATCCTCTCCACCGGTGCGGAGGTGGTGGCGATGGGCAACCCCGGTTGCTCGCTGCACATCACCAACGGCTTGGCCAAGTGCCAGTCGGATATCCAGGTCTCCCATCCGATCACCCTCCTCGCTGAGGTGTACCGCAAGGAGGCAAACTGAAGTCCGCCGGCTTTACGCGGGCAGGGCGGGCCGTTACGATCCGTGTGTCCTACCAGTTTTCAGATGAAAAAACTTGCGTTGCTTTTCACCTGCCTGCTCGCGCTTGGCCAAGCGCAGGCGGGGCCATTGTCACCCCGAGAGTCACTTGGGAAGTTCGAGGTTTTTGACGATCTTGAAATCGACCAGGTGCTGGCCGAACCGTTGGTGGAGCAGCCTTTGTTCGTCAACTTTGACGAGCGTGGCCGGTTGTGGCTGGTGCAGTATCGGCAGTACCCGAACCCGGCCGGGCTGAAGATGACCAGCCGCGACGACTACTGGCGCGTGATTTACGACTCGGTGCCGGCTGCGCCGCCCCATCATGTTCGCGGCCGGGACAAGATCACCATCCACGAGGACACTGACGGCGATGGGGCGTACGATCGGCACAAGACGTTTCTCGACGGACTGAACATCGTGACCTCACTCGCTCATGGGCGCGGCGGCGTGTGGGTGCTCAACCCGCCGTACCTGCTGTTTTACCCGGATAAAAACCGCGACGACATCCCGGACGGCGATCCGGTGGTGCATCTCGCCGGCTTCGGGTTGGAGGATACGCACTCGGTAGTGAACAGCCTGCGCTGGGGGCCGGACGGATGGCTCTACGCGGCGCAGGGCAGCACGGTCTCGGCGAAGGTGCGGCGGCCCGGTCTTGATGGGAACGTGGTCCGGTCGATGGGTCAGGGAATCTGGCGTTATCATCCGGAGACGCGCCGTTATGAGTTTTTTGCGGAGGGTGGCGGCAACACGTTCGGCGTCGAGTTCGACGCGCAGGGGCGCGTTTTTTCCGGGCATAACGGTGGCGACACACGGGGGTACCACTATGTGCAGGGCGGCTACCTACGCAAGGGCTTCACCAAGCACGGGCCGCTGAGCAACCCGTATGCGTTTGGGTATTTTAACGGGATGCCGCACAACAAGGTGCCGCGCTTCACGCACAACTTTATTGTGTACGAGGGCCTTGGTTTGCCGGAAAAATATCTAGGCAAACTCTTCGGCGTGGAGCCGATGCAGGGTCGTGTGGTGATGAGCGACCGCACCCCTATCGGTTCGTCGTTCAAGACGCTCGACACAGGGCATCCGATTCAGTCCAGCGACAAATGGTTTCGCCCGGTAGACATCAAGACCGGGCCGGACGGCGCGGTTTACGTGTGTGATTATTACGACGAACACATCACACACCGCCGCCATTACGAGGGGAAAATCTCCGTCGAAACCGGCCGCGTCTACCGGCTGTGGGCCAAGGGCAGTAAGCCGATGCAGCCATTCAACCTGGCCAAGCGGACCACGCCCGAGCTGGTCGGGCTGCTGAGGCATGCCGACAAGTGGCACCGGCAAACCGCGCTGCGGCTGCTGGCCGATCGCCGGGACGCCACCGCTCTGCCGTTGCTGAAAGCCATGTTGCGCGACGAGCTTGGCCAAGCGGCGCTCGAGGCGTTTTGGGCGGTCAATTTGTGCGGCGGGTTCAACCCGGAATTTGCCGCGGACACGCTTCTGCATGTCAACCCGCACGTTCGCGCGTGGACCGTTCGTTTGCTCGGCGACGACCGGCTCGTATCGGAGTCCGCGGCCGCGGCGCTGGCCGGCTTGGCCAAGCGTGAGCCACACGTCGAGGTGCGCGGGCAACTGGCCGCCACGGCCAAGCGACTACCGGTCGGCCAGGCACTACCAATCGTCCACGCCCTGCTAGCGCACGACTCGGACGCAGGCGACATTTATCAGCCGCTGATGGTCTGGTGGGCGCTTGAGTCCAAGGTCGCCGCGCATCCGGGCGAAGTGCTGGAGTTGTTCACTGATGAGGCACTTTGGCAGACATCGCTCGCTCGCGAGCATATCTTGAGCCGACTCATGCAGCGCTTCACCAAAGCCGGTTCGCGCCCGGATTTGCTGGCCTCCGCCCAGCTGTTTGAAATGGCGCCCAACGCCGAGTCGGCGAAGATCCTGATGGCCGGCTTCGAGCAGGCGTACAAAGGGCGGTCGATGGCGGCGTTGCCGGAGCGGTTGATGGTAGCGATGGAGCGGCACGGCGGCGGCTCGTTTGCGCTTGGCCTGCGGCGCGGCGAGGCCAAGTCGGTCGATGAAGCGTTGCGGGTCATCGCCGATGCGAAAGCCGACAAGCTCGTGCGCCTGCAATACACCGAGATTCTCGGCGAAGCCCCGAACGCGAAGGCGATCCCGGTGCTGCTCGGTATCGTGAAGAGCGAGCCGGTCGCCGACCTGAAGCAAGCCGCGTTGGGCGCGCTCAAGCCGTACAACGATGCGCGCATCCCGGAGGCGGTGCTGGCCGTGTACGGCGGGTTGCCTGACGGCCTGCGCAAGGCCGCCGGGATGCTGGTGGCCGGCCGGGTGGATTGGGCGCTCGAGCTGCTGCGGGCGATCGATGCCGGCGGGCTGGCGGCCAGCCTGGTCTCGGCGGAGGTGGTCAGCCTGCTGCGTTCGCAAGGAGACGAGCGCGTTGGTCAATTGCTGGCCAAGCACTTCGCCGGTGCGACGACGGACGCTGCCAAGCTGGAGAAGGAAATCCAGCGATTGGCCAGGGTCGTCATGGCCAAGCCGGGCAACCCGTATGAGGGAAAAAAACTGTACGTCGCAAGCTGCGGGGCGTGTCACAGGCTGTTTGAGCAGGGCGGACAGATTGGCCCCGACCTGACGGCGTATCAGCGGGAAGATCTGGACGCGATGCTGCTGAGCATCATCAACCCTGGTGCGGAGATACGGGAGGGGTACGAGAATTTCCTGCTATCGACGAAAGACGGTCGCTTGGCCAGCGGGTTCCTCATCGAGCAGGACAACCGCTCGGTGGTGCTGCGCGAGCTCGACGGGCAGGACGTGACTTTCGCGCGCGGGGAGATCCGGGAGTTGAAGGCGCAGGGCGTATCGTTGATGCCTGGCAGGTTGCTGGCCGGCTATAATGAGGTGCAAATCCGCGATTTAATGGCCTATTTGCGCAGTTCTCAGCCTTTGAACAATTGACGAGTTCCCGCCACTTCTGCTTTTTTTCGCTTTCTCAAAAAAATCCTAAAGAGATTGGATGAAATGCCGATTCTTCATGCAGTTGCGTGAGGAACGATTCCTCCAACGGTCTGGCATGGCCGATCTAAAACCATGCCCGATGACACGGATGTCATCGTCTAACCTATCCAAGACGAAAGGAATTGTCTTATGGTTATCAATACCAACATAGCGGCCATGGCTTCGGCGCGAAGCCTATCATGGTCCACTTCAGAACTCAGCAAATCCCTGGCTCGTTTATCTTCCGGTACAAAGATTGTATCCCCGGAGGATGACGCCGCCGGTTTGGCTCAAAGTATGCGCTTCGAAGCGCAGATAAACCGAAACCACGCTGTCAAATCCAACTTAGGAAACGCCGTTTCCTTTGTACAAACGCAGGACGGCTTCCTGCAGAAAGTGCAGGCCTCGCTGGATCGCATGAGTGAGTTGTCCGTGCTCTCGCAGGACATCACAAAAACCAACACGGATCGCTCAAACTACAGCGTTGAATTCACCCAGTTGCAGA
>CAJWEP010000077.1 GCA_913030945.1 uncultured Verrucomicrobiota bacterium
GGACTGAATTTTTTCAAGCAATAATGATGAAACAAACAATACTGTTGTATGTAAGCCTCTTTTGCCAACCGTTGGGTGTAGTGGCGGATACTCAAAACGAGCGTCCGAATATTGTCTTCGTGCTCTTTGATGACATGGGCTACGGCCAGCCGAAGTCCTACCGGGCTGAGTCAGCCTTCAGGACGCCCAACTTCGACCGTTTGGCTAGGGAGGGCATGCGTTTTACCGATGCGCACTCAGCGGCCGCCAACTGCACGCCGACCCGCTATGGTGTGCTCACCGGGCGGTATCCCTGCCGAATCGGCCAGTACGGCGTATTAAAGACCTACTCGCCACCGATCATTCCCAAGACCCGTCTCACGGTGGCCTCCTTTCTCAAGGGGAAAGGCTACCACACCGCCTGCATTGGCAAGTGGCATCTGGGTATGAACTGGGTGGATGGAAACCCGGGCACAGAAAATCAATTGCCCATTGGTGCCCAGATGACCGATGGCCCCAACGCCCTTGGCTTCGATTATTTCTATGGATTCACCCACGCGCGTAACATTGGTTCAATCATAGAGCAGGACAGGGTAGTGGCCAACGTGAAGGGCATTGAGAATCAACCCATGATGATCAAGAAGGCGCTGCAATACCTTGAAGAGCGCTCCAAGGAAAAGAAACCGTTCTTCCTCTATTTCCCTGCCTGCCCGCCTCATAGTCCAATCGTTCCGGCGACTGATTTTGTGGGCAAGAGTGGAATCGACGGCAAGGAAGGTAAATACGCTGACTGGGTGTATCAGGGGGACCATATGCTGGGTCAGATCATGGATGCGCTGGAAAGGACGGGGCAGGATAAGAATACGCTTTTGATTGCCACTGGCGATAACGGCGCAGCCAGGCGTCCTTACCCTCCTTTAAGGGAGGCTAAGAGCAGTATTTATGAGGGCGGCCACCGGGAACCGTTCGTAGCCCGTTGGCCCGGTAAAATTAAAGCCGGTTCGGTAAACCACAATGTCATTTGCCTCAACGACCTTTTTGCCACCTGCGCCGATCTCCTCGAGGCGGATTTACCTGTCAATGCGGCTGAGGATAGTGTAAGCATTCTGCCCGCCCTGCTAGGTAAAGCCGATGGCTCTCTGCGCGAGGCAACCATCAATCAGGCACCCGCGGGCCTGGCGATCCGGCAGGAATCCTGGAAATACATCTCGCTTCGTAATGGAACACGTGAACTCTACAACCTGACGGAGGATATCAGTGAAACCAGGGATGTTGCCAAAGTTAACACGGAGGTGGTGGATCGATTGGAGAAATTGATGCAAAGCTACTTTGCCCGGGGCCGCAGCACGCCGGGCCCTGTACAGAAAAATGAATTCGAACTGCCCTATGGAAAATCCGCAGTGAAAAAACGAAACAAAAAAAACAAGGAAGACAAGGAATCTTCGTCCAAAAAGAAATAGACCCATGAAGGCGATAACAACACTAATCCTAACTTTACTGGTTTCTGTAGAAGCTAGTGAAAACAGTCAGGCAGTCGGTAAACAGCCCAATATTTTATTCATCATCGCAGATGACCAGTCGCCCTTCGACCTAAAGGTGTACAACCCGAGATCAAAGCTCCAGACGCCGAATATAGATCGGTTGGCATCCAGCGGGATGGTGTTTGATGGTGCACACCACATGGGTTCGTGGGTTGGAGGCGTGTGCACGGCTTCGCGACACATGATTATGAGTGGTCGCACCCTCTGGCATGTACCTGACAAGCCCGGCCGGATCATGAATCCCCATGTGACCAATCCGAAAATGGTTCCTCCTGATCTGGTTAAGTACACGCTGCCGGCGGTTTTCAATCGGGCCGGTTACGATACAATGCGCACCTGCAAGAATGGCAATAGCTATGAGCAGGCCAACAAACTTTTTCAGGTGCGCCATGACGGTACCCGGCGCGGAGCCACCGATGAAAGGGGAAGCGCCTGGCATGCTGAGCAGGTTCTGAATTATCTGGACACACGTGAATCAACCAAGGACACGGATCCCTTCCTGATCTATTTCGGGTTTTCCCACCCTCACGACACGCGTGATGGCAAGCCCGAATTACTTGCCAAGTACGGAGCTGTTAATCACACCGATAAAACAATGCTTCCGCCGGCAAACCCAAAGCAGCCGGCCTTGCCGGTTAATTATCTTCCCAAACATCCCTTTGACCACGGTCATACCAGTGTACGCGATGAAGTGGGAGTGAAAGGCGTCTGGACTAAACGCGATGAACGCACTATCCGCAACGAAATCGGCCGGGAGTTTGCCTGCAGTGAGAATATCGACATTCAGATCGGTAGCGTACTCAAGAAACTCGGGGCTATGGGTGAACTCGATAACACCTACATCATTTACACCGCCGACCACGGCATGGCCATTGGTCGTCATGGTCTGCAGGGCAAGCAGAACATGTATGATCATACCTGGCGCATTCCATTCATTGTGAAGGGGCCGGGCATCAAGGCTGGAACGCGAGTCAAGGGCAACATTTATCTTCTTGATGTCCTGGGCACGTTTTGTGATCTGGCTGGCATCCCAACTCCGGCAACCTCCGAAGGCATCAGTTTCAAACCGGTGCTGGAGGGGAAAAAGGAAACAGTGCGTGACATCCTTTACGGAGTGTACTGCGGCGGCGGCCGGCCGGGGACGCGCTGTGTTAAGCAAGGCGACTGGAAATTGACGAAGTATCAGGTGGAGAAGACAGGTGTCCGACACACACAGCTTTTCAACCTGAAGGAAAACCCCCATGAGTTCATCAAGGAACATCACAACCCCAAGGTGGTTGCCTTAACCGGCATCAATCCGACCCAGAACCAGATAAACTTGGCGAGCAACCCCAAGTACGCTGCAAAGCTTAAACAGATGGAAGCCCTGCTGCTAACCGAGATGCGCCGCCTAGACGATCCGTACCGTCTGTGGAACCAGCCGAATGACGGACTTGAGACGCCCAAGATCAGGGAAAGAACCAACAAGAAAAAACCTCGAAAACCAAAGAAAAAGCCTTGAAAAGTCGTCAATCATTCTGCCGGCCGATTTACTGCCCATGACGGCGTAGGCCAAGGCATTGAACCAACCCGACTTTAACCTCATCATTGCACGCGATCATTCGCCTTTTCTTCTCAAGGCATACAATCTGGCCGCAGTATTTCAGTAGTTTTATTTCCTCAATCGAACTTGCGCTTGCGGTAGTCGCCCATCTTGGGAGCGTCGGGGTTGACCTCCGGGCCGAAGTAGCGGAGGAGCACCAGCGGCTCGGTGTCGCTGGTGTTCTCTAGGGTGACGCCCAACTTGGCGCCGGCTTCAGTGCAGAAATACTCGTCCTCAGTCAGTTCGTGGAAGCGGATGAGCTTGGGGCTGTTGAGTGATTGTCCGTTGATGGTGCCCTTGCCTTGTACGCAGATGCCGCTCCAAGCGCCTTTGTCTTTGACTGTGCATGTCACGCCAGGATCGACGGTGAGTTCCTTGGCGGTGAAAAGTTGCTCGCGCTTGATTCGGCCGTAGACGATCCAGCGGTCGACGTAGCCTTCCTTGCGCGTATCGGCCACGGGGATGGGCTCGAGGTAGTGGCTATCCTTGAAATTCTCGTCCGTGTTGCCGGTCCAGTCGAGTTGGTTGACGATGAAGTCAAGGTCGCGGTGCTTTTTCTTGGGCATGTCCTTCACGAGCAGACTCCACGGCACTTCGCGGCCTTCGACGAGACTTTGATACATGCCAAACACGTCGCTGCCCCATTGAGGCTCGTAGGTGCAGAGGCTGCCGGGGGCGTGCAGGATACATGGCGGGATGAGCCAACCGGTGCCGGGCTTGAGGCGATAGGCGCGGCTGAGGTCGAGGATGCCGTTGTCGCCCTTGTTCCAATTCTCAAGGCACTTGCGCACCTGGGCCTTGGTGGTGCCCGGCTCGAGGCCCATGAACGTGTACGGAAAATTGTTGCCGACGTTGTTGTGCTGCGGTGGGAAATAATAACTCTCCGGCTTGCCTTCCTGCCCGACCAGCTTGGCCTGCTTGGCGTTCTGGTGCATGTGGTGGGGGATGGGCCCCATGTTGTCGAAGAACTTCGAGTAGACCGGCCATTTGCCGTACTTCTTCCAGATGCGTTTGCCGATGATGTCCGCGCCGCACTCGGCCACCGCGTCGCGCAGGGTAAAGCGGTTGCGGCCGTGGACGACGTAGCTGAGACCCTCGTCCGGCACGCGTCCCTCGTTGGCAGCCTCGGTGGTGGAGCCAAACCAACGCTCGTCGATGCCGCCGCGATTCAGCCCGTAGGCGTAGGTGTCATCCGGGTGCAGCTTCAGGCGCAGGCCTGGCTGCAGGAACGAGCGCGGCACCCAGGCCGGTGCGAGCCGCAACAGCCCGCCGGTCGCCTCCAGCGCAGCATCCACGTGCCTGCGGACATTTTTTTTGACGGTCTTGAGTTGTTTAACGGATGTGAGTGGCATGATGTTTTGTAAGAATGACCGGGCGGCAATTTGGCCAAATCGGGCGCCCAAGTCGAGTTCAGAACTTGGCCAAGCGCGATCGCCGACCCTGTCCAACCCGTTTTCTCACGACAGGCTTGCCCGGGATCGCGCTTCAAACCAAGATTTCTGGCCCGCATGAATTGCAAAATAAACTCATCCCAAAAACAAAACCTGGCCAAGCGCGAACCGATCGGCCAATCGACCCTGTCCCGGCGGTGCTTCATCAAGTTGACAACCATCGGCGGCACGAGTGCTGGCTTCATCCCGTGCGCCTTGGCCAAGGCGGGCTTCAAACTCAACTACATCCTCTCGTCATCGATGTACGGCACGCTGCCGTTGGGCAATATCATTCCCGAGATGCAAAAAACCGGCGCGGAGACGATCGACATCTGGCCGCGCGTCCACGGCAACCAGCGCGAGCAGATGGAGGAGATGGGGCATGGGCCGTTTGCGTCACTGCTCCAGCGGCACAACGTTCGGCTTGGCTGCATCACGCGTTACGACCTCGGCCCGTTCAAGCTGCAGCCGGAAATGAACGTGTGTGCCAAGCTCGGCGGCAAGCTGCTGGTCTGCGGCGGCAGCGGCCCGAAGGGACTTGAAGGGAATGAACTCAAAGCCGCAGTGAAGGCTTTTGCCGAAAAAATGAAACCGCATATTGCCGCTGCCGAGGCAGCCGGGGTTGCCATCGGCATCGAAAATCACGGTAACAACCTCATCGATACCCCCGACTCACTCAAATGGTTCGTCGAGTTTGCGCCATCGAAAAACATCGGTGTTGCCATGGCTCCCTATCATCTCGAGACACTTGGCCAAACGGCAGGCGACCTGGCCAAGCTGATTCGTTCGCTCGGCAATCGCATCGTCATGTTCTATGCATGGCAACACGGCATGGGCTGCCATAAAAAACTGCCCAAGAAACAGGAATTACTCCAGATGCCCGGACGCGGTAAGCTTGATTTCACGCCGATACTTCAGGCACTCAAGGCCGTGAACTACACCGGCTACACTTCCATCTTCATGCATCCCGTCCCGCGCGGCATCCCCATCCTCCCCACTGCAGCCGAAACCACTGTCGAGATCAACCGCGCCCGCACTTACCTGCAAGCCCGACTGGGCAAGATTTGATGATGAACCTCCAAAAAACCACATTCAAGCCCGGCACAAGAGTTCGGTTGAAGGACTTCGACACGCGTGAAGCCAGCGGCTTGGCCAAGGAGGAATCCTATCCCATCGCCGAGGGGGATACACATATTATCGGGGATCTGGCCTACAAACTGTATGCGGAAAACGATCGCGCCTTGCTCATTGTTTTGCAGGGAATGGATACCGCCGGCAAGGACGGCGCCATTCGGCATATTATGCGCTGTGTCAACGCCCAGGCCACCGAGGTGATTCCGTTCAAAAAACCCAGCTCGGAGGAGCTCGATCACGATTTCCTTTGGCGTGTACACAAGAAGATTCCGGCCCGCGGCAACATTGGCATCTTCAACCGCTCGCACTATGAGGACGTGTTGGTGGTACGCGTGCACGGTCTGGTGTCCAAGCGCGAGTGGCAGTCCCGCTACCAGCGAATCAACGAATTCGAAAAGTTGATCACCGACTCCGGCGTCACCATCCTCAAGTTTTTCCTTCACATCAGCAAAGAGGAACAAAGGGAACGGCTGCAGGCGCGGCTGGATAACCCGAACAAGCGCTGGAAATTCAGCAAGGGCGACCTGGCGGAACGGGTGCTGTGGGACGACTACCAGGCCGCCTACATCGACGCGTTGACCAAGTGCAACACGCGACATGCCCCGTGGCATGTCGTCTGTGCGGATCGCAAGTGGCACCGCAATCTCGTGATCGGCCGCATCGTTCGGAGGACGCTTGAAAAAATGAAACCACAGTTCCCACCATCCGAGGATGACCTCGACGGCATCACGTTCGAGTGACCCGCCTGGCCGTCCGTCCAATTGGCTTGGAAAAGCGATTGGCCAAGGGTTAACTCGTGCCAGTCATGAGTGACGAGTCCAGACCCAGGGTGTTGATTATTTTCGGGGATGCCGCCGAGACGGTGGACACGATGTATCCCTACTTCCGCCTGATTGAGGGAGGTTACGAACCTGTGCTGGCAGCGCCGGAAAAGCGCGAGTACCAGTTGGTGATGCATCAAAACAAACCGGGATGGACAATCACCAAGGAATGGGAGGGCTACACGATGCCGGCGGCGATCGCGTTCAAGGATGTGAAGCCGGAAGACTACCTCGGCATTTTTTTCAGCGGGGGGCGGGCGCCGGAATATATTCGCGAGGACGAGGACCTGCTGCGCATCACCCGTTACTTCTTCGAGAAAAACGCCCCCATCGCCAGCGTGTGCCACGGTGTCGAGATTCCCGCGCGCGCCGACTGCGTTCGCGGCCGGCGCATGGCCACGGTGCCGAAGGCGAAGTTTGACCTCGAGGTCTGCGGCGGCACGTTTGTGGATGAGCCGTGCGTGATCGACGGCAATCTCGTCAGCGGGCGTACCTTCTGGGATCACGGCCACTACATGGGCGTTTGGATGAAACTGCTCGACGAAGCCCGCGATGCTGCCGGGTGATGAGCGGCGCGACTCTCCGTTTTGCAATCGCCGTGGCTTGTGCGCTTGGCCAAGCGCAATCGTCCGCTGCCACCGACCAGGCACTTGGCCAGGCGCTGATCACCAACGCCGGTTGCGTCCACTGCCACGACGACGACTCGCAGCCAAGCCCCGCGCCGGTTTTGTTCGTCCATCGCCCTCGTGCCGCTTGGCTGAAGCGCTGGCTCGCAGCGCCGCACGAAGCCAAGCCGGGCACGCTCATGCCGGACTTGCTCGCCGGTTTCTCCGAGCGCAAACGCGAAAAAACGGCGGAGGCGCTGCTTCACTATTTGCTTGGCCAAGCGCCCGATACACCGCCCATTCCCACCCCGACCGGCGACGCCGCAAACGGCGCGGAGCTTTTCAAGACAAGTGGCTGCGCCGCCTGCCACGGCATCAACTACCATCCCGATTTCCTGAACGCGAAATACAGCGAGGCTTCGCTCTCGGCGTTTTTGTTCTACCCACTCGCCGCGCGACCAAGCGGGCGCATGCCGCGCATCCCGATGACCCGGCAGGAGGCCAGCGATCTCGCGGCTCATCTATTGGCCAAGCGACCGGCGGTGGTGGAGGCGGAACCCCGGCTCCGCCGCGGACTGGTCGGTTGGCATCTTCGGGTTCGGGGCAAATCCCAGTTCAAGTCGCTTGGCTGCATTCACTGCCACTCGCCCGGCAAGCGCCGCTCGAGCGCCCCGGCGCTGAAGCAGCTCGCCGGCAAACACAATGGCTGCCTCAGCGCAGAGCCGGTCGCGGGCGTGCCGTTTTACGGTTTTAGTGACGAGCGACGCGCCGCCATCAAGTCGGCGTTGACGCGCTTGGCCAGGCCCCGCTCCGCGTTGGCCAAGGCGCACGAGCGGATGCTCGCGCTCAACTGCGTTGCCTGCCACTCGCGGGAGACGCTTGGCGGTCCGCCGGCAGCGAACGACGCGCTGTTTTTGACCACCGCAGCCGACTTAGGCGACGAGGGCCGGCGGCCACCCGACTTGACCGGCGTGGGGGCGAAGCTGACTGAGCCTGCACTGCGCCGGGTGTTGCGCGGTGACGGCGCGATCCGGCCGTACATGACGACGCGCATGCCGGATTTCGGCGAGGTGAACTCGGTGTTTTTATCGAGCCATCTCGCCACCGCCGATGCGCGCACCGGCGTGCGCCCGACGCCGGATCGGAGCCGGGAAAACGAGGTCGGCCGGAATCTGTACGGCCGGGAACTCATCGGCACAATGGGCTTGGGCTGCATCGTTTGTCATCAACTTGGCGGGCACAAGTCACTCGGCATTCAGGGCACGGATTTGGCCCACGCACCGGACCGGCTGCGCCCCGAGTGGTTTCGTGATTATCTCATCGAGCCGGCCAGGTTTCGCCCCGGCACGCGTATGCCCTCCTTCTGGCCAAATGGCAAAGCCACGAGCAAAGTTCTCGGCGGCAACACCGAGAGACAGATCGACAGCCTATGGGTTTACCTGAAGGAACGCGATCAGACGCGCCTCCCGATTGGGTTGGAAGACAAGGGCTCGTTCGAGTTGATCCCCGACGGCGAGCCGATTGTATTTCGCACGTTCATGGAGAGCGCCGGGTCGCATGCGATTGCCGTCGGTTTTCCGGAGGGAGCCCATGCGGCGTTCGATGCCGAGCAGGTTCGCTGGGCGTTGCTGTGGCGGGGAAAATTCCTGGATGCCGAAAGCACTTGGGATGATCGCTTCACGCCGTTGGCCAAGCCGCTTGGCTTGCAGGTCGTAACGTTGCCGTCCGGCCCAGCGGTTGCCGCCTTGGCTAATTTGCAGCAGCCTTGGCCCAGCGGCGGCCTGCAGTTTCGCGGCTATCGACGGTCCGGTGCCGGCACGCCGACTTTCCTCTATCAGCTTGGCCAAGCGCACATCGAGGACACGCTCATCCCGGCGGCCGGCGGCTTCCGGCGGAGCATGAAGTTCAGCGGCGGCCAAGGCCAGCTGTGGGTGCGCTTGGCCGTGGCTGCGAAATTCACCAACCCCGAACTCGACGTGTGGACGGGCGATGATGCGATCACGATCGGCGCCCCAACGGGGCGGATCCGGGTCATCGGCGGCCGGTCGGAACTGCTTGTGCCGGTGGAGTTCGATGCTGACAAGAACGCAACACTGGGGATGGAATGGCGATGGTGAAAACGACACTCGCAAGCCTGATGTTCGGGGCATTGGCAGCCAGCGCCGCGGAGAATGATTTTTATCAGCTTACCACCGTCCCGTTCCCGGTGGAACTGAAGCTCGAGATCAGCGGAATGGCGGCTTTGCCCGATGACCGCATGGCATTGGCTATTCGCAAGGGCGAGATTTGGATCGCCGAAAAACTGTCGACTGGCAAGCCGACCTTTCGCCAGTTTGCCAGCGGGCTGCATGAGCCGCTTGGCCTCGCGTACCGGGAAGGCGACCTGTACACCGTCCAGCGCAGCGAACTCACGCGACTGCGCGACACGGACGGCGACGGGCGGGCGGACGAGTACCTCACCCACGCCAAGGGCTGGGGTGTCACCGGCAATTATCACGAGTACGCCTACGGCCCGGCGATCGACGGGCAGGGTAACCTGTGGCTCGCACTCAACTGCACCATCGGCAATGGGCCGTTCCTAGACAACCGTTGGCGGGGTTGGAGTGTCCGTGTTGAAGCAAACGGCAATTGGTCACCAATGTCGGGCGGATTCCGCTCCCCCTCTGGCATCGGCACAAATCTCTCGGGCGACGTGTTCGTCACCGATCAGCAGGGCAACTGGTTCCCGACCTGCCCACTGATTCATGTGAAGTCTGGTGTGTTTCACGGGCACGCCGACGCGTTGCAGTTCTGCAGGCTGCCGAGGGCCACCTTCGCCGTTGAGGGCGATCTGCCGAAGGGGCTTACGGTCGTTGAGGCGGCTGCGCGCATCCCGGCTTACCGCCTGCCGGCGGTGTGGTTCCCGTACCGCAAGATGGGCATGAGCACGACGGACATCCTCGCCGACAGCACTCGGGGCAGGTTTGGGCCGTTTGCCGGCCAGCTTTTCGTCGGCGAGTTCACGATGTCATTTGTGTCGCGGGTGTTTCTCGAGAAAGTCGGCGGCGAATATCAGGGCGCCTGTTTTCGTTTTCGCGACGGGCTCGACTGCGCGGCGTTGCGGCTCGAGTGGAGCGCCGACGGGTCGATGTTCATCGGCGAAAGCAATCGGGGATGGAACTCGCTTGGTAGCCGTAGCTACGGTCTGCAACGGCTTCGCTGGACCGGCAAAACGCCGTTCGAAATTCTCCGCATGGAATCGCTGCACGACGGTTTTCGGCTGGTTTTCAGCACACGGATTAACCGCAAAACCGCTACCAACCCGGGCAGCTACCGACTGTCGAGCTACACGTATCCGTACCATCAAGCCTATGGCGGCGCGGAGACGGACACACGCCAACTCGCCATTACGGCTGCGAAGTTTCAGCGCACCGCCGACGGCAAAGACGCGGTTCGGTTGACCGTGGACGACCTGCAGGAAGGCTTCGTTCACGAGTTGTCCGCCAGGGGCGTTCGGTCCCAAAAAGACTCGTTTCCGCTGCTGCACCCGGACGCCTTTTACACGCTTAACAAAATCCGACCGGCAGAAAACAAATGACACCGGGTGGGTGCCTCCCGTACTTTCGCCCGGATTTATGGGTGACAACCTTCCAACGCCGCTGCGCCTTGCCATGTGGTGCGGGCCGCGCAACATCTCCACAGCGCTCATGCGGGCGTGGGGCAACCGGCCGGACACTTTCGTCGTCGACGAGCCGCTCTATGCGCATTACCTGCGCGAAACCAGGCTGCCGCATGCCATGGCCACCGAGATCATCGAGCGGTACGAGGCCGACTGGGAAAAAGTCGCCACCTGGCTCACCGGCCCGGTTCCGGATGGCAAATCGATTTTTTACCAAAAACAGATGTGCCACCACATGCTGTCGGGCATCGGACGCGACTGGCTTGACCAGGTGACGAACTGTTTCCTCATTCGCGAGCCGCGCGAGATGCTCACGTCGCTGATGAAAAAGCTCCCCAATCCGACGCTGGCCGACACCGCGCTGCCGCAGCAACTCGGACTATTCAACCACGTCCGTGAACTCACCGGCAAAACACCGCCGGTGATCGACTCGACCGAAGTGCTGCGCGATCCTCGTGGCATGCTAAGTGCACTGTGCGATCGCTTGGGGGTTGCGTTTATCGAAGCGATGCTCGAGTGGCCACCGGGTATCCGCGAGTCGGACGGCATCTGGGCGAAGCACTGGTATCCGGAAGTCGAAACCACAACCGGCTGGCGACCGTACAAGCCGAAGCACGATCCCGTGCCCGACTCGCTGAGCGGCGTGCTTGAGCAGTGCAATGAGATTTATGGGCAGCTTTACCCGCACCGCCTAACCGCCTAACTGAAAAATCATGCTTCAGAAATTCAACGAGAAAAACCGCGACCTGTTGATCAACATCAACGGCAATCTGCTGCACCGCGACGAGGCCGGCATCAGCCCGTTCGACTCCGCCGTGCAGGGCGGTGACGCCGTGTGGGAAGGGCTGCGCGTTTACGACGGCAAAATCTTCCGCCTGGCCAAGCACCTCGAGCGGCTCCGCAGCTCGGCGCTCGCGCTGGCCTTCGCAGAGGTACCGTCGGTCGACGCCATCACGACGGAAATCAAGCGTACGCTTGAGGCGAACGACATGCGTGATAACGCGCACATCCGGCTCACGCTGACGCGCGGGGTCAAGGTCACCTCCGGCATGGATCCGCGGCTCAACACCGCCGGCCCGACGCTGATCATCCTCGCCGAGCACAAGGAGCCGGTGTACGACAAAACCGGCCTGAGTCTGATCACATCCAGCGTCCGCCGCCCGTCGCCCGATGTGCTCGACCCGAAGATTCACCACTGCAACCTGATCCAGTCCATCCTCGCCAAGATCGAGGCCAATCACGCCGGGGCTGATGACGCATTGATGCTCGACTCCCGCGGCTTCGTCGCCGAGACGAATGCGACGCATCTGTTCATTGTCGATGACGGCCTGGTGGTCACCAGCCGGCTGGTTGCCTGCCCGGAGGGCATCACGCGCGAGGTCGTCCTGGGCCTCTGCCGCGACAACGACATCCCGCACGAGGTGCGCGATCTCTCGCTCACCGAGGTGTATCGCGCCGGGGAAATGTTCTGCACCGGCACGATGGGTGAGTTGGCGCCGGTCATCCAGGTCGATGGCCGCACGATCGGCGACGGCGAAATCGGCCCGGTGACTCGGCGCTTGGCCAAATTCTTCGACACCTGCGTCGCCGCTGAGGCCGAGCCAGTGCTGGACTGATTTTTTGTGTAACATTTTCAGGTGGCTTCGTGTAGCTTTCCCGGGCGATGACGATTGCAGACGTCCTACAGGTTTTATTGTTGATTCTCGGCGCGATGCTGGTTTTTCAGGCCTATTGGCTTGTTGGCACGGCACTTTTCCCCCGGCTGGTGGGCCAGGCGAGGGATCGCTACAAAAAGCCGATCCGCACCACGCTGATAGGCTTGGCCGTGGTGGTGCCTACATTTGTGCTTGGTTTTAGCGTTCTCGGGCAGGTTTCAAACCCGGCCGTCAAAGGTGCTGGCTTTGTCATCGGCAGTGTGCCGCTGATCCTCGGCCTGATCGGCTC
>CAJWEP010000078.1 GCA_913030945.1 uncultured Verrucomicrobiota bacterium
GAGGCGGCGAAGCATAGTGCGCAACTGATCGAACTTGGCCAAACGGAAGAAATCGTCAAGCTACCGCTGAATGGGCAGCATCAGCAAACCAACGCGCACCTGGCCAGAGCGGTCGTTGAGCGGCTTCAGGCCGACTTGCCCGTCCCGCCCGAGGCGGTGCGCGACGGCTTGGCCAAGGTGCATTGGCCGGGACGGCTGCAGGTGGTCCGGCGCGGCGCGCAGACAGTGCTGCTCGACGGCGCGCACAACGCCGAGGGCGCGGTGATGCTGCGGCAGGCTTTGACGAAAGACTTTGCCGCCAAGACTCCAGTGCTCATCCTCGGCATGGTGAACGAAAAGGACGGCACGGGTTTTTGTGCGGAGCTGGCGCCCTTGGCCAAGCGAATCGTTCTGTCGCCGGTAAGTAGCGCCCGCTCGGCCAAGCCGGAGGGATTCTTGGCGGCGTGCCGAGCCGCCAACCCGACGGCGGCGGTCGAGATCGCCGAGTCGCTTGGCCAGTCGCTGGAGTGGTGCGCGGTCGAACCGTTCGTGGTGGTCACCGGGTCGTTTTACCTTGTGGGCGAGGCGATGGAACGGCTCGGGCTGGCACCGGCACCGACCGGCGCAGAGCGGCGGCTCAACGACTGGGGCGCGCCGGGAGGCGGGGTGAAGCGTCTTTCGGATTGACTCGGCGGGGTGAGGTTCGGCATAAATCGCCGGCCACGGCGAGGCGCGTTGGTCTATCGGTTAGGACGCCGCCCTCTCAAGGCGGAAAGACGAGTTCAATTCTCGTACGCGCTACCATCTCGCTGACTCTGCGGCCGGCAAACCAAATGACTCCCTTTCAAATAATTTTCACTCCCACCGCCGCCGCCGAGCTGGGCACGCTGCCGAAGGAGCTGCAGTTGGAGATCCTCGGGGACTTTCGCGGCCTGCCCAACGACGTCCGCAGCGATGAGATGGACAGCTTCGGCCGGCTCAACCGCGACGGGCGGCATCTCTTCCGTTTCCGGCTCGGCAACTACCGGGTGTACTTCGAGCGGCACGACCTGGGCGTGTTGATTCACCGCATCCTGCACGCGAAAAAACAGCTCCGGGATTTTCTCTACCGCAACAAGCTGCCGGGCAGGGAAGATCGTGTGCTCGAGGAGACACCGGAATTCTGGAAGCTGATCGAGTCAGCCAGGTCGGCCGGCTGCTAGGCTACTGCAGATCCTCGCCCAGTTCCACGTTCCAGTAGGCCATGTCGAGGAAGTGCCGCCAGCTCTCGTGGTAGTGCAGGCTGAAGCGCACCTGCATGAACGGATGCCATCGCGGCTTGCGGGGCTGCCGGATCAGGTGCATCCCGGCCTGCTCGGGTGTGCGGTTGGACTTGCGAGAATTACACGGGACACAAGAGCAGACGATGTTCTCCCACGAGGTCGGACCGTTCTGCTGCCGCGGCACGACATGATCCAGATTCAGGTCGCGCGTGTCATGTTTTTTGCCGCAGTATTGGCAGGTGTTTTTGTCGCGCTGGAAAATATTGTGCCGCGTGAACTTGACCTCCTTGCGCGGCATGCGGTCGTACACCATCAGCAGAATAACGCGCGGCAGGCGCAGCTTGATGCTCACGCCATGGATGCTCTCGGGATCCGGTTCCTCCTCGGAAAAATCGGCCCACTGGTGAAAACCGAACGTGTTGAAATCGCCATCCTCGCTGTGCACGACCTGCGCGTTGCCCTCGAACAGCATCGTCAATGCCCTGCGGGCGGAACAGATGTTTACCGCCTGCCAAAGCCGGTTCAATACCAGAACCGGCTGATGTAACAGCGCTTCCATGGCCGGAATAAGTTGCCAGAAAGCTATCACGGCCATTTTGATGAAGTCAAACATCAACGAGAACAACGAGTTTAACCTTCAAACCGGACCGAGGCGGTGGTAGTTGGACGGCTGCATTCACATGAAAAACGCGACAACACTCCTCGCCTGTTGGCTGCTCGCGCTTGGCCAGACGCCCGCCGAGGCGGCCAAGCGACCGAACATCCTGTTCATGATGTCGGACGACCACGCCTCCGAGGCCATCAGCGCCTACGGTTCTTGGCTGAAGGATTACTGCCATACACCGACCATCGACCGGCTCGCCGCGGAGGGCATGCGCTTCACCAATGTCTGCTGCAACAACTCCATCTGCTCGCCGAGCCGCGCCAGCATCATCAGCGGCCAATACTCACACGTCACCGGCGCGCTCAACCTCGGCTGCAAACTCAAGCCGAACGCCCCGAGCTACATCCGTGATTTGACCAACAACGGCTACGAGACCTGCGTCGTCGGCAAATGGCACATGAAACAGTTTCCCCGCGGCGCCAGCGACTACGCGGTCACCGTTGGCCAGGGCAGCTACTTCAACCCCACCCTCCACCGTCCGGACGGCAAGCGAGAAAAATACCAGGGCTACTACGCCGATCGTTACACCGATTGGGCGCTCAAGTGGCTCAAACAGCGCGACACCAAAAAACCGTTTTACCTGAGTCTGCACTTCAAGGGGCCGCACGAATATTTCGAGTACCCCGAGCGCTGGGCCAAGCTGCACGAGGGCGTCAAGATTCCCGAGCCGCCCAGCCTGCACGAAGACATCACCAAGACCAGCCCGCTGCTCAAGGGTAAACATTACTCTGTCATGTACGACGACGAGGGGCCAAAAAGTTTTTACCTCGTTTACCAGGACTTCATGGCCAAGCGCTCCGCCGATCCCGCCGAGCGCCGCTCGCTCGCCTACCAGCACCTCATCCACAAATACCTCCGATGCGTCGCCGCGATCGACGACAACGTAAAGCGTGTGCTCGACCACCTCCGGGCCGAGGGCACCCTCGACGACACGCTCATCATCTACACCAGCGACCAAGGCTACTGGCTGGGCCAGCATAACATGCACGATAAACGGCTCATCCTCGAGGAGTCACTCAAGATGCCGTTCATCGTCCGGTATCCAAAAGAAATCAAAGCCGGCAGCGTAAGCCCCAGGCTGGGCATGAACATCGACTTCGGCCCGACCATGCTCGACTACGCTGGCGTCACCATCCCCAGCGTCATGCAGGGCGTGAGCCTCCGGCCACTGCTGCGGGGCGTCGAATCGGCCGACTGGCGCGAGTCGATTTTTTACGCCTACTACAATCGCTCGCCCAAGCACTGGGGTATTCGCACCGAGCGATACAAGCTGATCCGCTTCCCCGACACCGAGGCGGTCGAGTTTTACGACCTGCAGGAAGATCCCACCGAGATGTACAACCGAGCTGCCACGCCCGGCTACAAAAAGCAGATCGCCTCCACTCAAAAACAGCTCGACACGCTGATGACCAACGTCGGTGTCACCCTAGAATTCCTCCTCAATAAAATGGGCGACAACACCAAACTCCCGCCGCGCCTACATAAAAGACGCAATAAGAGAAAAGAGAAGTGAGTTGGGCGCCTGACCAAGCGCCGTGAATGAACTCAACGAAATGACGGCGACTACAAGCCAAAGGCAAATTGGACGGGATGTTCAAACCGTATCGCTGAATAAAGCTATTACTTGTCAATAACAGGAACCGACCCCTTATGGCCAAGCGCTGCATCGGGACAATGTTATTTTCTCGTTTCCATCACCCATGCGAGGTTGAAGCGGGCGAGCCAGTCCTTGCCTGACAACAGGTAGATCTGGCCTTCACTGGGCGTCCCTTTTCGGCCGGCGGCGAGCCATGTGTAGTTGCCTGGACCTAGCCGAACCAAGCGCTTGGCCGGCCAGGTTTTGCCGCCATTAAAACTCACCCGCACGGTGATGTTTTCGCGGTTGGGCCCCGGGCCGGGCGCGCTGTAAAGGAGGATGTCCCGACCCTCGTAGGGTAGTCGCAGCAGGCCGGCCTTGCAGCCGTAGACGTCCGGCGGGCCGTCGAACAATTCGTCGTCTTCGTGTTCGTTGATCCATGTTTCGCCGTGATCATAACTGTGCGCGATCCGACGGTTGCCCGGTCGACTATGCGTCCGGGAGTTGTAGTAGATGCTGCCATCGGACAGTTCAACCAAGCCCGCCTCGCCGGTGCCACCCAACGGAAACGGGGCACTCGGAATCCACGTCTTCCCGCCGTCATCACTGTAAATTGAGTTACTGTAGTGATCGTTAAAATGCTTCTTCCCTTTTCCCTTGTTGAGGTAGCCGACAAACACGCGCGTAGGCAGCAGCAATCGGCCTTTCTTTTTGCCGTAGCGCAGCGTCACACCGGGATCGCACGAGAGCAGCGTTGCGCTGAGCCATCCGTTCTTGTCGGGCTGAATGGTGATCTTTTCTGTTCGCCACGTTTTGCCATGATCTTTGCTGCGATACAGAATCGGGGCCGGCATGAGACTTGAGGCGAAGATCATGATGTCACCATTGGTTTCGTCGACGAGCACGTTGCCGGCCTCGCTCCAGCCAATAGTCGGCCCGCGGTAACGCCCATCGTCCGACATGTCGTGACCGATCTTCACCGTCTTGCCCGCGACGATTTTCGACCCCCAGGTTTTGCCGCCATCCGTGCTGCGCTTGACGAGCACCTCCCGCTTCTCGCCATCGTCCTTGACCAACAACACCGTGCCGTCCATTGCCACCGCCAGCGTGCCCACGCGAACCTCCTCGTCACGAATATCGATGAATGATTTCAGCCTGCTCTTGGGTTCATTCGGGTTGGTACCCTCGAGCAATTCATAGCCGTCCGGCAATCCATCACCGTCCGTGTCGGCCAGGCGGGGATTCGTCCTGGTCTGTTGAATTTCCTCGGCGTCTTTCAACCCATCACCGTCGGTGTCCCGCTTGAGGGGGCTTGTCTTGAATTGGTTCACCTCGGCTCCATCGAGGAGGCCATCGCCGTCCGAGTCAGCCTTATCGAGTGAAGTCTTTAACGCATACTCCTGCCCGTTGGTGAGTCCGTCACCGTCAAAATCCCGCGCAGCATCTTCCGGGCGATTGGGGTTTAAAAAAGCGTAACGCTTCTCGATGCCATCCGTCAGCCCATCGCCGTCCGAGTCCACCGGCAGGATGGGTTCCTTGAACCCACCGTTCAGCCCGTATTTGTTATCCAGATACCAGCCGACGGCGTTGAATTCATTGTCCTCAAACTCATCGCTGCCGTCGCTTGTGAGCATTCGATTGAACACCAGAATCTCCGCGATCTCCCCGCCAAAGAACCACTCCGCGCCCGGTTCCCCAGGAGCATCCAATAGCCCGTGACCGCCGACCTGAACAAAGCGCACCGGATCCAGTGGCAGCGTTGAGGAAGCGTTCGCCTGTACCCTCTGATCCTTGCCATCCAAATACATCCTGATGATCCCCTTCCTCTTGTCGAACACCGCCGTGAACAAATGCGGCTTGTCGTCCGCCAATGGCTCGGAGGTCTGCAGCTTTTCGGCGCTCCCATTACCTCCGTTATGAACAGCGAACCAGCCCTTACCATCACCGCCACGCCGAATGCCCACACCGCCACGCCCATTCTTGAAACCAGCGTTGGGCCCAAGCGTCAACGGCGAGATGGCGGTTACATGATTCCATCGACCCACGAGAAAAATGGTTCCCTCGTTCAAATCAAATACGGGGTTCACCTGTCCGATCAACCCCTGCGTCACTGAAAAATTCGAGCTACCTTTGCCTCCGAATTTCAGCACCGGCCGACCACCAAAACCGGAGGCATCCCCGAGCCATTCCGGCCAGGTTGCGGGGTTCGCGTAGGCACGGGCCAAGTGGTTGTTCTGCCCGGACTGATCCGCCCATGCCTTTACCACGTTTGGTGGGCCACCCTTGGCCGAATGATCCTCCATTGTCACCCCTTCATCCGCCTTGAGGAACAATTTCAGTCCGTCCACCTTTCGAATGAACGATTCCACATTCGATTGGCCAAACGCCTGCGAATAGCCAACCACCCAAAAAACCAAGCCAAGCGAAACCCCTGCCCAACGGCGGAAAAACAAATCAAACATCATGTCAG
Source organism: uncultured Verrucomicrobiota bacterium (assembly GCA_913030945.1). Lineage (GTDB taxonomy): Bacteria > Verrucomicrobiota > Verrucomicrobiia > Limisphaerales > UBA1096 > UBA1096. The sequence continues at coordinate 5,952 of CAJWEP010000078.1, forward strand.
AAAACTTACAGCTTGGTCAAGGGCTTGGCCAACGGCAAGTGATGGGTCGTATTCACCGCCATACTCGTCGCGCAGGGCGTTGCAGCGTTTGCGCAGGCACTTGAGGTTTTTAGCATGCGCTGAATCGTCGCTGAGGGTCATTGTGTAGGCAATGTTTCTAGGTTCTACCTGTGCGCAAAGAACTGGAATAGCGCGTCCATCCATACCATTTCTTCCTTTATTCTGAACAGCATTACAAATTCGATAGTGGATCGGAGATTCTGATTTTCACATCGAATTCATCAGAGTAGCTCTGGGATCCAACTAATGGCACTAATTCACGACAGTAACTACTGATCTTTCTGGTATTTTGACGCTGCTTAGAGACTGCAGTGACAGCCCCAAATTCTCTTGCTTGTTAGTCGTATAAGTCTTGACTTGCTTGTCGGCGCCAACCTTGACGTGCCTTTCCTGCTTGGACAGATTGGTGAACACGTAAACCACCTGCCCTTTCTTTGCATCCTTATATGCGGACACCAGCACTCCGTCTTCTATGGACTGTTCCTTCGAGAGTTCACATTTTATGCGCACCATGCCAGGACGAATGAAGCGGGAATAGTTACCTAGCATCCATAGCAGTTTACTGTCACGCACCACCCCGTCATATTGCAGACTTTCTACGTGCCCCATTTTTCCACTCTCTCCTTGTGAACCATCGTCCAGGTACACCAGCCCGTCCTTGAAGTCAACCTGTGTGACTGCTGTCCACCATTGCCACGATTTTGCCTTACAAAGGGTAAGGTCGTTGTGGATAATTCGCGCCACATACAGGGCGGTTTTCATGGTCAGGTCCCTGCCCCCTCCGCTTCCAATCTCATCGTTCCTTTGGAGGATGCAGTATTCGCTCATCCAATAGCCCAGGTCGGGATTGACCTCCTTGAGCATGGAATTGACTCGTCTCCTGTTACCCACCTGCCGATTCAATGGCCAGACCGAATGGTAACTATGGGCAGAAATTGTTTTTTCCACATTGGGAAGGTCCCCGATATAAAAAGGAGAGGCCTCATTAAAGAAGAAGCGGGCCTGATCATCACGGCCATCGCTTGGCTTCCCAAGGGTATCCATGCGTATGCATGCATGACCAATGGTGCCTGCTTCCGTGATGACAATCCGGGTTTTTAACCCTCTTGAAGAGAGCTCGTGCGACAGATAGCGAACCAAAGAATGAATCTCTTCATTCATTGCGGGCGTGCCTTCCTGGCCGTTACCGTCCCAGTTCCATTGGGGCTCGTTTATGGGGCTCAGGTAATCGAAGACGATCCCCTCATTATTGAAATGCTCCATCACATCTGCCATATACTTGGCATAGTCATCCATGCATCCGGGTTTTAGGTTCAAATGGATAACACCCTTTGGAGCAAAGCCCTTCCCGTTACGCGTATAATGCACCGGGGGGGAATTGGGAAATGCTAGGAGTTTTTCCACGCCCCGTTCCTTGGCCGCCTGCAAGAACCAGCGCTGACCTTCATGCTTGCTCCAGTCATAGGTACCATCCGCATTGAGAAAACATTCTCCCCTGCGCCACACGTTGCCGATATCAGAACCATCCCCCTGTTCAGCGGTGCCTGCAGAGAGATAGAACCGCCAGATGGAAAGGCCGATGCCTTTGGGGTTGCCTTTTTTGTCAACTTCCTGGCTGAACAGCAGGTCGGCAACTTTGTTCCTCTTTGCCATGGGCCAGTTCTTTCCGACAAACTGACATCGCCATGCGTCGGATGCACCAAACCCATCAATAACCTGTCTCTCTGTTCCTAATTTTATAGTGAGGGTGTCAGCATTGACCAAACAAGGAGACAGGAAAAACAAGGCCAATTGTAGAATAAATATGTCTCGTAAATCTCTTTTCATTGATAAGGAGTGAACCCCCGCATGATGAGTAAAGCTATTACTTGTCAAAAACAAGAACTGACCCCTCTACATTCGCGCTAAATGCGGACGAAACGCCGGTGTGTGCTATTCATCACAAATGTTACGAATGAATAACTTTTACGTGTTATAACGACGCTGCATCTCGGTCTCAAAATGGCCGAAACTACCAACCAAAGGCGAATGGATCGCGATGTTCTCAAGCCGTATTGCTGAGTAAAGCTATTACTTGTCAATAACAAGAACTGACCCCTTTACAGCACATTCCCCAAGCAGGCCAATCACAAGAGGAGTCGAAGTCACAAGGTTTCAAAACGATCGGTCTATGGGGAGTAGTAATTCCAGGACATTTTATTGCGGCGATAATGCGACTGCGTCCAGAGTCGCGGGTGATGCGGACGAGGATTGGATTCGGAATTTTCAAAAAAGCGGATCTGGTTACCTTCGACAATGATGATCTCTTCCCGCCAGTCGCCGGTAATATCCGCCACATAGAGGCGATCGGTCCTGGCTTTGATGTGAACCACGAACCGGCCGGTCATGGGCTCAAAGAGACATACGTCCCCGCTTTCATGCCGCTCCTTGGCCGCTGCCAACTGCACCTTCGCACCGGTCCAATGAATCGGCACGATCTCCTCGACTCCACTTAGGGTCCAATCCTCCGGAGCCACATCCGTCATGGCATAATGGAAGATCACCTCTCCCTGGGCATTGAGCACCCAAGGTTTCTGGCGGGTGTTGTAACGGCTCCGGCACCAGGTCTCGAGCCCTTCGCGTTCTAGAGAAAATTCACCCACGGCCCCGTTCTGCGGTTCCTGGCGTCGGTTAGTGGTCCACCAGAGCAATCCTTGCTCAAAACTAACCAAGGCCGAGTAGTTTCTCCCCTCCTCCAGCAGGACCACCTCAAGACCGGGAATGTCCGGCCTCACATCATAAATAAACAGTGAATCAATATGAAAAGAAGCGCCGTTGGCATATTGTTGATCAATCGGGGGGTAGCTCCAATCCGTCTTTTTCCCATCAGGTCCCAGAATAGTAAACCCGCAAATCTCGTCGCGACCATCCTGATTGAGGTCCGCCGCTCGAAAAGGCCCATGAGCCAGCGCGCCAAAGTGATCCGTTTTCCAGAGCAGCCGGGCTTTTTGGTTTTCAACAGCATAAGCCGCGAGATAGTGCCCGACTCGATACCCCTTGTGGTTGGTCGCCTGCAAGACCAGATCCTGATCTCCTTTACCGCGCAGATTGACCCCTGCCAGGTGCTCCCAACGTTCTGATCCCAAGGGATTGGGAATTCGCATCGAGAACTCCTCCCGCCCCGAGCTTCCGTTGAGAACATGGACAGTGTTTTTTTGATCCAGATAAAGAACTTCAGTCGCGTCGTCCCCATTGATATCCACTGCCTGCACTCCCGGCGCATCGTGTCCTGGGAGACCATGCCGTTCACTCGATCCACTTGAGACACGGATGTCATCTTTGCGGTGCCACAAAAGGCGGGCATCGGTCCGATACGCGCTGATATGCCCCGGCGAAGTAACCAGAAGATCCATTGCCCCGTCACCATCGAGGTCGGCCGCAGTAATCCCCCCCTTCCCTTCCAACCCCATGGTAATATTCAAAGGGATTGTATGCGTTCTGAAAGCATCCGCTTGAGATTTGATTGCCAGCGCCAAACCGCAGACCAAAAACCAGCTTAGCCCGCACCGCATGAAGTTGAACCGAATCAGACTATCGGTTCGAAACGTGAAGGAGTCAGTTCTTGTTATTGACAAGTAGTTTGTTTTCAGCCGCTGCAAGATGTCCTGTTCCGAAAGCATCACTGTCAATAGGAACGTTTGGCGGAGACGAATCCTGACATTGCCTTTTTCGCCTGTTGGTTGACTTGGAGGACTTCAGCAAGTTTACTCCGCGTTTTCGGTTTTTGCTCCTTGTTGTAGTTGGCGCAGCATCAGCAGCGAATAGAAACTAGCACAGAGCAATAAGGAAAAGAAATCCGCGTTTATTTCTGGGCGCGACCGCTGCTGGTGTCCTTCCGGAAATTGAGTTTGGTCAATTTGTCCTTCACCGGGTTCAAGTGTCGTCCTTTCAAGCGATCCACATCCTTGGCCAGGCGAAACCATTCCTTGGCCATCGCTTCGACTCGTTTTGGATTCTTCGCTGCCAAATCTTGCGTTTCCGTGCGGTCCTCCCCGAGGTTGTACAACTCCCAACGGCCGAGCTTGGCCGAGACCAACTTCCACGGACCCTGCCGAAGGGCGCGGTCGGTCCCGAAGTGGAAATATAGATTCTCATGCGGTTCACGCTCATTACCCTCGAGGATCGGCAGTAACGACTTACCCATCAGGGGATCAATCTTGCGATCGCCGATTTGTTTGGGGTATTTCGCACCGGCCACATCGATGAACGTGCCCATGAAATCTATGAGATGGCCCGGTTGCCTCGTGATACTGCCGGGTTCGGTCTCCAATCCCTTCGGCCAATGCACAATGAGAGGCGAACTAATACCGCCTTCGTGCTGGTTTTGTTTGTAGAACCGAAACGGCGTGTTGCCCGCGTGCGCCCAACTGGCATCATAAGTCCAGTACGACTTGGGATCCCACGGCTTGAGGTAGCGACCGCGCGTGCGCTCAAAGGGACAAGCGCCGTTGTCCGAGCAGAAAAGAAATAGCGTGTTATCCCAAACACCCTTCTCCTTCAGCTTGGCCACGATACGGCCTACGTTTTGGTCCAGCACATCCACCATCGCGGCAAACACCTCCATGCGGTCCGCCTCCCACTCGCGCTCCTTCACGCTGAGGCCGTCCCACGCCGGAACGTGCGTCGGCCGCGGACTGAGCTTGAATTTTTTCGGGATGAGTCCGCTCTTCAACTGCTTCGCATAACGCGTCTTGCGCAACTTGTCCCAGCCACCGTCATACATGCCATCGTACTTCTTTACGTCCGCCTCCGGCGCATGCAGCGGATAATGCGGCGCGTTGAACGCCACATAGAGCAGGAACGGATTCTTTTGCTGCGTCGCTTCGTCGAGAAACTTCAGCGCGAAGTCGCCATTGGCATGGGTGGTGTAAAACGGTCGGCCATTGAGCGTTTCCGGTACCTCATACTTTTCCCCGTTGAAACGAAATGTGTTGTCTCCCTTAAAGAAACTCGTTGCCCCGGACAGGTGCCCCCAATAACGCTGAAAACCAAAGTCAGTCGGTTCCTTGCTCAGATGCCACTTGCCGACCATTGCAGTGAAGTAGTCCGCTTGGCCAAGCACCTCGGCGATTGTCGCCCCACGATCGAGCATCGCCCCACCCGCCTGGTCACAGTAAAGGCCGGTCAACAGTGACACACGAGACGAGTGGCACTTGGCCGTATTGTAAAATTGCGAAAACCGCAGTCCCTCCCCTGCCAAGGTGTCGAGATTGGGTGTTTGAATTTCTGACCCGTAGCAACCGAGGTCGGCAAAGCCCAAATCGTCGGCCATGATCAGGACAATGTTCGGTCGCTTGGCAGCATCAACAGACGCAAAACAAGCCAGTGCTAAAACGAAAACTTTAATCCAGTTCCTCATAAGTGTCGGCTGGAAATCGTACGTAAGAACCACGCCGTCCACAACCTTAGTCAAGCGAAACCCTTGTCCAACGGCAAGTGGATAAAGTTTACCCAGACTAGGGAACCCTTCTGCTTTCCCCTGGTTCGTTAATGGGAATACCGATCGCTTCCGCCACAGACACGGCTTTGAGCACCGCTCGTTCGTGTTGTACCGGTGCTCACACCGTTGTGAGCACTGCTCGCACGACCGTGAGCACGCTTCTTCCCAGTGCGAACGCTGCTCACGCGGCTTTGCGCACTGCTCATTCCACTTTGAGCACGCCTCAAACCGGTTGTACCCGTGCTCACACTCCATTGCGCGCTGGTACAAACACCGCTTTTTCAACAAATTTAAAAAAACATTTTATCAAGAAATTCATAAAATAAGGGATTTTTTGTGTTTTTGCGTTCCAGAAAATAAAAACGAAAAAATTCATGAAGATTGTTTATCTAAATAAGTCTAATCTACACAATGAAAAATATCATTGAAAAAATAAAAGTAAATGTCGGTAACGACGAGAAAAACAGCGTAATCGTCAATCTTCGCGATGGCGGTGACTGTTATGAAAATCTACCGGTCAATGAACCGGCAGAGGTGGAGGCTTCGGTCTCCAATCATAGTTCGCCTCCGAGCGAACCAACGGAAACAACTCGGAGAAATAAAAACAGGAATTCTATGAAATATAGAAATACCGGCCAGTGGCGGGATGTCATCGCGAAAGCGTGGCAGGAGAACGCCGAAAGCGAGTCATTTGCCGGGATGACTCTGGAGGAGTTCAAGTCTGTAACTCAGGACACGATTGCCGAACGTGAAACGCTCGAAAAGTTGAGACGAGACGTGAGCGGAACGATCGTGAGACGGAAGGTTGCGGACAAAGAAACTCGATCCAAAAACAAAAGAGTAGTCTATGCCATATTGGCATCGCCCAAGTTCGGGGCCGATAGTGACCTTTATCGATCACTCGGTTATGTCACCGACATTGAGCGTGCCAGCGGACTGAAACGGGAGGGTAGCGACAGCGCCCCTTCAACCGATCAGTAAATAGCCACTCGTTTGTTGAACTAGCAGGGGTTGGTGCTGCCAAATGCGGCATCAACCCTTTTTTGAAAATCAAGCGCTTGGCCAAGCGCCGTTTATTTGCCTTCAAGCGTTTTTAGATAATGGATGATAGCCGTTCTATCAGTCTCATTTAGCAATCCTTGAAACCTGATCGAGTTACCCAAACTGGTCCAGTGCATTCGTTAGTCTGGACGGGTTGATTA
>CAJWEP010000079.1 GCA_913030945.1 uncultured Verrucomicrobiota bacterium
ACACCGATTGCATGGTCGACATTGCCCGCTACTTTTTGCAGTTCACCCAGGAGCAGTCGTGCGGCAAATGCACCCATTGCCGCGTGGGCACGCGGCGGATGCTGGAAATTCTTACGCGCATTTGCGAAGGCAAGGGGCGGGCCAGCGATCCGGACAAGCTCGAGCAGCTCGCCTCCACCGTCGCCAGTGGCAGCCTGTGCGGCCTGGGCAAGACCGCGCCCAACCCGGTGCTGACCACGCTCCAGTATTTCCGCGATGAATACGAGGCGCACCTGGAAGGTCGCTGCCCGGCCGGCCGCTGCAAGTCTCTTATTCAGTACGTCACCACCGACGACTGCTTCGGTTGTAGCCGGTGCGCTCAACATTGCCCGACCGACGCCATCCCGATGAACCCCTACCACCGGCACGTGATTGAGGAGCCGCGCTGCGTTCGCTGCGGCATCTGCCTAGCCACCTGCCCGGTCGATGCCGTCGAGATTGTCAGCTTGGGCAATTGATGGACTCCCCGCAGACAACGCAGCTGTGCGCCGTGTCTGGCAATACCGGCAACGAGGTCGACCTTGCCGAGGTGGACGCGATAGTGGCCCGCATCGGGCGGCGGGTGGAGGACTTGATCCCGCTGCTGCAGGAGATCCAGAAAAAACACAACTGGCTGCCGCCCGCCACGCTTGAGCGCTTGGCCAAGGTCACCGAGATCACGCCGGATGCCATCACGGGGGTTTCGACTTTTTACTCGCAGTTCCGGCATCACCCGGTCGGCAAGCACATCATCCAGACCTGTGTTGGCACCGCCTGCCATGTGGGCGGCGGGTCACTGCTGGACGAGACTTTCCGCAACCACCTGAAAATCAAGCCGGGCGAGCATACCGACGCCGATGCGCGGTTCACCTGTGAACAGGTCGCCTGCCTGGGTTGCTGCATGCTCGCGCCGGTGGTGCAGATTGATGATGTCATTTATGGCGATGTCCAGCCCCACGGCATTCCCAAGCTGCTTGATGACTTTCTGGCCACTGAAAAATCCAAGACCGAGCAGGACGCGGAGGATTTATCCACAAGAAACTCTGTGGGTGATGTGCGCCTCTGCATTTGTTCGAGTTGTAATGCCGGCGGCGCCAGCGAGGTCTATCGCGAGTTCAAGAATGTCGTGGAGGATCTCAAACTGCCGGTCCGCATTAAAAACGTCGGCTGTACCGGCTATGCCTACCAGGCGCCGTTGGTGGAGGTGGCTGTGTACAACGAAAACCGTCATCGCTACGGCCGGGTCAAGCCGGGCGAGGTGCGTTCGATCTTGCTCAACCATTTTCGCCCGGCCGGCCTCCTGACGCGCGCCGGGGCTCGAGTGTACGGATTGCTTGATCATCTGCTCACCGATGAGGCCTGGCAACCACCCACCCGCTTTCACAAGGATGTGCGCGCCGGCGCGGACGACCGCTTTAAGGATCCGCAGGTGCGCATCACCACTGAACACGCCGGCCACCTGAACCCGGTCAACATTGAGGACTACATTGAGCACGACGGTTTTCAGGCACTAGAGCGTTGTTTAAGGGAACTCAAGCCGGAGGAGATCATCCAGGAAATTTCCAACAGCGGTCTGCGGGGCCGGGGTGGGGCGGGTTTCCCCACCGGCATCAAGTGGGGCTTTGCGCATGAAGCCAGTGGCGACAAGAAATACATCATCTGCAATGGCGACGAGGGCGATCCGGGCGCGTTTATGGACCGGATGATCCTGGAGTCATTTCCCTTCCGCGTGCTAGAGGGAATGGCCATTGCCGCCCACTCAGTCGGGGCTGAAGAGGGGTTCCTTTACATCCGGGCCGAGTACCCCCTGGCCACCGAGCGCATCAATAACGCCATCGCCATCTGCGAGGAACGCGGTTATCTGGGCACCGACATCCTCGGCACCGGGATGAACCTGAATCTCAGGGTAATTGAAGGCGCCGGCGCCTTTGTCTGTGGCGAGGAGACCGCGTTGATGTCCGCCATTGAGGGTGGACGCGGCATGCCGCGATTCCGTCCACCGTTCCCTGCGCAGTCAGGTCTATGGGGGAAACCGACGCTGATCAACAACGTCGAGACACTGGCGACCATTTCCTGGATCATCCGCAATGGAGCCGAAAAATTTTCAACCTACGGCTCCGGCAAAAGCCGCGGCACAAAGACGTTCGCGCTGGCCGGCAAGGTGAACCGCGGCGGACTGGTCGAGGTGCCGATGGGCATGACCATCCGCGAGATCGTCGATGAGATCGGCGGCGGCATCCCGAACGGCCGCAAGCTCAAGGGCGTGCTCCTGGGCGGCCCTTCCGGCGGTTGTGTGCCCGCTTCCCTGTGCGATACACCGGTCGATTTTGAAGAGATCAAGGCGGTTGGCGCCATCATGGGCTCCGGCGGGATGGTGGTGCTCGACGACACGGACTGCATGGTCGATATCGCCCGCTACTTCATGGCGTTCACCCAGGACGAATCTTGCGGCAAATGCACCCACTGCCGCATCGGCACCAAGCGCATGAAGGAAATCCTTGACCGTCTATGCGAGGGCAAGGGTCGTAAGGGCGATCTGGCCAAGATTCAGGCTCTGGGCGGTATCACGGTAGATGGGAGTTTATGCGGCTTGGGTACTACTGCACCCAATCCGGTTATCTCGGGTATCAAGTATTTTCAGGACGAATTTGAAGCACACATCAACGGCGAGTGTCCCTCGCGCAAGTGCACCTCGCTCATTCGATACGACATCACCGACACCTGCTTCGGCTGCACCCGCTGCTCGCAGCATTGTCCCACCGACGCGATCCCGATGAATCCATATCATCATCATGTCATTGAGGATCCACTCTGCACCCGGTGCGACATTTGCCTGCAGGTTTGCCCGGTCGATGCCATCCGCATTGTCGACAAGTGAAACTGACTATCGACAACCAAGAACTGGAGCTCGATGAGTCGACCACGCTTTACCACGCGGCCAAACAGGTCGGGATCGATATCCCTGTCATGTGCTACAAGGAGGGCCATGACTACTTCACTTCGTGTATGATTTGTGAAGTGAAGGATAAAACCTCCGGAAATGTCTACCCCGCCTGCAGCGCACCGGTGGTCGACGGCATGGAGATCGACACCCAGTGCGAGGAGATTCGCGAACGCCGCAAAGCCACTCTCGAGTTGCTGTTGAGCGAGCATATCGGCGACTGCGAGGCGCCCTGCCAGCGGCTCTGCGCCATTCATTCCGAGGTGCCGCGCATGATCCGTGAAATCAAGGATAACCGGATGGATGACGCCATTGCCACCATCCGGCGTGACATGGCCCTCCCTGCGATCCTAGAGCGTTTTTGTAATGCACCCTGCGAAAAAGGTTGTCGTCGCGGCGTTCATGACGAGACGGTCTCCATCCGCCACCTCACCCGTTACGCTGCCGAGTGGGACCTCAGGCGGGAAGCCCCGTACATTCCGCCCGCCAAGAAGGTCACCGGCAAGGCGGTGGCCATCATCGGCTCCGGCGTCACCGGCCTGGCCACCGCCTACTACCTCGCGCTGGCCGGCCATGCACCGACCGTTTTTGAGCAGCACGACAAGCCGGGCGGCCGTCTGCTGACCGAGCACGATGAGGAACAACTGCCCGCCTGGGTGCTCGAGGGGGAGTTGAGAGTCCTGCGCGGCATGGGCGTCGAGTTCAAGACCGGCGTTGCGCTTGGCCGGGACATTTCACTGGCGCAACTGGGCGAACAATTTGGCGCCGTCAGCCTTGCGCTTGGCCAAGCCGAGCCGGCCGCGCTCGAGGCGCTTGGCCTCGAAGTCACCGACAAGGGACTCAAGCTCGACCCCAAGACCAGGCAGACGTCGGTTAAGGGCGTTTTTGGTGGCGGCAGCGTCGTCAAGCTTCAGCCGGCCATGCTTAAGCTTGTGCAGGGAGCCAAAGGTGTGGCCAAGTGCATCGGCCAGTTCCTCGATGGCCAGCCCATCACCGGCATCGTTGAAATGTACAACCACACGATGGGCCGGTTGCAGGAGGGCGAGATTGACATCTTCGTCAGTGGAGCCAGTCCCATACCCCAAGTAAAACCTGAGAATCTCGAGGTTAACGGGTTTAAAGAAGCCGAGGCTGAGGATGAGAGCACGCGTTGCATGCACTGCGACTGTCGAGCCAAGGATAATTGTGACCTGCGAATCTACAGTGACGCATACGGCGCCAAGCAGGCTGAGTTCAAGGGTGAAACCCGGGCCAAGCACGAGCACATCAACCAAAATGCTGGCGCCGTCTATGAGCCGGGCAAGTGCATCAAGTGCGGCCTGTGTGTGCGTGTTACCAAGGACGAGGGCGAGGAATTCGGCTTCACCTTCGTTGGCCGTGGTTTTGAGGTAAAACCTGGTATCTCCTTGAACCAGACCCTTGATCGTGGCCTTCAGAAGGTTGCAGAAAAAGTCATCGAGGCCTGCCCAACCGGTGCCCTCGCGGAAAATGAGAAATATCAGCCCGAATTGATCGGGACCGATTAGCGTAGCAGAGGCAGCCCGCTGTGCTAGAGGGAGGGTTGACAATCCGGCTCAGTTTGAAACAATTCTCGGAGATCCGATTGGTAGAAAGGTGGCTTTCCAAGTGGCTGGCTATTCGTTCGACCCAACCTAAAAAAGAAAGAATCATGAAAAAGACAACAACGACACGACGCAGTTTTTTAAAATCCTCACTGGCCACCGGCGCCGCGGCGCTGGTTTGCGGCACCAAGGGACAGGCCAAGGTGCTCGGCGCAAATGACCGGCTCCGCATAGCGGTGGCCGGATTGAACGGGCGCGGCGGCAGCCACATCGGCGGCTGGATGGGCCAGAAGAACGTGGAGATCGCCTACCTCGTTGATCCGGACGAGAGGGCGGTCGCCCGCAAGATGGGTGAGGTTAAAAAGAAAACCAAGGGCAAGTTCAACACCAAGGGCGTTTCGGACATTCGTGAGGCACTGGCCGACAAGTCGGTGGACGCAATCTCGATCGCGACACCGAACCACTGGCACTCATTGATGACCATCTGGGGCGCCCAGGCTGGCAAGCACGTTTACGTCGAGAAACCCATGAGCCATGACGTTTACGAGGGCCGCGTGGCGGTCGAGGCGCAGAAGAAATACGGCGTCGTGATCCAGCACGGCACACAGCAGCGCAGCAGCGGTGGAGTCGCTGGTCTGCACGAGGCCATCAACTCCGGCAAGTGGGGTAAGTTGGAGATCTCCTACGGCTACTGCTGTAAGCCGCGTGCTGGTATCGGGTTCAAGAGCCCGTCCGCTCCACCGGCGCACCTGGACTGGAACCTGTGGCGCGGCCCGGCCGTGATCGACACGTACCATGAGAACTACGTGCACTACAACTGGCATTGGTTCTGGGAGACCGGCAACGGCGACCTGAACAATCAGGGCACGCATCAACTCGACGTGGCGCGCTGGGCGATGGACCCGTCACTGACGAACCCGGTCCGCGCGATGGCCATCGGCGGCCGCTTCCAGTGGGGCGACCAGGGCGAGACGCCGAACACCATGTTTGGCATCGCCGAGTACCCGAACGGCCAGACGCTGTTCTTCAACGTGCGCAACGTGAACTACAACGGGTATCAGCGCCAGGTGGAGAACGAGTACTACTTTGAGGATGGCGGCAGGATCGTCCGCGGCCAGTATTACGCAAAGGGCAGTGACAAGGGCGAGAAGGTATCGGTGCCCAACGGCAAGGTGACACCGGGCGGCAACTGGGGCAGCTTTATCGCCGCCTGCCGGGCGGGCGACCCGAGCATGGCCAACGGCAACGTGTACGACGCCCACTACGGCTGCGTGGCCGGGCACCTGATGAACAACTCGTACCGACTCGGCAAGAGCGTGCCGTTCAACGCCAAGTCCGGCCGGTTCGGCGACAACAAGGACGCGTACGAGCATTTCATGAGGCTGCACAGCGTCATGAGCGACGGCGTGAAAGTGCCGGAGGATGGTGCCAACTATGTGGTTGGCCCCTGGCTGACGTTCGATGCGGACGAGGAAATCCACACTGGCGCCCATGCCGCCGAGGCCAACGCGTTGTTGAAGGATTACAACCGGCCCGGATTCAGGGTGCCACGCGTCAGCAAGGTCTGACCTCGCGGCAATGTTTTCATCGGCTTGGCCAAGCGGCGCGACCGCTTGGCCAAGTTCTTTTAATCGACGGAGATCAGCCGAAAGAAGCCCGGCTTGGCGGTTGTGTTGACCGGAATCGTCGTGGATCCCGAGCCAGTGACCGCCTTGTACAGTTGCCAGTTCGAGAGGTTGGGAGACGACTGGATCATCCATTGGCTCGTGCCGGGGAGGGTGTAATGCAGGACGATGTCCCCGGTTGAATTGCGTTGGATCGCCATTTGGGAATCCGCCTCCGCCGCTTGGGCCCGGTTGGTGTGCCGGGCGTTTTGGCCGAACATGGGCCAAGCGGAGTCCGCCGGACCGGAGCTGGAGCTTTTGAGCGTGTACAGCTTGCCGTCATTGGAGCCGAAATGGACAAACCCGTTGCTCCCGATCACCGGGGAGGATTCGATCGACGCCCCGGATTTGAACGTCCAGCGGACATCGCCGTTCCGGCCGTTCAACGCGTAGAAGGTTTTGTCCCACGATCCGATGTAAACGGTGCCGTCACGCCCGACTGCGGGGGAGGAAAAGACGGGGTTCCCGGTTTTGAATTTCCAAACGAGCGCTCCATTTTTCCCCTTGAGAGCGTAGACCGTGTGATCCCACGAACCGAAGTAAACGGTTCCGTCCGGTCCGATTGCGGGTGAGGAGTCGACATCTCCGCCGGTTTCAAAAGCCCATTTTTTGGCACCGGTTTTTCCGTCGAGGGCGTAAAGATGGTCGTCCCACGAGCCGACGTACACGGTTCCGTCGCTTCCGATGGCGGGTGATGAATCGACGTCGCCCCCGGTTTCGTACTCCCACAACTTGGTGCCGGTGCGGGCATCCAGCGCGTAGACTTTCCTGTCGCTGGAACCGAAGTAAACGATGCCATCGCCGCTGATGGCGGGGGAGGAGTTGACCTTGCCGTCGGTGTTGAACGCCCATTTTTTCTCGCCGGTTTTACCGTCCAAGGCGTACAGGTGGCCATCCCAGGAACCGGCGTAAACCGTTTCGTCCGTCCCGATTGCCGGGGAGGATTTCACGCAGTCACCGGTCGTAAACTCCCATTTCTTGGATCCGAGTTTCCCGTCCAGGGCGTAAATCCTTTTGTCCATCGAACCAAAGTAAACCGTGCCGTCCGGGCCGATGGATGGGGTGGATTCGATGCTGTCCTTGGCGCTAAATCCCCATTTGACGACTTGGTTTTTGCTATCGATGGCCCGGACAACGCCGCTTTGGTCCGCTTCGTAAAGCGTGCCGTCCGCCCCGATTGCCGGGGACGTCTTGATGCGGGTGCCCACGTTGAATTCGGCCAGCTTCTGCCCGGGCTGCATCGAGGACAGGGGATCGGTCTTGTGGCTGTAAATCTCGTCCCAATCGTTCAGGCCATCGTTGTCCGTGTCCCGGCGAAGCGGGTTTGTCATGTGCTGCCTGATCTCGTCGCCGTCGCCGAGTCCATCCTTGTCGGTGTCCGCGATGGATGGATTGGTTTTGTGTTTGTTGATTTCATCGCTGTCACTGAGGCCGTCCCGGTCGGTGTCCGCGATCTGCGCGTTGGTATGGTATGTGTTTAGTTCGGTGGCGTTTGTCAGGCCATCAGAGTCAGGATCCTCGTCGCCGTCGAGTATGCCATCCCCGTCGGTATCGGCCACCAACGGATCGGTGCCCAGGATGTTCACCTCGAAACCGTCATTGAGACTATCCCGATCGGTGTCTGCCGAATTGGGGTCGGTCTTGCGGATGTACAGTTCGTCGAAGTTGGTGAGTGCGTCCTGATCGTGGTCCTCGTTTCCATCGAGGACTCCGTCCTGATCGGGGTCGGCGTTTGTTGGGTTGGTGCCGAGATTGATCTCATCGAGATCGGTCAACCTGTCCCCGTCCGTATCGACCAGGGTGGGATCGGTTTTGTGGAGCTTGATTTCGTCGGTATCAACGAGGCCATCTCCGTCGGTGTCAGTCAGGTGGGGGTTGGTTTTATAAATATTGATTTCGTCGCCGTCACTTGAGCCGTCCCCGTCTGTGTCATTGATAACCGGGTTGGTTTTATGGACATTAAACTCGTCCGCGTCTGAGAGGCCGTCGGAGTCGGAGTCCTCCTGTCCGTCAATGATTCCATCGCCATCGGAGTCTCGGGTCAGCGGTTTAGTGCCCAGGACATTGATTTCGACACCGTCATTGAGTCCATCGTTGTCGGTATCTGCGACCATGGGATCGGTTCTCTGGATTGGCCCCGTGCGATCCCGTATGTACTTGAGTTCCTCCACGTCCGATATTCCGTCTGAGTCGGAGTCTTCAAGGGTATCAACGATTCCATCGCCGTCAGAATCGATGTTCAACGGATCAGTGCCCAGGATGTTCACCTCGGAACCATCATCGAGGCTATCCTGGTCGGTATCTGCCGAATTGGGGTCAGTTTTGTAGATATTGAGTTCATCGCTGTCAATTAGGCCGTCCTGGTCGGTATCTGCCGAATTGGGGTCAGTTTTGTAGATGTCGATTTCATCGCCGTCTATCAGCTTGTCTCCATCAGTATCGGCCAACAACGGATCGGTCTTTAAATGGACCTCATCAGAATCGTCCAAGCCGTCTCCGTCCGTATCTGCTTTTGCTGGATCGGTTTTGTAAGTGTTCAACTCAACGAGGTTGGCCAGTCCGTCAGAGTCGGCATCCTCGTCGCCGTCCAGAAACCCGTTTCCGTTGCTGTCTTTTTTCAGCGGATCAGTGGAGAGGGTGAGCAATTCAATTCCATCGCTTAAGTGGTCTCCATCAGTATCGGCCATCAATGGGTTAGTATTATATTTTTTCAACTCATCGGCGTCGGTCAATCCGTCTGAGTCGGTATCTTCGCCGCCGTCAGGCAGTCCATCCTTATCCGTATCGGCTGTTATCGGGTCGGTTTTCAACTGAATCTCACTGCCGTCAAGCAGCGAGTCGTTGTCCGTGTCCGCATCCAGGGGATCGGTCTTGTGGATGTAGATTTCATCGAAATTGGTGAGCCCGTCCTTGTCGATGTCTTCGTTTCCATCAAGCACACCGTCCTCATCGGTATCGGCAGTTGATGGATCGGTGCCAAGGACGTTTACCTCGGCTCCGTCACTGAGACCGTCCTGGTCGGTGTCAGCCACGATCGGGGCCGTGCCGTACTTGTTGAGTTCATCTAAGTTTCGCAGGCCGTCAGAGTCGGAGTCCTCGGCTCCGTCACTGATGCCATCGCCGTCGGAGTCCTGGGCCAGCGGATTGGTGTGCAGGACGTTCACCTCGATGCCATCACTGATGCCATCACCGTCGGTGTCAACCAAGGCGGGATCCGTGTTTAGACTCACTTCCTCCCCGTCATTGAGGCCATCCTGGTCAATATCCGCAACCTTGGGCAATGTGCCGAATAGATCCAGTTCATCGGCGTCCGCAAGATCGTCGGCATCGGTGTCCTCGTTTCCATCGATTGTGCCATCTCCGTCTGTATCGGCAAGAAGGGGATTGGTATTAAGGAGATTCACTTCCGTCCAGTCGCTCAGGCGATCTTCATCCGTGTCGGCTGAGAACGGGTTGGTCTTCAGGGCCACCTCCTGTTGATCGTTCAACCCGTCGCCGTCAATATCCGCCTCGAAAGGATCGGTGTGATGCATGTTGAGTTCATCCGCGTTTGACAGGCCATCGGAGTCGGGATCCTCTTCGCCGTCACTCGTCCCATCGCCATCTGAATCCTGGGCCAGGGGATTGGTGTTCAGAACATTCAACTCATCGCTGTCGATCAAGTCGTCCTGGTCCGTGTCTGCCGCTTTGGGATCGGTTTTGTGGACACTGATTTCGTCCTGGTTTGAGAGGCCGTCAGAGTCGGAGTCCTCATCCCCATCGCTTATTCCGTCGCCATCGGAATCTTGAGCCAACGGATTGGTCCCAAGGACGTTCACCTCGATCCCATCGCTGAGCCCGTCGTTGTCGGTATCCGCCACCGTGGGATCGGTTTTTTGGACTGGCCCTGTCCGATCCCGGATAAATTTGATTTCTTCAAGGTCCTGTATTCCGTCTGAATCGGAGTCCTCACGGGGGTCAACGGTACCGTCACCATCAGAGTCAATCTCTAATGGATTGGTCTCGAGGATGGTCAACTCGATTAGATCGCTAAGCCAGTCCCCGTCGGTGTCCTCGCTCATTGGATTGGTTTTATGGATGTTGATTTCTTCTGCATCGCTGAGTCCATCCGAGTCGGTGTCCTCGTCAGCATCCTCGATACCATCCCCGTCGGAGTCTTGAGCCAATGGATTCGTGCCCAAAACGTTCACCTCGACACCATCATCAAGTCCATCATCATCGGTGTCGTTGAAAGAGGGGTGGGTTTGAAGTCTTATTTCCTCGCCATCGTTCAATCCGTCCTGATCTGTGTCAGCCACCTTGGGGGCTGTACCGTATTTGTTAAGTTCTTCTGCATCCGAAAGACCGTCCCCATCAGAGTCCTCTTCGCCGTCAATTGTCCCGTCCCCATCAGAGTCCCTAACGGACGGGTCGGTGCCAATAACGTTCACTTCGATGCCGTCTCTGAGTCCATCGTTGTCGGAGTCGGCAATGGAGGGATTGGTCTTTAAGATGTTGACTTCAATCCCGTCATTCAATCCGTCCTCGTCCGTGTCTGATAGTTTTGGATTAGTTTTATGGATGACAATCTCCTCGCCGTCGCTCAATCCGTCTCCGTCAATATCTGCTATTACTGGGCTTGTCTTGTGTATGTTGACTTCGACACTGTCACTGAGTCCGTCTTCGTCGGTATCCGCCAACTTAAGGTTGGTTTTGTGGATGTTGATTTCATCCGCATCGCTTAGTCCATCCGAGTCGGAGTCCTCATCGCCGTCAATGGTTCCGTCCCCATCAGTGTCTTGAATCAATGGGTTTGTGTCCAGATCTGTGACTTCAATTCCATCCTGGAGTTTATCCTTGTCGGTATCTGCTTCTAGTGGATTGGTTTTGTGGGTATTGACCTCCTCGCCGTCGCTGAGTCCGTCCCGATCACTATCTGGCACATTGGGATCAGTGAAGTAAGTGTTGATTTCAACCCCATCACTTAAGCCGTCCCGATCCGTGTCAGCCACTATCGGATCAGTTTTGTACTTTCTTTTCTCGTCACTGTCATTACTGCCATCCCCGTCGGTGTCGGCTTTTAAGGGATCTGTTCCCAGGTCATTCACCTCAAACCCATCACCGAGTCTATCCTTATCTGTATCGCGCAAAGAGGGGTCTGTTTTGTAATTATTGACCTCCTCGCCGTCGCTGAGTCCGTCTCGATCGCTATCTGGTAGATTGGGATTAGTATTGTGTTTGTTGAATTCGTCCGCATCGCTTAGTCCATCGGAGTCGGAGTCCTCGTCCCCGTCAATTATTCCATTCCCGTTGGAATCACGTTCTAAAGGATCAGTTCCATATTCCACCTCATCATTGTCATTCAGGCCATCCTGATCGGTGTCAGCCAACTTGGGATCTGAGTGGGTTGAGTTGAGCTCTGTTATATCGCTTAGTCCATCGGAGTCGGAGTCCTCGTCGCCGTCATTTGTTCCATCCCCATCGGAGTCGATTTTCAAAGGATTACTGTTAAGTATCTTTACCTCAATTCCATCACTAATCAGATCGTTATCTGTATCAGCAACTGACGGATTGGTTGTTAAGGACACCTCCTCACCGTCGCTTAGCCCATCCCCGTCTGTATCCTTAACCTTTGGATTTGTTTTATGAATGTTGATTTCTTCCGCATCGCTTAGTCCATCGGAGTCGGAGTCCTCATCGCCGTCAATGGTTCCGTCCCCATCAGTGTCTTGAACCAATGGATTCGAGTCCAGAGCTGTGGCTTCAATTCCATCCCGGAGTTTATCCTTGTCGGTATCGGCTTCTAGTGGATTGGTTTTGTGGGTATTGACCTCCTCGCCGTCGCTGAGTCCGTCCCGATCACTATCTGGCACATTGGGTTTGGTATTGTGTTTGTTGAGTTCGTCTGAATTGCTCAGTCCATCGGAGTCGGAGTCCTCGTCGCCGTCATGCTTGCCGTTCTTATCGGTGTCTTGAACCAAGGGATCCGAATTCAGCACGTTTAGTTCAATCTCGTCACTCAGCCCATCCTTGTCAGTATCGGTTTCTAGTGGATTAGTTTTGTGACTGTTGACTTCTTCACCGTCATGCAAGCCATCTTGATCAGAGTCCACCTCCTTGGGATTGGTATGGTAGGTGTTGATTTCAGCTTTGTCTGATAAACCGTCTGAATCGGAGTCTTCATCGCCATCGCTTATTCCGTCACCATCGGAATCTTGAGCCAACGGATTGGTCCCAAGGACGTTCACCTCGATCCCATCACTGAGCCCGTCGTTGTCGGTATCGCTGATTGAAGGATTAGTTTTGTGGGTGTTGACCTCCTCGCCGTCGCTTAGGCCATCCTGATCCGTGTCAGATACTTTTGTGGCTGTTCCGGTTTTATTGAGTTCATCAGCGTCACTAAGGCCATCGGAGTCGGAGTCCTCATTCCCGTCAATTATTCCATCCCCATCGGAGTC
>CAJWEP010000080.1 GCA_913030945.1 uncultured Verrucomicrobiota bacterium
AACCCCAAAAATGGAACCGAGATCAAACAGAATGATTTATGCCAAGTTTTCCACATGACAATGCGGCCGCTTGGCCAAGCGGCGGGTTATTCAACTCTGCCGGCGACGAGCGACTCGACCACGGTGGGATCGGCCAACGTGCTGGTGTCGCCGAGATTTCCGGTGTCACCTTCGGCGATCTTGCGGAGGATACGACGCATGATTTTTCCGCTGCGCGTCTTTGGTAAGCCAGGGGTGAATTGGATTTTTTCCGGCGAAGCATGCGGGCCAATGTCGGTGCGAACCTGCTTCACGATCTCCGCAGTCATTGTGTCAGTAACATCCTCGCCGGTTTTGAGTGTGACGTAGGCGTAAATAGCGTTGCCCTTGATGTCGTGCTCATAGCCGACGACAGCGGCCTCGGCGACGGCCGGGTGGCCGCCGATCGCGCCCTCGATTTCGGCAGTGCCGAGGTTGTGGCCGCTCACGATGATGACGTCGTCGACACGGCCGGTGATCCAGTAGTAGCCGTCCTCGTCTCGGCGGCAGCCGTCGCCGCTGAAATATTTGCCGGGGAACCGTGCAAAGTAGGTGTCGAAGAAGCGCTGTTGATCGCCGTAAATGGTGCTCATCTGGCCGGGCCAAGTTTCGAGCATGCAAAGGTTGCCGGAAACGTTGTTGCCCTCGATTACGTTGCCTTCGTCATCGACGAGCGCCGGTTTCACGCCGAAAAAGGGCAGGGTGGCGGAACCTGGTTTGGTCGGCGTGGCACCAGGTAGCGGGGTGATGAGGATACCGCCGGTCTCGGTCTGCCACCATGTATCCACAATGGGACAGAGTTCCCTGCCGATGATTGTGTTGTACCAGTTCCACTCCGGCTCCTTGATCGGCTCGCCGACGGTGCCGAGCAGTCTCAGACTGGAGAGGTCGTGCTGGTTTGGCCAAGTGTCGCCTTCTTTCATCAGCGCCCGGAGCGCGGTCGGCGCGGTGTAGAAAATGTTGACTCTGTGCTTGGCCACGATCTGCCAGAACCGGCCAAAGTCCGGGTAGTTCGGCACGCCTTCATACATCATCGTGATGGCGCGATTGGCCATCGGCCCGTAGACGATGTAGGAGTGGCCGGTTACCCAGCCGATGTCGGCTGTGCACCAGTACACATCGCCGGGGTGATAATCGAAAATGTAATGATGCGTCGTTGCCACATACACGAGATAACCGCCCGTGGTATGCAGCACCCCCTTCGGCTTGCCGGTGCTACCTGAGGTGTACAGTATAAAGAGAGGATCCTCGGCATCCATCGCCTCGGCAGGGCAAACAGGGTTCGCTGCCTCGAGGGCATCGTGCCACCACACATCGCGACCATCGCTCATTGCAACGTCGGAGCCGGTGCGCTTGACGACAAGAATCTTTTCGACCGACGGCGTGCTTTTGACAGCCTTGTCGGCATTGGCTTTCATTGGGATGTCGAGTTTGGTGCCGCGCACGCCGGTGTCCTGTGTGATGATCGCCTTGCACTCGGAGTCGTTGATGCGGGTGACAAGGCTGTCGGCGCTGAACGCACCAAACACAATTGAGTGCACCGCGCCGATACGCGCACAGGCTAGCATGGCGATCGTCAACTCGGGTATCATCTGCATGTAAATGCACACACGGTCGCCTCTGGTCACGCCGAGATTCTTCAAGGCGTTGGCCGCCTTCTGTACCTCAGTCTGAAGCTGGGAGTACGTGTAGGTCCGGCTTTCGTTGGGGTCATTGCCCTCCCAAATGAGTGCCGTATCATCGCCGTGACCGTCGTCCACGTGTCGGTCAACGCAGTTGTAGCAGGCATTGAGTTTGCCACCGATGAACCAGCGGGTCTCCGCCTTGTTGTAATCCGATTCAGACAAGGCATGCCATTTATCAATCCAATGTAGCCTGTCGGCCTGTTCTGTCCAAAACCCCTCGGGGTCGTTGATCGAGCGATTGTACAACTCTCGGTACTGTTCGAGAGAGGAAATGTGTGCGTTCGCCGAGGTCTCGGCGGTGGGCGGGTAAACCTTGCTTTTGGAATCGTTGCTCATGGCTCTAATTGGGTCGGGCAGTTTATGAAAGCCGAGCGGCGGGTCAACGCCGGAGCTTGCGATCGTAGAACTGGACGCCCTTGGGTGGTCGGATCGGCATGATCAAGCCGCCGGCTTCGGCCAGCTCGGCAAACAGTTGGTTTTTCATTTTTGAGGCACGCTCCGCAAAGGCGGGAACGCGGATTAGATTGTGTCGTTCGTGCGGATCGGTCTCGAGGTCGTAAAGGCCGTTTTTATCCCAAATTCCATGATAATAGACGTATTTGTAGCGATCGGTACGGATGGCCAGCGTGGTTGGCGTGGCGGGAAAGTTCCATTCCCAATGATACTCGTAGAGAAAATGCTCACGCCAGTCTGCTATCTCTTGGCCAAGGAGCAGTGGTAACAGCGAGCGACCGGACATCTTGGGAGTGTCGCTCGGCTGCGCGACGTCCATGCCTCGCAAAATCGTCTGGGCCACGTCGAGGTTGAGCGCCATCTGGCTGACTGTCGTACCGGGTTGAATATGGCCCGGCGCGTAGGCTAGCATCGGGATCCGAATCGATTCCTCAAACGCATCGCGTTTGTCATAGAAGCCGTGCTCGCCAAGAGCGAAGCCGTTGTCGCCGAGATACAGCACGAGCGTGTCCCTCGACAGGCCTGACTCGTCGAGGTAGTCGAGGATGCGGCCGACGTTCTCGTCGAGACCGTGAACCGTCTCTGCGAAGCGCCGATACAGCGCGGGCAGGGAAGGCACAGGGTCGGCGTCGAGCGGGCCGGTCTCCATGTGGTCGATGCCGTGTATGCCGTAGCGGCGTTGGCGCACCCAGTTCGGCTGCGTCTCGTAATTACGCTCGGTCAGCGACATCGTTTGCGGGCGCGGCACATCAAACTTGTCGTAGCGTCCGTGGTGCCGCTTGGCCGGCTGGAACGGGTAGTGTACCGCCTTGAAACCGACCTGCAGAAAAAACCGTTTCTCGCCAACGTTCTTCAGGTAATCGAGCGCGAGATTGGCGGTGACATCGGCATTGTAACCCTCGAACTTCTGCCGCTTGCCGTTGATGTTGAACTGCGGATTAAAATAAGTGCCCTGGCCCTTGAAGCTCGCCCAGTGGTCGAATCCCTTGCGCGGCGAGTCGTCATCGTGCCCCATATGCCACTTGCCGACGTAGGCCGTTCTGATGCCGGAGGCCTGAAGATATTCGGGAAAAAAACGAGTGCCTTGAGGGACCGCTCGTTGGTTATCGACAACTTTGTGCCGATGCATGTACTGGCCGGTGAGGATGGTGGCGCGGCTGGGGGAGCATAGCGACGTGGTGACGAAGGCGTTGGTCAGGTGCGCTCCGTGGCTGGCCATGCGGTCGAGGTTCGGCGTCTCGAGGAACTCCGGACCGTTCGGGTGGAAACCGAGAAAGTCGTACCGGTGATCATCGCTCAAAATGAGGATGACATTCCTGAACGTTGGCTTGGCCGAGGCCGCTTGGCCAAGCGCGAGCAGCGCGGCGGCGGCCAGGCCAAGCGCCTGGCCAAGACGGGCGGGTGGTGCGAATCGGGTCGCGGTGTAGCGCATCCGGCGAGCATACCGGGCCAACAGCAGGGAGAAAACCCCGAACGCCCAAGATGTTGGTTTGCCTGCCCGGCGGGCTTTCTCTATTTTGGCGCCGCGTGCGCTCGGCTTTGCGATTGTCTGCGTTGGTGATCGGCTGTTCCGGTCTGGTACTTTGGCTTATGGGCGGATTGCATCTGAGCTGGTCGAAGTCCACCGAGACCCGGACTGAGATCGATGAGGTCACCGGCCTCGAGTATCCTGTGACGGAAACCAGATACGTGTTCGGGGTGGAACTGCTTGGGGCGACCCTGGCGGTGAGCGGTGGGTTGTTTGGCATTTCTCTGGCCTTCCGCAATCCGCTCCGACCGGACAACCAGCCTGGCGTCGATACATCAATGACATATTCATGAAACGCTGTCAGAACAGCAAATTGGCGTGGGCACTGACCTTGGCGGTTGTCCCGGGTGTGTTGAGTGCGGGTCCGATCAAGTTTGATTTCAAGGATCCGAAGAAAGTGAACGTGCCGGTTCGGCTGACCTGCCTCAAGGGGCAGCTGGCCAAGCGCAACCGCGTTCCGGAGGATTTGCTCCTGTTGCGTGCCGATTTCAAAATCAAGCGATCGGACTACGAAATCAACGTCGGCAACAAGGGGGAAAAGGTATCCGACGAGATCGAGTTGAAACTGCGCGTGGCCGGTGTCGCGCCGCATTAACCGGCAGGACTGTTCCGGTGGAGATGGTTGAACTGAAGGGGTTGAACGTGGTCGTGGACCGGGTGGTGTACCAGCCGGACATGGCCACGCCGGAGGATCGGCCGCACTGTTTCGCCTACTTCATCACCATCCGAAACGATTCCGACATCACCGTCACCATCAAGGGCCGGAAATGGGTGGTCAACGAGGCGGACGGCAACAAGATCGTGGTTGAGGGCGACGGCGTCGTGGGGATGTTTCCCGAGTTGGCTCCGGGCGAGTCGTTTGACTATCACAGCTTCCACCTGTTCGGCGGCGACTGGGCGGTGGCGACTGGCAGCTACATCGGCGTAGATGAGAATGGCCGCAGCGTGATCACCCGCATTCCCGAGTTCCGGATGGAAGTGCCGGCGCAGCCGTAACGGTTTCTTTCATGCCAGGCGCTTGGCCAAGTCGTGTTTGACGCGTTCGAGCGTTGCCGGCCAGCCCTCCTCCCCGGTGCGTTGCCGATACAGTTTAACTGTCGGATACCACGGGCTGTCGGTACGGTTGAGCTGCCATCGCCAGTCGGGCACGGCGGTGACGAGGATCCACGTTGGCTTGCCCAGCGCGCCGGCCAGGTGCGCCACGGCGGTATCGACCGTGATCACGAGGTCAAGCTGTCCGATGACGGCGGCCGTCGCAGCACAGTCGTTCAATTGGCTGTCGAGCGGAATGATCCCCGAGCCGTGGCAGTCCCCGGTCCTCGCCCCAACCTGCAGGCAGAAATAATCAATGTCGTCCAGCCCGGTGAGGGTGGCAAACTGTTCCAAGGCAATGGAGCGGGTACCGTCTTTTTTATGCTTGGGATTCCCGGCCCATGCCAGCCCGACCCGGAGCCGGCCGGTTCCGGGAAGGGCGGCGTGGTCGTTGGCGACGAGGCAGGGCCGATCGCCGAGCAGGCTGGACTCGTCCAGACCAAGCCGCTCCCCGAGCGAGAGCAACGGCAGGTGGACGTCGAAGTCGCCCGGGGTGTCGCCCTCAGCGACGATTTCGATTTGTGGGAAAGATTGACGCATGAGAGTCAACAGCGCCGGTTGACATTCAAAAACGAGTCCGCCGCAGAAAGTCTGCACCTGTGGCAGGAACCGGCTGAACATAACCGTGTCGCCGAGGCCCTGCTCGAAGTGGACAAGCAGCTTTTTATCGCTGATGGGTTCACCTCTCCAAAGCGTGTCTGACGGGTAATGTTCGCGGGTGCCGGTTTGAAACCGGTAGTCGAAATCGATCCAGCCCTGCTGGAACTGCCCTTGCAACAGGAGCACCTGCGCGCGGTTGCGGCGGGCGGCGGAGTTGTCCGGGTGGCGTTCTATCACGCCGGAGAGACAGGCCTCGGCACCGGGGAGGTTGAGGCTGTCGAGGTGGATGGCGCCCAGTTCGACGCCGGCAAGCGGGTGGCCCGGTTCGACGGTCAACGCCTTCTCGAACGCCTCGACGGCTTTGTCGGTTTGGCCAAGCTGTTGATAGCATTGGCCAAGGTTGTGCCAGGTGCCGGCGTGGCCGGGGTTGAGTTGGGCGGCTTGTTGAAAGGCGTTTATCGCCTGGCCCGGTTCGTTTTTTCGATGCCAGGACATGCCGAGTTCGTGGTGCATCCCGTCGTTTTCCGGCACGGCGGCGGCGGCGTTCACAAAACAGGCGTGCGCCCATTCGGGTTGATCCCGGTCCAACCAGGCGCGGCCGATGGATACCCAGGCGAGGGCCGTGTCGTTGGCGTTGTCTGAGAGGGTCTCGGCGGTTCGGACAATGCTCGAGACGGCGTTGAACAGTTTCGGCGGCAGCCGGTCGAGCCACGCGACCTTGGCTTCGGCGTCGAGCAGCAACGCCCAGTGCAGCAGGCTTTTTTGCGCTCCCTCGGTCTCGTTCGACTCGAGATACTCCGCAGCCTTTTCCCAAAGTTGGTCTGGGGTCGGGCTTGTGACTTCGTCTAGCATGAGCCCGTGAGCGCGGATGTGCGCTTGGCCAAGCGCGGGGTTTACTGCGGCCACTGGCCCTCGACGATAGGCTGCATGGCCAGCTTGGCCGGGTCGATGACGACGTGCTTGATGTTTGTGCGGTTGTGCGTGTAGGTCACGTGCACGTTGCTGTCGCTGGTCTGGATGACGGCCGGGTAGGAGTATTCGCCTGGCTGGTTTTCTAGCACGAGGGCGGCTTCCCACGTTTTGCCGTCCTTCGAGACGGAGACGTTCAGAGGCGAGCGGCCGCGCCGGGTGTGGTTGTACACAAGCAGTGCGCGGCCGTCGGCCAGCACGGTGCCGTCCACCCCGGCGTTGGGGTTGGGTAGCTGGGTGCGCTTCATGCGGGTCCATTTCTGGCCGTTGTCGCTCGACCAGCAGTCTGTGAGCCGGCCGGACTTGGTGCGGCATAGCGCCTGGATCGACCCGTCCGGGTAGGCGAGCAGGGTGGGCTGGATGGCGGCAAAATCGAGCGGGGAGTTGAGCGGCTTGGTTTTGTTCCAGTAACGGTTCTGCACGTAGCGCTCCATTTGCACGCGCCAGCCGGCGTCCTCGAGGCTGGAGCCGCAGAGCAGGATGCCGTTGGCCAGCTCGATCGGCTTGTTCTTCACTGGGCCGATGTAGCCCTTGGGCAGGCGAACCGGCTCGTCCCAACTCAGCCCGTCGTCCTTCGATTTTTTCATCATGCCCCACCACTGCCTCGGGTTGGGGCCGACCTTGTAGAACAGCAGCAGCGTGCCGCTGGACTGCCGGAACAAAACCGGGTTCCAGCAGGGATACTGGATGCGCCTGGCAGTGTCGACGCCATCGGCGGCCGGCTTGGGGGCGGACCAGCCGCCGCCCTCGTTGCGTGAGATCCAAATGACCACGTCATACGCGCCCTCTTCCGCGCCGCCAAACCAGGCGGTCACGATGCCCCCCTCAATCTCCGCAATGGTCGAGGCGTGGACGCCGGCAACCGGCATTTTCTCAGCGATCATCTCGCCGCCGTACATTCCTGCCTGCTGCTCGAGGGATCCGGCCACATCGATCTCCACCGTCTTGGCCGGTGTTTCCGTGGAGGCGGGCTGGGCCGGCTTCACGTCTGCTTCCTGTGAAATCACCGAACCGGGCCGGGTCAGAAGCGCAGCTGCCACGGCCACTGTCGTTGCGTAATTGAGGTAGCGAATCATAATCGATTTTCGAGTGCAGAAACCTCGTTTTTATTCAAACCAAACGCGCCTCCTTGCACGGGCGTCAATGCTGCCCAAGAACGGGCCTGCGTCAATTCAGAAAATCCCATTCCGGCTCCAAAAAGCAAAAAAGTTGGCCAAAACACCGTTCTCAAGCAAGAATGCGTCGCTTTTTTTCCGGATGAGCACCAGGGAAAACAACAACGCAACAGTCAGCAGGGAGATGGTTGTGCAAAACCAACTTGGCCTCCACGCACGCCCGGCGTCGATGTTTGTCAAGATGGCGACCCGGTTCAAGAGCGAGATTCTCGTCGTAAAAGAGGGCGAAGAGGTCAACGGCAAAAGCATCATGGGCCTGATGATGCTGGCCGCCGGCCCCGGCACCACCCTCACCGTCACCGCCGAGGGCAGCGACGCCGTCGAGGCACTCAGCGAGCTGGAGCAGCTTGTGCACCGCAACTTTGAGGAGGAATAACCCGACCCTTCCCATGGCCGACAACGATTTTGACATACAATACGTCGCCAACCTGGCGCGGATCGCCCTGTCGCCGGAGGAGGAGGGCAAGCTGAGCACCCAACTTGGCGACATCCTCGGCTACGTGAAAAAACTCGAGGAACTCGACGTCACCGGCGTCGAGCCGATGGCCCACGCCGTGCCGATGGCCAATGTCCTGCGCGCCGATGAGGTGCAGCCGTCGATCTCGCAGGAGGCCGCTTTGGCCAACGCGCCCAGGCAGGCCAACAGCCTTTTCGTCGTGCCCAAGATCGTCGAGTGATGCTGCACGAACTCACCCTATGCGGCCTAGCGGCCAAGCTTGACGCCCGGGAAGTCAGCGCCCGCGAGGCGATGCAGGCCTGCCTCGATCGCATCGACGCCGTCGACGGCCGGGTCAGTGCCTTCATGAGCGTCGACCGCGATGACGCGCTTGGCCAAGCGGACGCCGCCGACGCTGCCTTGGCCAAGGGTGCCACTCACGCCGGCCAACCATTGCTCGGCGTGCCGGTCTCGATGAAGGATTTGTTTTGCATCAGGGGCCAGCCGGCCAACTGCTCCTCGAAAATTCTCGGCGACTTCCGCTCGCCGTATGACGGCACGGTCGTCCGCAAGCTGCGCGATGCCGGGGCAGTGCTGTTCGGCCGTGTGAACATGGATGAGTTCGCCATGGGCAGCTCGACGGAAAACTCGGCGTTCGGGCGCACTCACAACCCGTGGGACCTGGAGCGCGTGCCGGGCGGCTCAAGTGGCGGCAGCGCGGCGGCGGTCGTGGCGCAGGAATGTTTCGGCAGCATCGGCACCGACACCGGCGGCTCGATCCGCCAGCCGGCGGCACTGTGCGGCTGCGTCGGGCTCAAGCCGACGTACGGGCGCGTGTCGCGCTATGGCGTCGTGGCGTTCGCCTCGTCACTCGACCAGGTTGGTCCCTTGGCCAGGGATGTGCGCGACTCGGCGGTCCTGCTCGGCGCGATGGCCGGCCACGACCCGCGCGACTCGACCAGCGTCCCGACGGAGGTGCCGGACTACGTTGCCGGGCTCGGGGGCGACCTGAAGGGAATCCGGCTTGGCCTGCCGAGGGAATATCTCATTGACGGCATCGATCCCGGGGTGCGCGCGGCGTTCGATGAGGCGGTGAAGCAGTGCGAGGCGCTCGGCGCGGAGATTCACGAAGTCAGCATGCCGCACACCGAGTACGGCGTTGCGACCTACTACATCGTGGCGACCGCGGAGGCCAGCGCGAATCTGGCGCGGTTCGACGGCATCCGCTACGGTGATCGCGTCGACGGCGACGACCCGTTTTCGCTCTACTGCAACACGCGCGGCCGGGGCTTCGGAGAGGAGGTCAAGCGGCGCATCATCCTCGGCACTTATGTGCTGAGCAGCGGATACTACGACGCCTATTATTTGCGGGCACAAAAGGTGCGGACGCTCATCAAGCGCGACTTCGAGCAGGCGTTCGAGTCAGTCGATGCGCTGATCACGCCGACCGTGCCGGCGCCGGCGTTCAAGGCCGGCGAAAAGATGGACGACCCGCTGCAAATGTATTTGTCCGATATTTTCACGATTTCCTGCAACTTGGCCGGCACGTGCGGAATCAGTTTGCCGTGCGGGTTCACCGGCGACCCAAAACTGCCGATCGGCCTGCAGATACTCGGCAAGCCGTTCGAAGAGAGTCGGCTGCTGCAGATCGCCCACGCCTATGAACAGGCCACCCCATGGCACAGGGAAAGGGCCGTGCTCTAATGGAATATGAGGCCGTCATCGGGTTGGAAACCCACTGCCAACTCAAGACAAATTCGAAGATGTTTTGCGGCTGTGCCAACGAGTTCGGCGCGGAGCCGAACACCAACGTCTGTCCGGTCTGTCTCGGCATGCCGGGCGTGCTGCCAGTTCCTAACGAGCGCGCCCTGCAGTTGACGGCGCTCACCGGCTACCTGCTCAACTGCGAGGTGCCCGGTTTCGCCAAGTTCGACCGTAAGAACTATTTTTATCCCGACGTCTGCAAGGACTACCAGATCACGCAGTACGACTTCCCGTCGACGACGACCGGTCAGGTGGACTTTGAGTTCGGCGGTGGGATCGAGCGGGTGCGCATCACCCGCGCCCATCTCGAGGAGGATGTCGGGAAGAACAACCACTTCGCACAGCACAGTGGTGTCGACTTCAACCGCGCCGGCGTGCCGCTGCTGGAGATTGTCTCCGAGCCGGATCTGCGCAGCGCCGACATGGCCTACGAATACCTCAACTCGCTGAAGGACATCCTGATTTATGGCGGTGTTAGTGACTGCGACATGGAGAAGGGTATGGTGCGCTGCGACGTCAACATCAGCGTGCGTCCGAAAGGCGGTAGTGAGCTTGGCGTGAAGGTGGAGATCAAGAACATGAACACCTTCAGTGGGGTTCGGCGTGCGATCAATTACGAGGTGCCTCGGCAGATCGAGACGCTCGAGGCTGGCGGGACGCTCGTGCAGGAAACCCGCCGGTGGGATGATGTCGCCGGCATCACTGAGAGCATGCGCACCAAGGAGCATGCGCACGATTACCGCTACTTCCCCGAGCCGGATCTGATGCCGCTCAAGCCGGACGAGGCCTGGCTGGCGGAGGTGCGCTCGCAGATTGTCGAACTGCCGCTCGCGCGCAAGCAGCGCTTCGCAAAAGACTACGGCATTCCGGCGCAGGATGCCGATGTGTTCGTCGGCAACGTGCCGCTTGGCGGTTTTTTTGAACAGGCGATCGAGGGGGCGAGCAACCCAAAGGCCATCGCCAACTGGGTGATCAACAACCTGCAGGCGCGCCTCACCGAGACCGGCACGACGATTGGCGACCTGAAGTTCGAGCCGTCTGCCATCCGTGAACTGGTCGCGATCATCGACACCGGCACCATCAGTAGCACGGGAGGCCAGGAGGTGTTTGCGGAGTTGTTCGAGAACGGCGGCTCGCCGGCGGCGATTGTCGAGGACAGGGGCCTGGCGCAGGTCAGTGACAGCGGCGAGTTGGACAAGTGGTGCCAGGAGGCGATTGACGCCAACCCCGGCCCGGCGGACGACTTCCGCAACGGCAAGGAAAACGCGATCAACTTCCTCAAGGGCCAAGTGATGAAGGCCAGCCGTGGCAAGGCCAACCCGCAAGTGGTCGGCGAAACCTTGGCCAAGCTGTTGAAAGGTTGAGCCGCTTGCGATCAAGCGTAACCTTGCCGGATGAGTAGATGTAAGGTAGAGTGGTT
This sequence comes from uncultured Verrucomicrobiota bacterium, assembly GCA_913030945.1. Classification (GTDB taxonomy): domain Bacteria; phylum Verrucomicrobiota; class Verrucomicrobiia; order Limisphaerales; family UBA1096; genus UBA1096. The sequence continues at coordinate 11,141 of CAJWEP010000080.1, forward strand.
AAAAGTTTTTTTTGACATTATGACACAAGGACAAATGAAATTAACGTGCTGGGCGATTGCTGCGTTGGCGTTGACGGGGGCCGTTTGGCCAAGCGCGACGGCCGAGGAAACCGCACTCGACCGATATGTGGCCAAGCCGGATCCGGCCTACGAGTACAGGCTGATTTCGACGATCGAGGGGAAGGGCAGCACCACCTACATCCTCGAGATGACCTCGCAGCAATTCCTGACCGAGAAGGACGTCAACCGCACGCTGTGGAAGCACTGGATGATCGTTGCCAAGCCGCATAGGCTGAAACACAACACCAGTCTGATGCTCATCGCCGGCGGAAGCAACGGGAAGGCGCCGCCCACCAAGGGCGACGACACCATGGCGCAGATCGCCGCCAAGACAGGGTCAGTCGTCACGGTGCTGAAGATGGTGCCCAACGAGCCGCTGCAATTCGTCGGCGAGGAACGTACACGTACCGAGGACTCACTCATCGCCTACACCTGGGACAAGTATCTGCGAACCGGCGACGAACGCTGGCCGGCACGCCTGCCGATGACCAAGGCGGTCGTGCGCGCGATGGACACGGTAACTGATTTTCTCGGCAAACCGGAAGGCGGCGAAGTGGTCGTGGACAAATTCGTGGCCGCCGGCGGCTCCAAGCGCGGCTGGACAACCTGGAGCATTGCGGCTGTGGACAAGCGCATCGTCGCCATTGTGCCGATTGTCATCGACATGCTAAACGTCATCCCATCGTTTAAGCACCACTACCGCGCCTACGGTTTTTATGCCCCGGCGGTGGGAGACTATGTTGAGATGGGCATCATGGGCTGGCAGGACACGCCCGAGTACAAGCGCCTGCTCGAGATTGTCGAGCCTTACGAATATCTCGAGCGCTACATGATGCCTAAATATTTGATCAACGCCTGCGGTGACCAGTTTTTCCTGCCGGACTCGTGGAAGTTTTATTACAAGGATTTGATTGGTCAGAAGCACCTCCGCTACGTCCCCAACGCCGGCCACTCCCTAGATGGCTCGGATGCTGTTTACAGTTTGGCTGCCTACTACAACTCGATTCTGAACAAGACGAAACTGCCAGAGTACGAATGGGACCTGCAGGAGGATGGCTCAATCAGGGTGACGACCAAGGCCCACCCGAAGGAGGTGCTGCTCTGGCAATGCACCAACACGCAGACGCGCGATTTCCGCATCGAGACCACCGGCAAAACTTGGACTAGCAGCAAACTGCGTCCTGTGAGTCGCGGCACATACGTGGCGAAGGTACCCAAACCGGAAAGAGGCTGGACGGCGTTCATGGTGGAGCTGACCTATGCCGAGCCGATCAAGCGCGGCCTGTCAACCAAGCGCGGCGGCCGGCT
>CAJWEP010000081.1 GCA_913030945.1 uncultured Verrucomicrobiota bacterium
GCCTTCAGCGGGCTGGGCAACCCGGACATCCGGACGCCCAACATGGATCGCATCATCAACAGTGGCTTCGTGTTCAACCAGGCGTACATCCAGGGCTCGATGACTTTTGCCACCTGCCTGCCGAGCCGGGCGATGATCATGAGTGGCAAGCCGCTGTTCCGCGCCCCGCTGCAGCTCGACTCCGGGGTGCTGATGCCGCAGGTGTTCCAGAAAGCCGGCTACCGGACGTTCTGCAGCGGCAAGTGGCACAACGGCGAGTCGTCGTTTGAGAAATGTTTCGACGAGGCCGAGGCGGTGTTCTTCGGCGGCGCGGCGAGAACGCATGTCAACGTGCCGGTTCACCGGATGATTGCCGGGTTGATGGTGCCGTACGACGCCGGCGAGACGTTTTCCACCGACCTGTTCGCCGATGCGGCGATTGAGTTCATCGAAGGCCAGTCGGAAAAGGAGCAGCCGTTTTTCTGCTACATTCCGTTCACCGCACCGCACTCGCCGGTGACGCCTCCCGGCAAATGGGCGACAATGTATGATCCAAAAAAAATCACGCTTCCGCCGAACCACTCCGCACTCCGTCCGGATCTGGCCGACAAGCGACAAGGCAGCGGTCGGCGTAGTGGTGGTCGCGGTGGCCGTGGTCGCCAAGGCGATGACACTTCGCCGGTGGATCGTGCCAGGCAACAGTACGCGACGTACTACGGCCTGATTTCCCACCTCGACTACCACATCGGCCGTGTGCTCGACACGCTCGAGAAAACCGGCCAGGCGGACAACACAATCGTCCTGTTCGCCACCGACCACGGCATGGCGATGAACAGCCACGGCCAGTCCGGCAAACACAACGCCTACGAGCACACGTCGCGCGTGCAGATTTTCGCCACTGGCGCCGGCGTCCCGAAAGGCTCGTCAGACGCGCTCGTTTACCTGTACGACATTTACCCGACACTCTGCGGCTTGACCGGCCTGTCGATCCCCGGCGAGGTCGAGGGTAAAAACCTGACGAGAGTCATTCATGGCAAACAGGCCAAGGTGCGCGACCATCTCTTTACCGCGTACATGGATGACCAGCGCGCCATTCGCGACGATCGATGGAAACTGTTTTACCGGCCAAAGGAGGATCGCGCCGCACTGTACGACTTGAAAAACGATCCGCACGAGTTGAACGATCTTGCTGCCAAGCCGGAAAACAAGGATCGCATTGCCGAGTTGAAAGTCGAATTGGCCAAGGCGCAACAGTTGTACGGTGACACGCCTGAAGTCACCGCGCGTCTCATGCGCAGTCGCGGCGGTCGTCCCGGTGGCGCTGGTGGTCGCCGCCCGGCTGGTGCCGGCGGAATTGCCCGACCGACCGTTGACGCGTCCGCCTTGGCCAAGCGCGTCACGGAAAAATTCCTCACCCACGCCAAGGCCGAGTCCGGCTTGGCCAAGGGGGAGTTCCAGGAGATTTGGACGCAACTGCATGCGGCGTGGGCTGGTGATGAAAAATCGGTTGGTCGACCAGACCTGATTCAAGGTTTTGCCATGTTGCTCGGTGAACAGCCCAGCGAGCGTGGAGGCCGGGTCGGTGGCCAAGCGGATCGTGGAGGCCAACGACGCCCCGCTGATCGCTTCGGTGGACCCATCGGCACGAGCGGTGTCATTGCCCGGGCCTTCAGCTACGCGACCGATTCAGACGGTGACCGGGAAATCACCGCTGCGGAGGTTCAGTCCGCCGCCAAAAAATGGTCCGTCGACGGCGACAAAAATGCCGACGGCGAGCTGAGTCAGGCCGAGATTTCCTCGGTCATCGAGGGATTCATAAAAACCATGCCCGCTCCCCGAATCCGCCGCCGGTGAACAACCGGGAGGCGCGTTCCCCGGTCTAGCGTGTCGCGACCCTAAACCTCCCATTGTGAGCCGCTCGTTTTTGGGCAGCGGAAGGGATGGACTCGTGAAAAAGCTTGTCAGGGAAGGTCGGATCGGTGAGACTTTCTGGGTTATGAAATCACTGTCCATTCTGTCCATTACCGCCGTTTTTCTGGCTGGCATCGCCGTGCCGAGCGCACAAACTGAAATCAAGTCGACGGCTTATGACAAAATACCGTCGGTTGACCTGTCGCAGTTCACCGAGAAGCAGCAGGCTACGATCATGAAGCGCTCCAACGCGGAGAAGTGCGACTGTGGCTGCAAAATGACCGTGGCCGAGTGCCGCAACGACGACCAGACCTGCGGCAAAAGCGTCGTGCTGGTCAAGGCGATCATCAAGGATATCACCGGCAAGGACGTCAAGCTGGCTGCGGCCAAGCCGGAGGCGGATGATCGCATCGGCAAACCGGTGGACATCAAGTTCACCTCCATCGACGGCAAAAAAGTCGACGTGTCAAAGATGAAGGGAAAGGTGGTGCTGATCGATTTTTGGGCGACATGGTGCGGACCCTGTGTCCGTGAAATTCCTAATGTCAAGAAAGCCTATGAAAAGCTTCACCCGAAAGGCTTCGAGATCGTTGGCATTTCGCTCGATAGCAAGGAGAGTGCCCTGCGTCGGTTTGTCAAAAAAGAGGAAATGCCGTGGTCGCAATACTTCGATGGGAAGGGATGGAATAACATCATCTCCAAAAAACATGGTATACGCAGCATCCCGGCAATGTGGTTGGTGGATAAGCAAGGCAACCTTGCCGACCTAAACGCCCGTGCTGATCTTGTGGACAAGGTTGAGAAACTCCTCTCCGCGCCTTCGCCCGAGGCGAAGTAGTCGATTAAACGAAATCTTTTCCTTCGCGAAACGCCGTTGGCCAAGCGCATGGCCAAACGGTGTTTTTGTGGACTACTTCACCACCATCACGCCCTTCATGATGATCCAGTGTCCTGGGAAGGTGCAGATGTAGGGGTAATCGCCGCGTTCCTCGGGTGCGGTGAAACGGAGGGCCTCGGCGGAGAGTGGGGCGACCATTCTGGTGGCGTGCAGCACCTTTTTTGACTTGGGAACGTACTGGCCGCGCTGGGCTTCCTTGGGATCCTTGGCCATTTCGTTGGCCGCAAGGCCAATTTCCTCCTCGGCGCCGGGGGCGACGATCACGATGTTATGCGCCGTGGCGTCCGGGTTGGTAAAGTCGATCCGGACCGGCTGGCCAGCCTGCACTTCGAACCGTGTGACGTCGTAGAGCATGCGCTCCTTCACCGCCGAGATCTTCACGACCTGCAGGTTTTTCTGAGTGTCAAATTCCGCGTCCTTGGCGGAGTAACGTTTGTTGGGCGACATTTTCTGCCGGAGGTCGAAGGCGGCCATGAACTTGGCCAGTTCCGGGTGCGTGGCGACAACGTCCACGTTGCTCTTCCACAACGGCTCGATGGTGCGCGAGCCAAGCGCGGTACGGATGGCATAGCTCAGGTGGCCGATATTCGGATGCTTAATTGTGTCGAGCAACGCATCGAGTGCAGTGGGTGTGCCGATGTAGCTCGCGGCGATGGCGGCCTCCATGCGCACGAGGCTGCTTGGATCGTTGGCGCGTTTGCGGAGCAGCACCGGGCCGTTTTCAAAATGATCGTGCCAGTAGCGCAACTGGTGTGTCGCCGCGGCGCGGGCGTGGGGGTCGCTGCACTCGAGCAATTCGCCGAGCAGTTGGGTGTTTGTGGCACCGATGCCGCGGTAGAGCCAGACGGCCTCGATCTGGTGGTGCCGATGGCGCGGGTCGGCCGGGTCGAGCTTGGCCACCCACGCATCGAGCGCGGCCCTGACCTTGGCCGGGTTGCGGTCGCGTAGTTCGCGCTTGGCCCAGTAGCGGTAGCGGTATTCGCGGCGCTTGAGGATGTCGAGCAGTTGGCCAAGCGGCGCGCCGGCGATCTGCGGCATTTTTTGCGGCTTGGCACCCTTGGGCATGATACGGAAAATCCGGCCGCTCACCCGGTCTCGCCGCTTGTCGCGCAGCGAGTATTGCGCGTGGCCCTTGACCGGGTTGTACCAGTCGCAGACGTACATCGCGCCGTCCGGCCCGTAGCGCAGGTCGACCGGGATGAAGCTGAGGTTGCGGGAGAAAATAATGTTGCTGACATACTCCTCGTCGTAGCCAAAGTCGGACTCATGCCAGCGGTGGAACTCGACGCGGTTGCTCGGCTTGTAGCGCACCTTCACGAAGCCGCCCTGCATTTCCTTCGGCCAGTTGGGGAAATCCACAAACTCCTGGCCGCACGTGCCGGAGTAGGCGCGCAGCCCATTCGGGCGCGGATGCTGCGCCGGGTAAACCGGATCGAGCGCGTGGAATGCCTGCGCGTAGATGGGGTAGCTCGCCATGTGCTGGCCCCAGTCGTCGAAGGTCACACCCCACGGGTTGGTGCTCTGGTGCGAGCCGAATGCCGTGAGACGGTGCCGTTTCGGCTCGAAGCGGAACCAGCCGCTGTTTTGCTGTCGCACCGGGCCGTACGGTGTCTCGACCTGGCTGTGGTGAAAAATCCCCTCGCGGAAAATCAGATCGCCGTCGGGCGTCCACGCGAAGTCGTGCAGTGCGTGGTGCGAGTCTTCGCAGCCGAAACCGGTGAGCAGCTTTTCGCGGGTGTCGGCCCTGCCGTCGCCGTCGGTATCCTTGATGAATATGAAATGCGGCTCCTCCGAGATGTACACGCCGCCGTTGCCGAACTCGAACGACAACGGGATTTGCAGGTCGTCGGCGAAGACGCTTGATGTGTCGGCCCGCCCGTCTCCGTCGGTGTCCTCGAGGATGACGATCTTGTCGTTGGGCTCGTTCCCGGGATAAACGTGCGGGTAGGTCGTCGAGCAACTGACCCAAAGCCGGCCTCTGGCGTCCCAGCGCATTTGGATCGGGCAGGCCAGGTCTGGGAAATCTGTTTCGCTGGCAAACAGGTTCACCTCGAAGCGCGGATCAACTTCAAATTCGCCGAGTTCGTCCTTGGGCGAGAGCAAGCGGTTGGCACCGCGGCTCTGCGTGGTCGGCGGCAGCGGCGGGACATTCGAGTCATCGATTGCCGTTGTCACCTGTTTGCCCTTGGCCAAGTCCCGGATGCGCTGGTCGCGGTTGGCGCTCATGAGGTCGAAGTTGCGCATCGCCGGCAGGAAGTCGAGATAGCCGTAGCTGCGATTGCGTCCGCCAGTGTAGTAAAACGTGTTCACCGGCCGGAAGCGGCGGAAGAACTGTTTGTTTTTCTCCAGCACCGCCGCGCGGATCTCCTCATCGACCACCGGCGGCTCGATGCCGAACACCGCCTTGAACACCGTGTCGGCGAACAGCCGGTAGCCGTCGTCGTTGAGGTGGCAGCCGTTGAACGTCAGGTCGTGTTCTGGCGCTGCCATCACCTTTTCGGTGGGGGAGAACAGATCGACGAAGCCGACCTGCTGCTTCGCCGCGATGTCCCGCATGGCCTCGGTGTAAAGCCGCAGGTTCGCGTTGTTGACGGCGGCATGGACGCCTTCGATATTTTCGTTGGCGATCGGCGAGAGCAGCACGAGTCGCGGGCCGTTTTTGCCGTTGAACGCCTTGGCCTTGGTCGCCGTGATGTAGCCGTTGAGGTCGTCCCGAAACTTGGCCAAGCCGTCTGGCCCGGCGAATGATTCGTTGTACCCGAACGCCGCAAAAATGACATCGGCCTTCACGAAAACGAGGTGTTGGTCAGTGTCGGCAAAGTTCGCCGGGCGCGGCTGCAGGCCAAGCGCATCGGCCGGCCAGGCGAGGTTGCGAACCGTCAGGTCGTGGTTCGGATGCGCCTGGTGCAGCAGTGCCTCGAGGTATCCAAAGTCCTGTGAGCGGTCGAGCAGCGTGTTGCCGATGAAGGCGATGTTCATGCCACGTTTGATTTTTAGCGGCAACCGGGTATTAACGGGAGAGGTTACTGGAGGGCGAGTTGCCGTTTTTTCGAACAATGCGTACTGAGCCAACTCAGGACTTTTCGGTTCCGGTTTCTCTCCGGTTTGCTTGTTGCGGGCATCGGCACGAGTCGCCGCTTTTTTGCTCTTGGCTGCACGCGACTTGAGCCTGGCCAAGGGAAGAATTCTTGTTTTTGCCGGGGGTACCTTTTCGCCTGCGGCCCAGCAAATTCCATTGATGAAGAGTCGCAGCAGGTTCCTGTTCTCGAAGCTGTTCTTGTGGCCTAGGGTTGTGCAGAACACCCGACCACCCCATTTGTTTTTCCAAGTCCAGGCGACATCCTGCGTCATGGTGGGCTTGATTTCGAATGTTCCGAAGCGGTTGGTCTTTTTGCCCGGCTTGTTGGATTGGCCTGTGCCGCGAAGCAGCGGCTGTGCGCCCTGGGCAGGGTCGGAGAGGTATAATGTGCCAGCGGCGGCAATCGGTTCGGCCAGATTGATGCCGGTGAGGATCGGGTGGTCTCCGGCACCCTTGGCCAAGGTGACGGATGTATTGCCCTGGACGTGGGCGAAGTATTGGGAACCAAGCGCATTGCGGCCGAAGCCATTGTTCCACTTGGCCAAGCTGTTGCCTTTGGGATAGTCGAATGCATGGGTGCTGGTCCGGAATCCCACGACCGGCTTGCCGGCCTCGAGGTAAAGCCGGATCATACGAAACTGATCCGGCGGCAGCGTGAGAAAACGAGTGTAGAAAATCGCGACATCGGCCTCCTGCAACAGTTCAAGTCCATCGATTCCCTTACTGTTTTTTTCCGGATTGTACCCGGGGTTGAGCACGGAGGTCTTCCAGCCAAGCACATCGAGTTGACTGGCCAGCGCAGGCATTGTTTCGTGCGGACTATAATGGTGTGTGCCGACGACAAACAGAGCATGCGGTTTGGCTGCCTGTGCTTGGCCAAGCGCGATCAATGTTGCTAGTAAAAATGCTGGATTACGCATGATACGTGGCCGTGGATGAAACACTCAAACCAAGGGCTCGTCGAGCGTTTGGTACTGCGGAGTGAGCAGATCGAGGCTGGATAAACAGTTGCCCAAGGCTTAGTTCGGTCTATTTTGGCTTGTACAGGCCGGATTTAGTTTGGGATAATTCCGGCGGTTGATTGAAAAGATATGACAACGATTAGACATAGCTTGTTGGTGGCGGTAGCGGCGGGACTGCTTTTCAGTGGTTGCGCCACGGAACCGGGAAGAAAAACAGCAGTTGGCGCCGGATTGGGTGCGGCGATTGGCGCAGCAGCGGGGGCCGTTATTGGCAACCAGAGCGGCGAGGCTGGCAAGGGAGCGTTGGTCGGTGCCGGTGTCGGGGGGCTAATCGGTGCCGGTGTGGGCAACGCCAAGGAGGCCAAGGAAAAGGAAGCGGCCAAGCCGAAGGAGTAGCCCTTCAAGTGAATTGAATTTGTGGGAGAGCCGGTGTTGGCTCTCCTTTTTTTCTGGTATTCATGAAGGCACTGTTCGTCCACGCGCATTTTGACGATTATGAGTTCTCCACTGCCGGCACATTTGAAATGTGGCGGCGGCGACTGGGCGGCGACTTTAGCGCGCGGCTGGTCATCTGTACCGACGGGGCGGCGGGACATCATCAGCTATCACGGGAGAAGACAGCGCGCATCCGGCTGGCTGAGCAGATGGAATCGGCAAAGTTGGCGCAGTGTGAGGTTGAGCCGCTGTTGTTGCCTAGTGGTCGGGCGCCGCGCGAGGCCTGCCTGCAGGTGGACAGTGATCTGCTGGCCGCGCTCTGGAAGGCTATAAGGGATTTTGAGCCGGATTATCTGTTCGCCCCGCCGGTGCCGTCAGACTCCCTCGCCGGGCTGCACGTTGACCACGTGGCCGTGGCGGAGGCGGTTCGCAAGGTGGCCTACATGATCAACGTGCCGCACGCCTTCACGCCGGAGTACCCGTCCGACGAAGCCGAGCCGAGGCCGTGCAAGGTGCCGGTCATCCTCACCGCCTACGACGGATACATGTTTGGGGCTAACTCGTATGATCTAGCGGTGGATGTGAGCGCGGCGTTCGACCTGATGGTGGACATGACCTGGTGCCACCAGTCGCAGGTGACCGAGTGGCTGCCGTGGGTGGGGCGGCACGACATGGACGTGCCCAAGTCGAAGGAGGAGTGGCGCGCCACGCTCGGGCACCGCTATGCCAAGCGCAACCGTGAGTTAGGCCTCGACGGCGAGCCGACGGTGGAAGTCTTCGGTGTCACCGCTTGGGGCGAGATTCCGACGCTTGAGCAGCTCAAAACCGACCTGCCCAATCTCATCACGCCGGCCGAGACCGAGGCCCGTTTGGCCAAGCGACTGGCCCAGTGGCGCGGCGAGTGAGGAGTTGAAGAGGGTAAACAACATGAACATAACTTCTGAATATTTGCACAACAATCTCCCTGCCGGCTTGTTGGGCGGGAAGGTTGATTTGCTTGGCCTGATGTTGGCTGTTTTGTTTTCTGCATCTGTTTCATCGTTTGCCCACGATGCCTACCTGATTCAAAACGCTGTGAACGTTCAGAACGCGCTGGATTACCTAGGACATCCCTTATCACCCAAAGCCAAGGATCAGATTAAGCAATTGTCAGGAAAGGATGCGTTGAAGGATGCCAGTTCAGCGGTGCAGGATATTTTGGATTCGTATTCCGTGGCAGTTGTTCGGATCAAGGGTGACTTGAGTGTGGCGGTCACGCCGGGTGTGGCGGCACCTCGACTGCAGCAGGGCGGATGGAGCAGCTTTTTGGTCAAGATACACAACGAAGCCGGACATGAGGGCAGGTTGAAAGTGAAGAGTCCCAATGCGGAGCCCTTGTTCGTGGAGTCGCGGGGTGAAGAAACGGTCAAGCCAGAGGAAATGTTCACCATGGGCCAGTTACAGGAAAGATTCCTGTCTCTTTCACTTTACCGCAACGAACCCATGAAGGGTACCCTTTCAGGAGCACCGGTTGAGTATGCTATTCTACAAATTCACTCAAAAAAAAGCGGACACCTCGAGGCTGATATCGATTTCCACCTCGGCAATTACTACAAAAACATGGCTGTAATAGCGCCAATTTTTCTGGGCACAGGCAATCAGAAAAATAAAGAGAATGGACTCAAGGGTGAGTATTTCAACAACAACGATTTTTCGGGGACGCCCGTGATGGTTCGTACGGACAGGCTGATAGATTTCAACTGGTCCGATCAGCCTGATGAGAGTCAGTTGAACATGGACGAGTTTTGTGTGCACTGGACCGGATGGCTGTTTCCACGGAAAACAGGGCGCTGCCGGATTGGCGTTCGGAGCAACGATGGCAGCCGGCTGTATATCAACGGGAAACTGCTTGTTGCCAACTGGGGGCTGCATGGTTCAACCCTTAAAACGGCGGAGGTTGATCTCGTTGCAGGGAGGCCGGTGGCGTTGTCTGTGGAGTACTATCAGGGCGGCGGATCGGCAAGCGTGCAATTGGAGTGGGACGAGGGGCCGCTGAACACTTCACGCATCCGGTTGGCGTTTGAAGCGGCGCCCGCCATTCCGGTGGTGTTCAACATTACGGATGAAGATGGGAATCCGGCGATGGCATCCTTTGTCATCACCGACGGCGTGGATCGGAACGAATACAAGGCAGACAAAAACAACGGGCAGTACGGGCAGCACTTGAATCATGGATTGTCGGATTACGATCGCCGGGCCGAGAGGGAATATGAATATTATCCCGGCGACTTGAAGGGGATATACCCGCTGCCTTCCCGTCGTCTGCCGGTGTTGGACACCTACCCCGATCATTACTTCCACGCCCAAGTGTACCGGGAAAACGGTGAGCATGTTTTGCTGCCGCCGGGGAGTTACCGCGTTACCTATACACGGGGGCCGGAGTATTTGGTCCAGACACAGGAGCTCAATGTGCCTCCCGGTGGAGAGGAGATTGAGGCATCATTTCGGCTGAAACGCTGGATACACATGAGTCGCCTCGGGTATTACAGTTCCGATTCGCATATTCACGCTTCAGGATGTTGCCACTATAACAATCCGGAAGAGGGGCTCAGGCCGGAGCATATATCGCGGATCCAGCAGGGGGAGGATTTGAACGTTGCCAACATTCTGAACTGGGGCTCGAACTGGAATCACCAAAAACAGTTTTTCACTGGGCACGATCATCCCTTGTCGGGGCACGATCATATACTTCGATATAACGTCGAGGTGTCGGGTTTCCCTTCATCGCATGCCGGTCATATTGTGTTGCTGGGATTGACGGAGGATGATTATCCGGGAACCGGCCACATCAGGGAATGGCCGTCATGGAACGTACCCATCCTGCGCTGGGCAAAGCGTCAGCGTGCGATCACGGGTTACGCTCACTCGGGTTGGGGCCTGACTCCCGTGAGCGCCACGTGGCAGCTTCCTAATTATGTACTGCCACGAATGAACGACATTGGTGCCAATGAGTTCGTGGCGGCGGTCACAGCCGGGTTGGTCGATTTTTATTCCGTTGGCGATACGCCCATCACGTGGGAACTGAACATGTGGTACCATAGCCTGAATTGCGGATACCGCACGACCTTGAGCGGCGAGACGGATTACCCGTGTATTTATGATGAGAGGGTCGGGGAAGTGCGAAGCTATATCAAGTTGTCCAACGGGCTTGATTACGAATCTTATCTGGACGGAATCCGGCTCGGGCGGGGCTATGTCTCGGACGGACGGACTCACTTGATCAAGACGCGTTTTAGCGGTCAAGCGATTGGGGAGGGAGGCAGTGAACTGCGGCTGGAAGATGCGCGGAGTGTGAAGATCGAGGCTGATGTAGCGGTCCTTTTGCCCGTCGATAGAACGGAACTGGGGACACAGATCGCCGCTGCTGGACTGGATCGGCAGCCGTACTGGCATGTCGAGCGGGCCCGGATTGGCGAAAGCCGTGAGGTCAGCGTTGAGTTGGTGGTAAACGGACGCCCTGTCATGACAAAAAAAATAGTCGCTGATGGCGACTGGAAAAGCGTGTCGTTTGATTATCCGTTGAAGAAATCTAGCTGGCTGGCGCTGCGGGTTTTCCCAAGTGCCCATACGAATCCTTTTTTTGTCATCGTAGGCGGCGAGCCGATCCGTGAACGGCGGAGTGCCGAGTGGATGCGACGCTCTCTCGACCAATGCTGGCAAACAAAGAAATCCAGCATTCGGGAGGATGAGCGCGATGATGCATCCAAAGCGTTTGAGAGCGCAGGGAGGATTTACGACAGAATCATTGCCGAGACCAAGCGCAGCGACCGATAATCCGCCGCTTGGCCAAGTGCAGGATTGCGGTATTCCGGCTTGATGGTTTTATCAAGTCTTTTATCCTGTCGCCGGCATGTCAACGCTGGATCGATTTGAGAGTGTCTTCAATGCAGCGTCCCGGGATGTGTTCGTGCGGCAGTTGGTCAAGGTTGGCAGGGTGTTGATCGTGCACGATTTGGCCGAGGCATTGCAGGATGATTTTCTCTACCTTGCCAAGGGCTTTCTCACGGTGCTGGAGGATAGGGACAAGCCGGAGTGGGAGTTGTTTGGTGGTAATAAACCATTCTCGGTTCGGGAGGTGTTGAATGCGGTGGAGCAGACCAAGCCGAATCTTATTGTGACGTATCGTCATCTACACAGCACCGTCGGGGAGTGGCCGCACAGCTTGGGTGAGCATGTGGATGTGCTGACGCAGTCGACCTCGACGCCGGTGCTGGTTCTGCCGCATCCAGGGAGAAAGGATTTGCCGGGGCACGCACTCAAGAACACCGACCGAGTCATGGCGGTGACGGATCACCTGGCCGGGGATCATCGCCTGGTCAGCCACGCGGCGTACTTTACGCAGGACGGCGGGACGCTGTACCTCGCGCACGTCGAGGACGACACGGTGTTTGAGCGGTACATTGCGGCGATCGGGAAAATTCCGGACCTGGACACCGGCATTGCGCGTGAGGAGATTCGGGCGCGACTACTGGAGGACCCGACCGAGTACATCGATTCGTGCCGCGCCGGCCTGGCCGAGGGGGACCAACACCTCATGGTGGAGAGCCGGGTGAAGCTTGGGCATCGACTCGCCGATTACCGGGGCCTGGTTGAGAAGAACGAAATTGATCTGCTGGTCATGTATACGAAGGACGACGAACAGTTGGCGATGCACGGGATCGCGTATCCGCTCGCGGTCGAGTTGCGAACGACGCCGCTGCTGATGCTCTAAGGAAGACAAGGGATGGAATTCATGATGTTTGCCGCCGTGGATCACGCTGCCCCCGAAGTGTCGCCGTGGATCACCTATTTGTTCACCGGTGTGCTGGTGGCGATGGTTTTGTGCCTTGCTCTGGAGGAAAAGATCCACGCAAAGAAATCGGTGATCGTCGGCGTGACGGCTGTCATTGCGCTTTTGCTGGGCGCCTTTACCGGCATTCTACCGTTTGGCGCGGTGCAGTTGCCGAACGGTCACGAGATCGGGCTGCCTGTGTTTATTCCGGGGATCGAGTGGGGTGTGATCACAATCATTCTCGGCTCGAGTTTGTTCGTCGACGTGACGAGCAAGTCGGGGTTGTTTACCTACATTGCGATTCGGCTGACCAAGGCGTCCAGGGGCGATCCACGGCGGCTGCTTTGGTTTTACGGCGTGATGACAGTGGTGTTCAGCGCCGTGCTGAACAACGTCACGGCGATGATCATCGTCGG
>CAJWEP010000082.1 GCA_913030945.1 uncultured Verrucomicrobiota bacterium
CTGCCAATGGCCTGCTCCTTGTCGGTGTGGTTCAGCTTGATCTTGAGCGACGGCCGGCTGCTGCTCTGCGAGCCGATGAATCCCTTTTTACGGAGCCCGACCTTTTCAAATTTTACGCCGTCGATCGTCATGTCGGCGTTGACGTAGTCGTACGGGCCGTCGATCGGTTCCGTCTTTCGCTTCTCGTGCAACGCCGAGACGAAGTCGCGCGACTGGTGGCGAATCTTGTCCCAGTCCTTCCCGGCAACAGTGATTTGTACGTCGAGCACGCGGTCGGTCGGGAACAACTCGTCGAGCGTGAGTTCTTTGTCCGCCGCCAAGACTGTGGCGCACAACATGAGTATGGTTAGGCCAGTGGCCGTTGTCTTGAAGTATATCAGGTTCATGGTGTTGATGAATTGCCCCGGGGGAACAAACCTCTACGTGCTACGTGCCGAGACAGCGCGAGGTTACTAGATCGCTGTAAAAACTCAATATCCAGTCCAGAGTCCATCGGCGGCAGAATTGCCTTTTGCGCTGGCGATGAGTGTTGCCATTTTTGCGGCATCCTTCCGGCCGGGAGCCGCCTCGACGCCGCTCGACACATCGAGCCCGAACGGCGCCACTTGGTCAACTGCTTCGCCGGCATTGTCCGGCGTCAACCCGCCTGCGAGCAGGATCGGGCGGCCAAGCCGATTGGCCTCCACAGCCAAGTCCCAGTTGAACCGTTCGCCGGTGCCACCAGGCACGCCTTGCACATAACTGTCCAGCAGCCATGCATCGGTCCTATAGTCGGTCAACTGGCCAAGCGACTCACGATCTTTCACTCGAAACGCCTTGATCGTTCGCAGCTCGAACTGCGTGCAAAAGTCCGGTGACTCGTTGCCATGGAATTGTAGCGTGTCCAGCCCAGCCGAGGTGGCGGTATTGCGGATGGTCGCCTCATCGGCATCGACGAATACGCCGACCTTGGCCACGTGCGCTGGCAGTTCGGCGATGATCGCCGCCGCCTGCTCCGGCGCGACGCAGCGCGGGCTCGGCTCGTAAAACATGAAACCCAGCGCATCCGCACCGGCCTCAATCGCCGCCTGCGCATTGTCGATCGACGTGATGCCGCAAATTTTTATCCGCACACTCATGGCGAAAGACGCTATGCGGTCGGGGCCAACTGTCAACGCTTGTGTCGGATTCGGATTGCGCTGCGGAGTGGGGCACGGCAAAACCCAGCGCGTGAGCGACGAACCATTGGTGGCCTTTGTGGCGCTGGGAGCCAACCTCGGTGACGCCCCCGGGACGTTGCGCTTGGCTGCCGCCGAGATTGCCAACTGGTCGAGCGCAAGGGCACTTGGCTCGTCGCTTTGGCGAACCAAGCCGGTCGGTTGCCCACCCGGCTCGCCGTCGTTCCTCAACGCCGCGCTTGGCCTACAGCCGGAACCCAGCGCTACGCCGGAGTCGCTGCTCGACGATCTTTTGGCGCTCGAGGCCCGGCTGGGCCGCATCCGCTCCAGCCTGGCCAACGCGCCGCGCGGGATCGACCTCGACCTAATTGCCTTCGGCGACGAAACGCGAGTCACGCCAACGCTGACTCTGCCGCATCCGCGCGCCCACAAGCGCGCGTTCGTGCTGACCCCGCTTGCCGAGATCGCTCCCGGTCTGGTGCTGCCCGGTCAACAAAAAACCGTCACCGAGTTGCTGGCAACGCTTGGCCAAGCGGAAGAAGTTGTGAAGACAGAACAACGTATCCTCTGCGTTTAATTCTACCACTATTCCACCTTCGGCTACGGGGCGATTTTCTTGAAGACGATGACGTGTTGACGAGGGAGCACGGAAATCGTCTCCGACCACTCGAGCGGGTGCGGCGTGGCCTCCTTCATCACCTGCAATTGCGACATTTTGTGCAGGAGCTTGATCGGCACGTTAGGATCCTCCATCCGGTACTCGACGAACGCGATCCGCCCGCCCGGCTTCAGAGCGTGGCAGATGTTCTGCAGCATCTCATATGGATGCGAAAATTCGTGGTACACGTCGACCATCAACGCGAGGTCGATGGTGTTCGCGGGCAGGTTGGGGTTTTTGATCGTGCCGAGCACGCCCTTTACATTTTTTATCCCAAGCTTTCCGAGGTTCTGTGCGAGTAACTCAAGCATCTCTGGCTGGATATCGACCCCGTACACTGTGCCCTTAGGGCTGATGACTCGAGCGATGCGTCGCGCGAAGTATCCTGTGCCGACGCCGATGTCAGCTACGTTGTCACCCTGCTTAAGTTTGAGCGACCTGATGAGTGTCTGCGGTTTCTCCTCGACCTCGCGCGATGGTCGTTCAAGCCAGCCGGCACCGAGGTGCCCCATTACGTGGGCGATCTCGCGGTCCATGTAGAATTTACCTATGCCGTCGCGGCTGTGCTGCGCGCGGTGCGTGTAGCGCGGGTTCTCGGGATCAGCTCGGACGCCCTTGGCGTCGGTGGATGCTTGGCCAAGCGCGGGGGAGGAATGGCCAAGCGCAAAAAAGGCGGCGGCGATCGCAGGACAAATCCATTGGTGGTGCATGCGGGTGAACCTAGCCTCGGCCAGCCCAGATGACAAGCTGGCCCGCGCTTGGCTCGGCGCAGTCGGCTTGATACGGTGACTCGTGTTATGGCTTTGGCAAAAAAACTGTTGCACACGCGCTACCGAGTGAACGATCTCGAGAAGACCGTCGATTTTTACAAAAACGCCCTTGGACTCGAGGAGGTACGTCGGCACAAGTCACCGCGCGGCTCCGAATTGGCCTTCCTTAAGGCGCCCGAGAGCGATGAGACCATTGAGATTTGCCATTACCCCTCTAGCGGCCCGGTGGAGGTGCAGGAGGATCTCACGCATCTGGCCTTCGAGGTCGATAGCTTAGAAGAATTCGGCAAGCACCTGGTCTCGATAGGCATGGAGTACTCCGACGGCCCGACGATGAAGGAGACCGGCGGTGGCTTCGCTTTCATCGACGCTCCCGAGGGCTACGAAATCGAGCTGATCGAAATCGCTAAGTAATAGGTCTTCTAGGGGTTTTTATATCCCCAAACAATACTTGACTCAATCAGTCGGGATTCTAGTTTCCCCTCGTCATGAAACTGTCCCAACGAGGAGAGTATGCTTTGCGCGCATTGTTGGTCATGGGAATGAACCACGGCCCCGGTGTGATTCGAATTAAGGATATCGCGCAGCAGCAGAATATTCCACGCCGGTTTCTGGAGCAGATTCTCAACGATTTGAAGTCGGCTGGTTTTGTGCAAAGCAAGCGTGGCGTGGCCGGTGGCTACAGGCTGCAGCGCGGGCCGGGTGAGATTTCGCTCGCCGATATTATCCGGCACTTGGAGGGGCCGCTGGCACCGGTGGGGTGTGTGAGTGTGAACTATTACCAGCGTTGCTCGTGTCCCGATGAGGGCAAGTGCGCGATTCGCAGTGTGATGCAGGAAGTGCGCGATGCGATCGTCGGCGTGCTGGAGGGAGTGAGCGTGGCACACCTGTGCGACCGCGTGCGCGACCTGCAGGGGCCACTCGAAAATCCGCTCGATTACGTTATTTAAGGAGTTTCAAGCCCGGACACGGATTTCACGAATGGGCACGGATGTGCTGTATCCTAATAATCTGAGTTAATCCGTGAAATCCGTGTCCTTTTTCTGCTCATTGCTCATCGCTGACTGCTCACTTAATTCTGCCTCGAGGTCGGACTGGACTTGCCGGAGCAGCGTCTTGCCGGTTGGTTTTTTTCCGGCGGCGGTCCGGACGTAGAAGGTGTCGATTGCGGCACCTTTCTCGGTGCTGATGCGTGCGACGTGGATGCTGAGTTCATGCCGGGTTAGCACTTTGGAGATGCGGTGCAGCAGGCCAAGCCGATCCTCGGACTCAACCTCGATGATGGTTCGCGACTCGGCGGACTGGGTGTCGATGCGGATGCGCGTCGGCAGTTCCCATTCCCCGACATGGGTGGGCTTGGCCAAGGCCGCGATCCGTTTCTCGAATTCAGGCGATTCGCCGGGCAGCAGCGCCCGGTTGAGCCATTTTTTGAACGCATCGCGCTCGGGCCGCCTGGCCAGGCCGCCGTTTCGGGCGTTCACGACAGAGAAGGTGTCGATGATGATCCCGTCACCCCGTGAGAAGACCCTTGCGCTCAGGATGTTCAGCCCCGATGCAGCCAGCGCCCCGGAAATCGTGGTGAAGAGCCCCGGCCGATCCCAGGTGCAAACCTTGACCGAGGTGTAGCCGCGCGCCGATTGGTCGTGCCAGGAGATCACGGGCTCGAGCACTTTCGGGCCGGCGCCGTCAACCACGCGCTTCAGGAAGCGGTTGACCTGCTCAAGGTCGATGTGGATGTGCTGGAGCGAGTGCGCCCGGAAATAGCGGGGCGTGAGGTGCCGGAAGTGTGCCTCGAGTTCCTCCTCCGAGAGTTGCTCCGGCAACTGTTCGCGCACCTCCTGCTTGAGCTTGGCCAAGCGCTCCTTCTCCGCCTGGGCGTAGTCCCTGCCGCTGACCATGCGCCGACCGGCGCGTCGGTAGAGGGTCTGCAGCAGCGTGTTCTTGAACTCGTTCCACAGGTCGTTGCTGGTGCCGAGCGAGTCGGCGAACGTCAGCAGCGTGAGCATGGCCAGGTTTTCCTCGTCCTGCACCGTCTCGGCGAACTGGCGGATGACCGTTGGCGAGTCGATGTCGCGCCGCTGGGAGGTCTCGGCCATGAGCAGGTGGTGCTCCACGAGGAACTGAAGCCGGCCCAGACGGCGGGGAGTGAGTCCAAGCCGTTCGCCAACCCGCAGGGCGACGGCGGTGCCGTCCTTCACGTGGTCGCCGCTCTTCATGCCCTTTCCCGCGTCGTGCAGGAACAGCGCGAGGTAAAGCAGGTACGGCAGGTCGATGTCCTGCAAGATGTGGGCGTAGTGGATGAAAGGCGGCTTCTGGGCGTTCCATACCTGGTCGAGTTTCTCCAGGCAGACAAGCGTGTGCTCATCGGCGGCGTAGGCGTGGAAGAACTCGTGCTGCACCATGCAGGTCATCCGGCCAAACTCGGGAATGTAGCGGCCGAGCAGGTCGATCTCATGCATGGCGCGCAGGGCGGGGGCGACGCTGCCGCGCCGGTTGAGGATCTCAAGGAACGTCTCGCGCATCTCGGGATCGTGGACGAAGCCATCGTCTACCAGCGACACGCTGTCACGAAGCAGTTGTGTCAGGTCGGGATGAAAGTCGAGGCTGCGCTGCTGCGCGTGCAGGAATACGCGCATGAGCCGGCGCGGTTGTTCCTTGAACACGCGCGGCGAGGCAGGCACCAGTTCGCCGTTGATGATGCTGAATCCGTCGAGCGTCTCCGTTCTTTTACCTCCGCCAAAAAGTGTGCGCAGCGACGGCAGGCGGTGCCGAGGCTTTGGGCGCAACGCCAGCCGCCGCTCGACCATACGGGTGATCAAATGGATCGCCCGTAGGTGTGTGTACAGGTCGCGCATAAACGCCTCCAGCCGCCCCGCCGGCGAGCGATCCTTGTAGCCAAGCTGCCAGGCCACCTTCGGCTGCAGCGCCTTGGGTATATCGTCCACCAGCCGCGTGGTTTGAAAATGCAGCTCGTTGCGGGTGCGCAGCAGGAAGTCGTATCCGGCCTCAAGTTGCTGGCGGTTCTTGGGGCGGATCATCCCCTGGGCTTCGAGCTGCTCGAGCGTGCGCGTGCCGTACTTGAAGTAGGTCATCCACAGCAGGTTCTGGTAGTCGCGCAGGCCGCCGCAGCCGTTCTTGATGTTCGGCTCTTGCAGAAGGGCGGAGTTGCCGAACTTCACGCGGCGCGCGTCCTGGTCGCCGATTCGCATCTGCAGGTAGTCGTCGACATGGTTGCGGACACACCGGGTCTCAAGCCGCTGCTGACACTGCCCAAACAGCGCTGCGTCGCCGGTGATGAGGCGCGACTCGATCAGCGACGTCTTGGTCTGCATGTCGTCGTTGGCGATATTGATTGCGTCCTGAATGTTTCGCACCGAGTGGCCGACCTTCATGCCGAGGTCGTAAAGCGTGTAAATCAGGCCTCCAGGACCGGTTAGTTGCTCAAGCAGCGGATGGCTGTAGATCCGGGTCAAGCTTGGCACCGAGCCGTTGTGCAGCAGCATGATGTCGATGTCGCTGTGGGGGCTTAGTTCCTCACGCCCGTAGCCGCCGATCGCGACAAGCGATATCTTGAGCCGTCGAACGCCGTCTGCAGGCTGGAAGCGTGCCAGCGACCACTCCAACAGCGCCCGGAGCAGTGTGTCGATCATCCGCGACCGGCCAAGGCACACCTCAAGACCGCCGCCGCCCTCACGATGCCACTGCTGCAGGCGGGCCGACTCTGTCTTGAGATGCCGCTTCAGTGCCGGCAACTCGCCGGCGGGGGTGCTGTCGAGGGGGATGACCAGCGACTCGATGGCGTTGGGGGGTGCTGTGGCGTTCTCCTGCACGCAGCGCGACTCTAGCTGCGCCGGCTCTTCAAAACAATTCCGCTTGGCCAAGCACCATTTTCCTCCATCCTCAACCTTGCCGCTTGGCCAAGCGTAACCTAGATTTTTGCGGCATGGTTGACAGGAACGATCCCGACGTGGCCCTGATGTTGAGGGTGAAGGAGGGCGACTTGTCGGCCTACGAGAATCTCGTGGAGAAATTCAAGCAGCCGGTGATGAACCTTGTGTACCGGTTGATCAACGACCTCGACGAGGCGGAGGACATCGCCCAGAACGTTTTTCTCCAGGTCTGGAAAACCCGCGAACGCTACGAGCCGGCCAGCAAATTCACCACCTGGCTCTTCACCATCGCCCGCAACCTTGGTTTGAACGAGATCCGGCGGCGCATGCGCCACCCGGCTGACTCGCTCGACGAGCCGCGTCCCGACAACGAATCCCAGCCGCTGCGCGTGGTGGAGGATGCCGCCAGCCCGGTCCCGGCTGATGCCACTCTCAGCGCTGAACTGCGTGTGAAGGTCGAGGAGGCGCTGATGGATTTGCCGGAAAAACAGCGCACCGCGCTGCTGCTCTGCCGCGAGGGAGGCGTCAGCTACGAGGAGATCGCCGATGTGCTGGGCGGAATCTCCCTGACGGCGGTCAAATCGATCATTTTCCGGGGCCGCGCAGTGCTCAAAAACCGCCTGAAACCGTATCTGAAATCAGGCGAATGGCAGAAAAAATGACGCGATGGCAAAACTTTTGTGTCCGCTTGGTTTTTAAGGAAAGGCGATAATGAACCAACCCGAGTTTGAGAACCTGTTGCAAACAGCGCGCACGCGTGACTTGACCGATGCCGAGTTGGCCAAGATGGAGCTTTGGCTGACCGCGAACCCTGCCGAATTGGCCGAGTGGGAGGCGCTCGACCGACTGCTGGCTGCGCTGCCCAACGCGCCGGTGGCGTCCAATTTCACCGCCCGTGTGCTGAATGAAATCCGCCGCACCGAGGCGGCTACGCCGGCGCTTGGCCAAGCGTGGTGGCAGAAGCTTCTCTCGCCGCAGTTTCGGCCCATTCAGATCGCTGCTGCGGCAACGCTCGCCATGGTAGTCGGCGGCATTGGCTACCAGTCGCACCGCAACCAGAGCCGCGCCGAGATGGCGGCGGCCATCGCGTCCATTGCCGAGGTGACCCCCGACTTTTTGGCAGACTTCGACGCCATCGAAGCCATCACCCAGGCTGATCCGATCGACGAGGAACTCTGGGCCGCTCTCAAGTAACTTCATGAAATTGCGAGTCACAGTTGCCCGCCTGATCCTGCTGCCAACGTTGGCGACGGGTACGGTCGCCGGTGCGCTGGCTGCGGACTCGCCCTTTGCAGTTTTCAAAAAAATCGTCTCGCTGCCCGAGACCAAGCGCGAGGCAGCGGTGGGCAAGCTTAAGATTTCGTCCGAGCGTCACCGCAAAATTGTGCAGGCCAAGGTCAGCGAATATGCCGCGATGCCAGAGGCCGAGCGCAACCGCAAACTCGACGCGCTGGATTTCCGCTGGCACCTGATGCCGCTCATGAAGGCAACGAAAGCTGACCGGGCCAATCGGCTGGCCTCTGTCCCGGAGCGGTTTCGTGCCGACATTGAGCAGCGGTTGATCGGCTGGGACCAACTCGACGACGGTATCCGCGCCAACCTACTCAAGAACGAGTCGTTTTTTCGCTATCTCTCCAGCTTCGGCCGCGGCCGCCAATCCCGCGTTGCGCTGACGAACCACATAAAAAAAATGCCAACCCGCCTGCGCGAAGGGCTGGAGGTGCGCCTTAAAAACTGGCGGGAAAAACCGAAACCGGATCGTCGACGGATGACCCACCAGTTCCACCAGTTTTTCGACATGCCAGTTGCTGAGCAGGAGCGCACTCTGCGTCTCCTCTCGAGCCGGGAACGGGTTGGGATGGAGGCCAGCCTGGCGCAGTTCAAGGCCATGTCCCGCTCACAGCGCGATCTGGTCATCCGCTCGTTTGAGAAACTGGCCAACATGTCGCAGCGGGAGCGAGCTGCCTTCTTCCGCAACACCGAGCGATGGAACGGCATGACCGATGCTGAGCGCAAAAAGTGGCGCACGCTCGTGACGCAGATGCCGCCGCTGCCGCCCGGTTTCGGGGATGAGGTCAGCCCCCCGCTGCCGCCCGACTTGGTGGATGAGACTGCGCCGGCCCAGACCGTGGTCACCAACACCATTCGCTGAACGGCGGAATGGATCCCATTGCCTTTAAGATCGGTGGCTTCGCAATCTACTGGTATGGCATCCTTGTGGCCGGTGGTTTCCTCGCCGGGCTGTGGACTGCCAGCCGCCGGTGCGTCCTCGACAAGATCGATGGCAAAGTCATCTCCGATCTCGGCGTGTGGATCATCATCGCCGCCATGCTTGGCGCCCGGGCGATGCACGTGGTCACATACTGGGAAGATCAATATACTCTGACCACTGCAGTCTCCTCAATCTCGGAAACCAGAGGCACAGCAACGGTAACAACCACTGAACTACATCTGTTCGGGACAGGAGATACCGTTTACCTGGTTGGGGCCACGGGGAGTAACGCAGAAAAATACAACACTTCACAAACCAGCATTACTAAGACGAGTGACACTACCTTCACTTTTGCTATTGCTTCTGGAACAGGTGCGGCTTCCGGAGAAATTCTGGCTAGAAGAGATTCGCAATCGATTCTATGGAAAACCATCGATTTCCGGAGTGGGGGACTGGTTTTTTATGGCGGTTTCATTGGCGCGGCGTTGGCGGTGATCCTTTATATCCGGCTGCACGGCAAACAGCCTCTATGGAAAGTCGCCGACGCCTTTGCCCCGAGCATTCCGCTGGGCCATGCGCTGGGCCGCTTGGGCTGCCTGATGTTCGGCTGCTGCTTTGGCATCGAATGCGACCTGCCTTGGGCTGTTCAATTTCCGGCGCACAGTCCCGCCTTCGACGCGCTGGGCCACGCGCCGGGTGACGCGGCCCACTCGCTGCATGTCCACCCGACGCAAATCTACTCCGCGCTGTTGAACGTGGCCCTGTACGGTGGCCTGGCCTGGTTATACCGGCACAAACGGTTTGACGGCCAGGTGTTCGGCCTGTACCTCATCGGCTACTCGATCAATCGCTTCATTGTCGAGTTTTTCCGGGGTGACTATCAGGTGGAGCAACTGTGGTTCGACTGGATCAAGCCGGGGCAGCAGCTCAGCCTGTTTTTGCTGCCCATCGGGATCGCCCTGATCATTCTCCTACGCCACCGGGCCCTGGCCAAGTCCATAGGGTGACCAAAAACCTTGGCCAAGCGCTTGGTCGAGAGGTAGGATGATTGCCGATTTCTAAGTGGTTCGAAAATGAAAACGACGACTCAAATTATCTTGGCACTGGCCCTAGCCTGGTCGATCACTGCGCAGGCGGCGGATAAAATCAAAACTGCCAAGGGCGACCTCGAAATCCACCCGGTAAAACATGGCACGGTTGTGTTCAAGTGGAACGGCAAGACGGTTTTTGTCGATCCGGTCGGCGGCGTGGCACCGTTCAAGTCGCATGGCACGCCGAATCTCGTGCTGGTGACTGACATTCACGGCGACCACTTCAACAAGGACACCCTCACGGAGATCGTCAGTGACAAGACGGTTGTGATCGCTCCCGAGGCCGTGGCTGCACTCGCGCCGCAAGGGCTTAAGAAGAGGATCACCACCTTGGCGAATGGCAAATTGGTGGAAAAACTCGGCGTGAAGATCGAGGCGGTGCCGATGTATAACCTGACGCCAGCTCGGCTGCGTTTTCACAACAAGGGCCGGGGCAATGGCTATGTGATGACCTTCGGCGGCAAGCGCGTGTACGTGAGCGGCGACACGGAGGACATTCCGGAGATGCGCGCCCTGAAAAAGATCGATGCGGCGTTTGTCTGCATGAACCTGCCGTACACGATGACGCCGGAACAGGCCGCCGACGCGGTGCGGGAGTTCAAGCCCAGGGTGGTGTACCCCTATCACTACCGGGGCAGTGACACGGCCAAGTTCAAGAAACTGGTTGGTGACGCCTCTGAGGTTCGTTTGCGTGACTGGTACAAAAAGTAACGCCTGGACAGGCGCTAGTCTTCGACATCGAATAGGATTTCACGCGGCTCGGCGCCACGGTTGGGGCCGACGAGTCCGCGATCCTCGAGCTCGTCCATGATGCGGGCGGCGCGGGTGTAGCCCAGGCGCAGCCGGCGTTGCATGAGCGAGACGCTGGCCTTTTGCTCGACGCGGATGACCTCGATGCATTGCTGGACGATTTCCTCGTCCTCGTCGATGCCGCTGCCGCCGTTACCACTTTTGCCATTCTCCGGAACCTCGAGTTGGCGCTCCATTTCCGTGTCGTAACATGGTTTGGCCTGAGTGTTGACGATTTCGACAATGCGGTTGATTTCCTCATCCGTGACGAGGCAGCCCTGTGCGCGGCGGAGGTTGGCCGTGCCGGGCGGAAGGAAGAGCATGTCCCCCTTGCCGAGTAGTTTGTCGGCACCCATGGCGTCAAGGATCGTGCGGGAGTCCACCTTGGCCGCAACTTGAAAGGCAATACGAGCCGGGATGTTGGCCTTGATGACGCCGGTGATGACGTCAACACTGGGCCGCTGCGTGGCGACGATGCAGTGGATGCCAGCGGCGCGGGCCATCTGTGTGATACGTGCGATGCTGTTCTCCACGTCGTTTTTGGCCATGAGCATCAGGTCCGCCAACTCATCGATGATGACGACGATGTAGCTGAGCTTTTCGGGAATCTCGACGTCATCCTCCCGTGGAACACTGACTTCCTGATCCATCTCGACGGCAAAACCTTCGCTTTCGTCAAGCGGCAGTTCCGCCTGATCGGTCTTGGGCGGCTTCTTACTAGTGCGGGAATTGAAACCAGCTATGTTGCGGGCGCCGACCTTGGCAAAAATCTGGTATCGCTTTTCCATTTCGTTCACCACCCACTTGAGGGCGAGAATGACTTTCTTGGGATCGTGCACCACCGGCGCGGCGAGGTGGGGGAGGCCGTTGTAAATCTGCAACTCGACCACCTTGGGATCGATCATGACGAAGCGAAGTTCCTCCGGTGTAAAGCGAAATAGGAGCGATGCGACCATGGAGTTGATGCAGACTGATTTACCCGAACCAGTGGCGCCGGCAATGAGCAGGTGTGGCATCTCGGCCAGGTCGGCGACGATCGGCTTGCCGTAAACGTCCTTGCCCAAGGCAAGGGGAATTTTTGCCTTGGAGTTCCTCCATTCCGGCGACTCGACAATGTCGCGGAACAGCACCTTGGTCTTGATGAGGTTGGGAACCTCGATGCCAACAGTGTTGCGACCGGGTACCGGAGCAAGAATGTTGATTCGTTCAGCCTTGATGGCGGCGGCGATGTTGTTAGCCAAGCCGGTGATTCGCTCGAGTTTGACACCCGGGGCCGGATGCAGTTCGTAGCGGGTGATGGTCGGCCCCTTGGTGATGTCCCCCTCG
Source organism: uncultured Verrucomicrobiota bacterium (assembly GCA_913030945.1). GTDB lineage: Bacteria > Verrucomicrobiota > Verrucomicrobiia > Limisphaerales > UBA1096 > UBA1096. The sequence goes on from CAJWEP010000082.1 coordinate 11,894, forward strand.
TTGACCTCAATCTTGAACTGCTTCAGGGTGTCCTTGAGCAGTCGGGCGTTGGCGAGGAGTTGTTCGCGGGTTTCGGTGGGGGCGGTCGGCGCATCCGGCTCGTCGAGCACTTGTGACTTGGGCAGTTTGTAACCATCGACCTTTGGTGTCTTGGCCACGGCCATCGGCCCCTTGGACTTGGTCAGGCGCTTGGGCAACTTGAGCTTGGGTGGCGCATCGGCTTCCTTTTCCTCGTCCGGTGAGGTTTCGTCCGGCTCCGCCTGGCCAAGGATATCGGCGGTGTTGGCTGCATCATGCTCGGTTGGTTCGCTTGATTTCTCTGATTGCGGTTCCCCAGTGTCGGGCGTATCGGTTTCGGCGGATTGCTCCTCGGCGGACGCCTTGACTTCCTTGGCTGAAATCACTTCGCCCATCTCAACCTCGTCCGGATCCGGTTCTGCCTCCCCTTCGGCTTTCTTCTGACGTTTCTTGCCGGAGACGCTCAGGTCGCGAACGGTCGGCTCGGGGATCGGCTTGAGGTCGGCACCGATGCCCTTATCGGCTTCCAGTTCACCGGGGACCTGCTC
>CAJWEP010000083.1 GCA_913030945.1 uncultured Verrucomicrobiota bacterium
GAAATTTCCGGTGTTTTGTAGTCGACCAATGAAGCGATCAATCCCCGGGCTTTCCGCGAATAATCGTGGGTTGATTATTGACTTCGGCGCCGGAATTCCCACCCCGTGATTCTCGCCTGGCCTGTTCGTTGATTTTTCGGAAATTATCATGCATCGAATCGTAAGCTTTTTCATCATCAAATCCTCTTCCTTGGATTTTTGATTCCACTCTACCGGAATATATTTCATTCGCCCATGACATGATGTCGTCATCCCCAAGTTGAATCGTGTCCATCAGGGCCAATCGAGACTGCAGAACGGTCGCTTGTTCGTTTTTGTCCATGTTAGTAAGGTCTTCGGCATTGTCCATAGAACGGATCGTCTCCATCTTGACATCAAGAGAGTACTGGTCGCTTGTCATGATGTCTTGGAACAATGAGTCAGCCTGGACATCGTTTTTACCGACTCCCTGCACAGCTACTCTAGCCATTTCTCTCATATCACTTTCCCTGAGCTGCCCGCTTTGCATTGCTTGAACAACTGCGTCGACGGCACTTCCGTCGCCGATATTTTCAAAATAGCTCAGCACGGATCGATCTATTCTTCCCTCTTCATTGATGAGCTGCCCTTGAGCGGTCTGGACGAAAGCTTTGTCGCCATACATCTCCAGCACCATGAACAGGTACTGCCTTGAGGCAGCATCAAACTTGTTGCCGTTAGCCACATTGATCGGTTCCGCCAAAAGTTCGTGCGCGGCACCGAGCGCTTCGTCACGGTAGGCATCCTTGCCAAGCCACTTTTGCAACTGTTTGGCGGCGTAGGCGATTTCAAACCCGCGGCCAGTGGTGGAAAGCACTTCTGCCAGCGCCTCCTCCGCTTTTGTTCCGCCAATCTCAACCAGAATATCAATCAGGCCAATTCGCAGGGAAGGCGGTTGCTCAAAATCGAGCGGACCGTGAACCATGCGAGTGCGCCAATGCTCGAGTTCATTTGATTCATCCTTCGGTGATTTAGGGATGGCGAAATCAACGTCTTCCATCCTGTTGAGGAACTTGCGAATATGCGGCACGGCGGTCTCACCCTTCTCTGACAAGCTCTCGAAGAGAAAATTGATGCGGCGCTGAATTTTCTGGCGGTTACCGGAAGTCAATTTGATTTCCATCAACTCGTCGAGGATGTCGGGTGTGGACAGTCCCCCGGAAACATCCTGCGCATCTCCGCTGTTGAGTTCCAAGCGGAGGCTGTCGATGTGCGACTGGGCGCTGGCCAGCTTGGATTTGAGCGATGCGGCCTCCTTTCTGAGCGCTTCGACTTGGCCGGCTTCAGTGGCGGAGTCATCGGTGGGGGCCTTACCACAGCCAACAAACAGGATGGTGGCTGCGATAATCGTCCCGATATAAACCGCCTTTAAAAATGAAAACGTTTTCATCTTTTCTTCAGTTGTGCGCTGGTCAGTTATCAAGTTCTGATTTCTGAGTCTACTTTTTTGAACTCTATTTTTCTTTATGCCGTTCTCACCGCTTGCGATCGCCCCGGTCGCTGCCTCCATCTCCCCCTTTGATTTCTCGCCAAGCTTGGCTGTATTCATCTCTTGATATCCGGCCCGACTTAACTGCCTCTTTCAACTTACCGTCCAGTTCTTTATAGACCTTCGCGCTCTTGTCATTCCCTTTAGGTTTGGCGGCCTTTTTTTCTGCTTTTTTGCGTTCGATGGCTGCTTTGATCTCAGCCGCTCTTCTGGCAGCGTCACTTGATGATCTGGACTTGGAGGAGGAACTTTTAGAGGATGAAGTACGCGGGGCTTTGGATACAGCAGTCTTGAAGGCGTCATCCTTGAAATTGAGTTCCCGCTCTGAACCAAGCTGCAGTAATGTCACACGGCCTGCGCGTTTGTCGATTGCCTTAATTTCAATGGCCCCCTGTTTCTCCCCCGCCGCCAACTGGAGGTATGTGGGCTTGGTGATTTTTTTATCCTGATCCATCAGGGCAATTGCAGCGCGTTCAATGCCGTTTAGTAGGTAAATACCCGTAAGTTTTATGTCATTTGCCTTGGGTGGTTCGGGCGCTTTCTGTTCCGTGTTAGGTGGGGTGTCGGTCAAGTCAAAGGCGTTGCGCTTAATGATTGCATAGTATGGGTTTTCTTCGGCCTCCCTCCCGAAGACTGGGTGATGCAATTCGAAAGCCAGCACGATTCCAGCGATGGCTATGCAGAGTTTGTTTGCGGCATTGATGGTCATGATTTGAATTCTTGGGCCAGTTTTTTTCGGGCACGATGCAGCCAAACCTTGACCGTGTTAGGCTTGCGGTTCATGGACTCCGCAATCTGCTCGATGGTCATGCTCTCGGTGTAAAACAGCCAGAGGGCTGTGTAATAGTTGGCGGATAGCAGGTGTCGGGCCTTCGCCCAAAGGTTTTCGCTCGTTTCGGCAGCTATTACTTCGCAGCGGGGTGTTTTGTCGGTGGGTATCTCATGCTCTTCCTGCATCGGCTTATGCTTCCGAAAATAGCTGATGGCCAGCCGGTTGGCTATGGTGAAAATCCAGGAGGAAAACGGATAGACGGGGTTGAACTGGTTCAGCTTGCGATAGGTGATGAGAAATGTGTCCTGCAGTAGATCCTCGGCCTGGTGATGGTTGCGGGTCTTGGACAAAAGAAACCGGTACAGCGGTTTCTCTAATTGCCCGACCAGCGACTCGAACGACTCGAGGCAGCCGCCCTGCGCCGCCATGGCGAGCCGACGGTTCCCGGCCCGCCACTCAGCCCGCTTGGCTTTCTCGTCGGCTTGGCCAGTCGCGGCGGATTCAGTCATGCAAGGTGCGGGCAAAACCTTGATGCCGCCTGGCGCGGCTTCTTCATCGATGACTGATGCGCTGTAGTTCATTGGCCGATCTCCTTTGGCAGGAATTCGACCCGATGAATTTCCAACTCGGCGCGCTCCTCCTTAGAAAAAACCCAGATGTCAGTCAACTCCATGCCAATTGGCATATCAGGGAGATGCTCCATCCCGTCCACTGGCTCGAAATGGCTTAAATCCATTTCGATCTGCCACGGCTCACTCGCTTGGTCAAGCGCCCCGACATCTATCTTGGAGATATATTTGCCAAAAAAGCCTCCCTTGATTCGTTGGGTCGTTATACCAAAATAGACCGGATTTTCGGTCCGGGTGATTCCGCGGATGCGAACCCTTGAGCCGCTCTCAATCATCACCGGCGCTGAACGGCTGCACTGCACTGAAAAATTGGCTGCATAGATGGTGGTTTTTTTACCTATGAGCAGCGGTTTGACCCCCAGACGCGATTTCTGCTTGGCCGTTTGCGGAAGTATTTTACCGAACACCGCCCCCCGGCCGGCGAGCAGACTGCAGCTCCACGTGTTGACCGGTTCCGGCTGGCTCACCACAGCAAGCTGTTGGTTGCGACTTATCGAGATGACAGCCTGATGATCGGCAGCAACATCCGCCGCCTGGCCGTCAGCGAGTCGCAAGACGTTTGCTGAGCCATCGTTCACCCGCACGATCGACGTGGAGGAGTGAGCCTCAAGGTTGAATTGCGCTGTTGCCGCCTCGACCGTGGCCGTTGGTGTTTGGATCGAGACTGGCTTGGCCCTGGCCGTTTGCGTCACCGTCATCCAAAGATTCCCGTAGGCCAGTTGAAAACCGCGCCGGCCATCCACGTTGAGCAGCCGCAGTCGCGACCGCCCGGCAACGGTCATCACCGAGCCGTCGTTCAGGGTCAGCTTCACCCATGCCCGGCTCGAGCGCGTCCGGATTGTGTCGCCCACGCGAAGCACGGAGCCAACGTTCACCTCGTCCAGCACTCGGCCATCCGCGGCGATGTACTGGCAGGGGCCGAGGATGGCGCTGACCTTGGCCACGTGCCTCGCCGGCGTGGTGGCGATCACGAACGCAACCAGCAGCACAAAAACCGCCGCTGCGGTTACTGCCCATTTCCACGGGCGGAATTCCGGCACGACGATCTTGGCCGGCCGGGGCGTATGCTGACCAATGCGCTCGACATCGGCCACGACGACCGCCTGCTCGGCCACCGTGCGCAGAAAGGCCCGCGCCTCGGCATCGTCCCGCAGCAACCCGGCGACCTTGGCTTGGTCACTTGGGTCGAGCCTCCCGTCCAGATACCGCAGCAAAAGTTCGTTCTGTTCCTCGTTTGATGTCATCTGGTGATATTTTCAGCCAGCCGGCTGAGCCAGCTTGGTTTCGATGCACGTGCGCAGCGACTGGTGCAGTCGTGAGAGCCGCTTGTAAACCGTGTTGAGCCCGGCGCCGAGTTGTGCTGCCACCTCCTCGCACGCATGCCCGTCAAAGTAGCGCCGCTTGAGCAGGTCACGCGACTTGGCGGGCAGCTCCTCGAGGCAATCGCGCAGCGCTTGGCCGCGCATGCCGCCCTGCGCCGCCGCTTCATCCGTCCATTCCTGCTCGAGCAGCTCGAGGATCGTGTCGTCGAGGCAGATCGGCGCGTTCTTTTGGCGGCGCAGCCAGTCGATGCCCTCGCGCCGGGCGGTAATCAACGCCCAGGACATGAGCGCGCCGTCCGACTCGAACTGCGCCCCCCGTGTCATCGCCTTGAGGGCGACGTTCTGGAAAATGTCCTCGGCGGTGTGCGCGTCCCGAACCACCAGCCAGGCCGCCGCCGACACACGATCGCGCTGGCTCATCAGCCGCTGCAAGATGTCCTGTTCCGAAAGCATCACTGTCAATAGGAACGTTTGGCGGAGACGAATCCTGACATTGCCTTTTTCGCCTGTTGGTTGACTTGGAGGACTTCAGCAAGTTTACTCCGCGCATGCAATCGCGTTTTTTCTGTGTTGGATTGTCGCTGGTCATCGCCTTGGCCACCGTTCGGGCGGAACTGCCCAAGGTCGGTTTGAAGCCGGTTTGGAAGGGTCTCAAGACCACCCGGCCGCTTTGGCTGGAGACGGCTCCGGATGGTTCCGGGCGGTTGTTCTGCCTCGAGCAGGGGGGCTCCATCATCATTTTGCCCAAGGACAAAGACTTGGCCAAGCCGGAGCGAGAGGTGTTTTTCGACATCAGCGAGCGCAAACCGTGGCGCGAAAATGAGGAGGGGCTGTTGGGAATGGCGTTCCATCCCAGGTTCAAGGCCAACGGGAAATTATACGTTTACTACTCGCAGCAGGATCCCAAGCGCAGCGTGGTCAGCGAGTTCACCGTGGCCAAGTCGAATCCAAACCGGGCGGACATGAAGTCGGAACGCGTTCTGCTTGAGTTTGCTCAGCCGTACTGGAATCACAACGGCGGCGTGATTTTGTTCGGTCCGGACCAAAAGCTCTACATTGCCTCGGGCGACGGCGGCAAAGCCAATGATCCGCATGACAACGCACAGAATCTGAGCACGATGCTGGGCAAGATTTTCCGCATCGATGTCGATACTCGCTCCGGCGACCTGCAGTACGGCATCCCGGCGGACAACCCGTTTGCCGGCCGCAAGGACAGCACCCGCGGGGAGATTTGGGCGTACGGCCTGCGCAATATCTGGCGCATGAGTTTTGACCGTGAGACAGGCGACCTCTGGGCGGCGGATGTCGGGCAGAACAAGTGGGAGGAGGTCAACCTCATCATCAAGGGCGGCAACTACGGCTGGAACATCCGCGAGTCGTTCCACAAGTTCAAGGAGGACAGTCCGGCCAAGGGCGACTGGATCGACCCGGTGATCGAGTACGCTCACCACGCCGGGATCGAGAAGGAATGCAAATTCCCCGGCCATGGCTACGGCGTGAGCATCACCGGCGGCTACGTCTATCGCGGCCGGGCCATCCCGGCGCTGCGAGGCGCATACATATACGGCGACTTCACCACCGGCCTGATTTTTGCCGTTCGCCAGAAGGACGGCAAGGCGACCGAGCACGGCACCATCCATCAGCAGAAAGGCATCGTGTACCAGATTGCCAGTTTTGGTGAGGATGCCGACGGCGAGCTGTACCTGCTGCCGCTGGTGGCCAATCCGGCCACCAAGCGTGACCCAGCGGGGAACATCCTGCAACTCGTCGCCGAATAACCTTGGCCAAGCGCCTGGTCAAGCGGGTGAAAAAAGTGTTGCCCTTGGCCAAGTGGGGAGTCATTTTTCCTCCGGTTTAGGCGTTTTTTAGGAAATACAACCCTTCAAGCAGCATGGCAGGCAAAGTCAACCGGATTGGCACCAACCGACCCTCCACCACCTCGCGAGTGGCGGCCGCCAAGGCGGCCCGGGCGGCGGCGGTGGATTCGGTGGGCGGGGTTCGTGGCACGGAGCCGGTTGACGAGGTCAGCCGGCCCGAGAGCCCGGCCAGCATCGCCATGAAGAGCCTTGAGTTGGACGGCACAAAAGCCGCGGACTTGAAGGTCCGTGTCGAGGCCAACGAGCGGGCGCTTGATGATCTTCAAAAAGTCCAAAGCAAGGCTGGCGACATCGCGGACAAGGCCGCCGAGGCCACGCCGGAGGCGATGAACACCGCCGCCGGGAAAGTGGATCAACTGCTCGAGGAGGGAGTCTCGATTGCCAACCGCAAGGCGGAGGAAGGCGGTTTTCTCTTTGGCGGTGACCAGGCGAAGGAAGCTCCGTTCGAGGCGCAGAAAGATGCCAAAGGTAAAATCACCGAGGTCAGTTACCGGGGCAGTAGCGGGGTGGATGTCGAGGAACTCGGCAGTGGTTTCTCGGTGACGACCGACATACCCGGCGAGAACACCGGTGTCGCCGGTGCGATCGGCCTGGTAAAGGACTCGCGGACCGGCGGTGACCTGTTCGGCAACCTGATTTCCCTTCGCGACAACCTGTTGACCAATGAGAAGGAGGCCATCGTCGAGCGTGACATCCCGGCGCTGCGCAAGGATGCCGAGCACCTGATCCAGCACTTTGGCGAGGTGTCGGCCAACCAGATGATGCTCGACACGGTCGTGGCCCTGGCTGCTGACATCCAGACCGAGGATGGCCAGGCGATGAGCACCATCGACAAGCTGGGCAACATTCAATACGCCCTGCACCGTGCGACGGTCGATAACCGCAACTTCATCCAGCAGGACCCCCTTCGGCCGGTCAACTGACAGTGGGTCAGGAAACCCCCGTCGCCTGGCCAAGCGGCGCATCTTGCTTGTGGTCCGGCTTCACCCGGCGTAGAACCGGCGGAGTCAAGAGATTCGTCCAGCGATGTCGCAGGTAGTCACAAGAGCGGGGAAGGCCCGGGTGTTGTCGGTGGTCATGGGGGGGGGACAGGGGTCGCGCCTTTTTCCGCTGACCCGCGACCGCTCCAAGCCGGCTGTGCCGCTGGCGGGTAAGTATCGCCTGGTGGACATCCCCATCTCGAACTGCATCAACTCCCGACTGAACCAGATTTACCTGCTGACCCAGTTCAACTCCGCCTCGCTGCACCGGCACATTACTCATACATATAAATTCGACCGTTTTTCAGGGGGATTTGTCGATATTCTTGCGGCCGAACAGACGCCGACGAGTGACTCATGGTATGAGGGCACTGCCGACGCTGTCCGGAAAAACCTTAGCCATCTGCTGGACAATGACTTTGAATATATAATGATTCTGAGCGGCGATCAGCTATACAGGATTGATTTTCGGGAGATCATCGCCGTGCATATCGAGAGGGAGGCGGAACTGACCGTGGCCACAATCCCAGTGGGGCGCGACTTGGCCCCGAGCTTTGGCATCATGCACAATGACGACCGTGGTCGGATAAGCCGGTTTGTCGAAAAGCCCAACAAGCCGGAGTTGCTCGATTCTCTTAAGCTTTCTCCCGATCAGGCTGCAGAGCAGGAGCTTGAATCGGGAGGTGATCACTATTTGGCATCGATGGGCATTTACCTTTTCAATCGAAAATCTCTCATCGAACTACTCGATAACGATATGACCGATTTCGGGAAGCACATCATCCCGCGCTCCATTGAGACGCACCGGGTGTACTCCTTCGTCTACCGTGGATACTGGGAGGATATCGGCACCATCCGTGCCTTCTTCGAGGCCAATCTCGACATGACGTCGATGCTGCCACAGTTTGATTTCTTTCAAATGGAGACACCGGTTTACACACGTGCGCGATTCCTGCCGGCCTCCAAGATCAACGGGGCAGCGATTGAACAGGCCATCATTTCAGATGGTTGCATCATAGATCGTTCGCGCATCAGCCATAGCCTTATCGGTGTACGCAGTTTCATCGCATCGGGATGCCGTCTGCACCGTTCGATTCTTTTGGGTTCGAACAAATACGAGACAGAGGCGTCAAAAGCGGAGAGTGACCGCGATGGCATCCCCCGTGTTGGCGTGGGGGAAAACACACGCATTGAGAACACCATTATCGATAAGGATGCACGGATTGGAGCCAATTGCGTCATCACGCCGGATGGCAAGCCGATGCACTTCGACGATGAAAACTATTTCATCCGCGATGGCATCGTCATCATTCCGAGAAACGCTGTCATCCCGAACGGAACATTGATTTGATCAACCAACACTTGGCCAAGCGACTTCCAGTAGTTGGTAAGGGTTATTTAAGCGACTGATGAACAAACTGACAAAAGCAATAATGACCGGTCTAGCCGCCGGATTTTTGGGGATCGCTACGGCAGCAGACTGGCCGCAGTGGGGAGGCAACACACTGGGCCGCAACATGTTCGCTGCCGGGGCTAACGGTCTGCCGGATAAATTCGAGCCGGGTGATTTCAAGCAGGGGACCGAGGACGTGGATCTGTCCACTGCCAAGAACGTCAAGTGGGCGGCCCAGTTGGGCACGCAAAGCTACGGTAATACAACCATCGCTAACGGCAGAATTTTCGTCGGCACCAACAACGACTCAATGCGCGACCCGAAGCATCCCGGTGACCGAAGCATCCTGCTCTGCCTCGACGAGAAAACAGGGGGGTTCCTCTGGCAACTGGTCATTCCCAAGCTCAGGTCTGGCAAGGTGAACGACTGGGAGAGCCTTGGCCTGCTTTCGTCGCCGACCGTGGTTGGCAACCGGATTTACGTAGTCAGCAGCCGGTGCGAAGTGCTTTGTATCGATGTGGAAGGCTTGGCCAACGGCAACGACGGCCCGTACAAGGACGAGGCTGTCTACGTGCATCTCGACACCGGTAAGCCACCGGCCAAGCTTGGCCCGAAAGATGGCGATATTATCTGGCGTTACGACATGATGGACGAGTTGGGTGTTTACCCGCACAACGCCTCGAACAGCTCGGTAATCGTTGCGGACGGCATGGTTTACACCTGCACCTCCAATGGCCAGGACTGGACGCACACGAATGTGCCGTCGCCGTTCTCGCCGAGCTTCATCGCGCTCGATGCCAAGACAGGCGAGCTCAAGGGCGAAGACGACGCCGGCATCGGCCCGAATATTTTTCACGGCCAATGGAGTTCGCCCTCGTACGGCGTGGTGAACGGGCAGGCACAACTTTTCTGCGGTGGGGGCGACGGCTTTTGTTACGCTTTCAATGCCAAGCCGGTCTACGACAAGGGGAAGGATCTTAATTTACTCCGGAAGGTCTGGTGGTTTGACGCTAATCCTCCCGAGTACAAGACGGACAAGGACGGTAAACCGATCAAGTACCCATCTGCTGAGGGGCCAAGCGAGATCAATGCAACGCCGGTCTTTTACGACAACCGAGTGTACGTCGCGACCGGGCAGGATCCGGAGCATGGCGAAGGCGTGGGCCAACTTGTCTGCCTTGACCCCTCGAAGAAGGGTGACATTACCATGAGCGGTGCAATCTGGGCTTATAAAGGTATCAAGCGTAGCCTCTCCACTGTTTCGATCGACCCTGTCAACGGGCTGCTGTTTGCCAGCGACTTCTCCGGCTACGTCCATTGCCTTGACGCCGGTACTGGCAAGCTGCATTGGATTTACGACATGAAAGCACATATGTGGGGCTCAACGCTTGTGGCTGATGGAAAGGTGTATGTCGGCGATGAGGATGGAGATTTCGTCGTGCTGGCTTCCGACAAAAAAATGACGTTGCTGAGCGAGACCTACTTCCCGGCGCCGATCTATTCGACACCGATCGTGGCCAACAGCGTGTTGTACGTCGCGACCCAGTCACACCTCTATGCGCTGCATGACGAGGCTCGAGCCAAGGCCGCCACGGGTGATAAACAGGGCAAGTAACTTGAATCCTGGACTTCAGGCCTCGAACGATTCGTTCAGCTTCGGCACGGTGACATCGGCGTCTGGCTTAAGTTGGCGCAGCGTGTCGGCAAAGGCCAGGCTCGAGGCTTCCTCGCCGTGGACAATGAAGATTTTTTTTATATCGCCGGTGAGTTTTTTTACATAGTCGGCGAGTTCGTTTTTGTCGGCGTGTCCGGAGAATCCGTCGAAGCTGGCGATTTTGGCTTTCACCTCGTGCGGTTCGCCAAAGATGTAAACCGGATCGATACCGGCGCGGATCACGGAGCCCAGCGTGTTGTAGGCGCAGTAGCCGACGAACAGGATGAGGTCGTTCGGGTCGCTGATGTTGTTCTTCAAGTGATGCCGGATGCGGCCCGCTTCGCACATGCCGCTTGAGCTGATGATGATCGCTGGGCCGTCGAGACTGTTGAGCTTGATCGACTCGGATGCCTTGCGGATGTACGTCAGGTTGTCCATGCCGAACGGATTCTCCTTCTCGCGCAGGAACGTGTAAATGTCGCTGTTGAAACACTCGGAATGCAGCCGGAACACCTCGGTGGCGTTGACACTGAGCGGACTGTCCACATAGATGGGGAAGTCCGGCAGCCGGCCGGCGTCGACGAGCTGATGCAGCGTGTAAACGAGCAGTTGTGTGCGTCCCACTGAGAACGCCGGGATGATCACCTTCCCACCGTTGTTCAGCGTGCCGGCGAGCAGCGCCTCGACTTCGTTCGACAAGCCGGACTGCGCCGTGTGCTCGCGGTTGCCATAGGTGCTCTCGACAAGCAACACGTCAACATCCTCCACCGGCTGTGGGTCGCGCAGGATCGCGTGGTCGCCGCGGCCGATGTCACCACTGAACAGCAGCCGGCGTTTTGTGCCGCCTTCGTCGATGTCGAGAATCACCTGCGCCGAGCCGAGGATGTGCCCGGCGTCACGGAAGATCAGCGTCACGCCGTTGGCCACCGGGATCGGCCGCTCATAGCCCAGCGCCACAAACTGCCGCACCGCGCGTTCGGCGTCTTCCGGCAAATAAAGCGGCTCGACTGGCGGCAGGCCTTTCTTTTTGTGTTTCTTCGAGACGTAGGCAGCATCGGCAACCTGAATTTGCGCCGAGTCCTCAAGCATGATCGCCGCGAGATCGCGCGTGGCGAACGTGCAGTAGACATTCCCTTCGAAGCCCTGCTTGTGAAGGTTGGGCAGGTTCCCGATATGGTCGATGTGCGCGTGGCTTAGGATGACGGCGTCCACCGACTTGGGATCAAACGGGAATTGCTGGTTGCGCTCAATCGACTCCTGCCGCTTGCCCTGATACAGGCCGCAGTCGAGCAGCAGCCGGGTGCCGTTGACCTCGAGCAGATGCCGGGAACCGGTCGTCGTCCGAACGGCCCCGTGAAATGTAATCTTCACGCGGCCAGCTTGGCCAAGCACTTGACCGGGGCAAAGCAAAACTTGGCCAGGCACAAATTTTCGGCTGTGAACAAAATAAACTGGTTCGCTGTCGCGCTTGGCCTGAAACTGCCCTTGGCCGCGCCTGGCGTGTGCAGGGAATGAAAGCCAAGATAGTCATCACCCCCAAGAAGGCCGTGCTCGATCCGCAGGGCAAGACGGTGCAGACCGCGCTGGAACACATGGGTTATGACGGCGTGAAGGCCGTTCACGTCGGCAAGTACCTCGAGATCGAGCTGGACGGCGACGCTGAGTCGTGGCGACCGAAGATCGACGAGGCGTGCCACAAGCTGCTCAGCAACCCGGTGATCGAGGATTACCAGTTCACCATCGAGTAACCCAGGATGCGCTTCGCTGTCCTCCAGTTTCCCGGCTCGAATTGCGATCAGGACTGCGTCCACGTGCTGGGCAACGTCCTCCGGCAGGATGCCGGCTACCTCTGGCACAAGGAGGAATCGATCGGCAACGCCGATGCCGTGGTGGTGCCCGGCGGTTTCAGCTACGGCGACTATCTGCGCACCGGCTCGATTGCGCAGTTCAGCCCGGTGATGAACGCCGTGAAGGCGTTCGCCGGCACCGGCGGCCTGGTCATCGGCATCTGCAACGGCTTCCAGATTTTGTGCGAGAGCGGTCTGTTGCCAGGGGCGCTGGTGCGGAATCGCTCCCTGCAGTTCCGCTGCGAGCACGTCCATCTCAAGGTGCCGAGCACCGATTCGCCGTTCACCCGCGAGGTACCGGATGGGCGGGTGCTCCGGGTGCCGATCGCCCACGGCGAGGGCTGCTACTTCGCCGATGAGGAGACCCTGGCCAGGCTGCAGGCGAACGACCAAATCCTGTTCCAGTACGCCACCGAAGCCGGCGAGTTGACCGATGA
>CAJWEP010000084.1 GCA_913030945.1 uncultured Verrucomicrobiota bacterium
GGCGCGCTCGCCGGTGGGCTGGCTTCAGTGGTTCGGCATCCTGAGCGCGACGAGATTCTCGTGGGAGGCGCCGATGGTACGCCGAAGCTTTACCGGATGCATCGCACCACTGCACGTAAGATAGGTGACGACGCCAACTTGATCCGGAAATTCCCGAACATGGACGGACGCGTCTTTGCCGTCGATTTCAGTGCCGATGGTAAGCGCATTGCTGCGGCCAACAGCTACAACGGCGTTGGCACGGTCGCCATTTATGGCGTAAAGTTCGACTCCAAGGTTCCTGATGACCTCAAGAAAATCTTTGAAAAGCAAGTTTCGCAGCGCTCTCCGGAGGAGCAAAAGAAGGTGGAAGCCTATCAGACTGCCGATGTTGGTCCGCCGCTGAAAGCTTCGTTCCAGGCACCGATGTATGCAGTGAGCTTTCGCCCTGACGGCAAGGTTCTGGCGGCGGCCGGTTACGATGGGCTGATCCGGCTTATTGACACGGTTGACGGCAAGATCAGCAAGGAATTCATGCCGATGAAAATCGACGAATCGGCTCTCGTGATCAGCGACGACAAAGGATCATCGACTAGTCAACAAATACTCATTGAGACCACCAAGGAGGCACTTCCAAATGGTGTCGAGGTCACAACGTTGAACGTGCAGCCTGAGCAGATCCGTTTCAACCGGGTTAGCGATTATGCGCAACTGCTTGTGACAGCCAAATTGTCCACTGGCGACGATCTCGATGTCACGCGAATGGTCCGCTACGAGATCAATGACGATGTGGCAGCCGTGTCGCCCAGTGGCATGCTGAGACCCCGCAGTGATGGCAAGTCCGCGCTCAAGGTCTCCTTCGCTGGCCATTCGGTTACTTTGCCGGTCGAGATCACCGGGATGGAGGAGGAATTGCGCGTGGATTTCATCCGTGACGTCATGCCGGTGCTTGGCAAGGCTGGCTGTAATTCTGGTCTCTGCCACGGGGCAAAAAAAGGCAAGGCCGGCTTCAGGCTTTCCCTGCGCGGAAACGATCCGGCATGGGACACTGTTGCCTTCACTGACGACATCGCCTCACGCAGGGTCAACCGCGCATCGCCGCACGATAGCTTGATGTTGCTAAAGGCCTCCTCGGCGGTGCCGCACGAGGGTAAGGACGTCGCGCCTCGCGACAGCTTGTACTACCGGATCATTCATAAGTGGATCGCTGATGGCGCCAATTTGGACCGCAAATCAAAGCGGGTGGCGCGCATTGATATTTTTCCCAAAAACCCGATCATCCAGTTGAAGGGCGGAAGGCAGCAGTTCCGCGTCACCGCCATCTATCCGGACGGCAACACAGCAGACGTCACCGCCGAGGCATTCATCCAGGCCGGTGTGATTGATGTCGCCGAGTCTGACAAAACTGGCTTGATTACTGCGCTACGCCGCGGCGAATCGCCGGTGCTGGCGCGTTATGAAGGCGCCTATGCCGCCACCACCCTCACAGTGATGGGTGATCGCACCGGCTTCACTTGGGCGGATTCGCCCAAAAACAATTTCATCGACGAACTCGTGGCTGCCAAGCTCAAGCGCACAAAGACCCTGCCATCGGATCTCTGTTCCGACGCAGAGTTCATAAGGCGCATCCATCTAGATATGACAGGCCTGCCTCCAACGGTGGATCAGCTGCGACAATTCCTGGCTGACAAGCGACCGACGCATGAGAAGCGCGACTCGCTGATCGACCGGTTGATTGGCAACGACGCCTTCGTTGACCACTGGACCAACAAATGGGCCGACCTATTGCAGTCCAACAGTAAATACCTCGGTGGGGAAGGCGCAAAGGCGTTCCACGGCTGGATTCGCCAACAGGTAAAGGACAACGTGCCCTATGACAAGTTCGCCTACCAGGTCCTGACTGCTTCGGGATCCAACAAGGAAAATCCGCCAGCATCCTACTACAAGATCCACAGGACACCCGAAGACACGATGGAGAACACTACCCACCTTTTCCTAGGCGTGCGTTTTAGCTGTAACAAATGCCATGACCACCCATTCGAGCGCTGGGTACAGGATCAGTACTACGAGACCGCAGCTTATTTTGCCCAGGTCGGACTGAAAAAGGATCCAGTCAGCGGCAAGAAGACCGTCGGTGGAACTGCGGTGGAAGGCAGTAAACCACTCTACGAGGTGGTCTATGATAAAAACGAAGGCGAGGTGAAGCACGAGGCCACCGGGCTGGTGGCGCCGCCGAAGTTTCCCTTTAAGGCTAAGTACGAGGTTCCCGAAAAAGCAACCCGCCGCGAACAACTGGCGCGCTGGGTTATCTCGCCCGATAATCAATACTTTGCCAAGAGCTTCGTCAACCGCATGTGGGGCTATCTGCTCGGCACCGGCATCATCGAGCCGCTCGACGACATCCGCGCCGGCAACCCCCCGACCAACCCGGAACTACTTGAGAAGCTAACCAAGACCTTCATCAGCAGCGGACATGACACGCGTCAACTCATCCGGACCATCTGCCAGTCGCGCACCTATCAGCTCTCGATCGTCGCCAACCAGTGGAACGACGACGACCAGATCAACTATTCCCACGCCATGGCCCGCCGCCTGCCGGCGGAGGCGTTATACGACTCCATCTATCAGGTCACCGGGACACAGTCGAAACTGCCTGGCGTGCCACCAGGTACCCGCGCGGCGCAGTTGCCCGACTCGGGCATTAAGGAGGGCAGTGGCTTTCTGACGACATTTGGCCGGCCACCGCGCGAAAGTCCATGCGAATGCGAACGCGCCGGTGGCATGCAGTTCGGGCCCGTGATGGCATTGGTGACCGGACCCACCGTCAACGCCGCCCTCAGTGACCCAAAGAACGCCCTCGTCAAGATGGTGCAGGAAAACAAGGATGACCACGCCCTTGTCAACGAGCTGTATTTGCGCATCCTCAATCGCCCAGCCACCGACACGGAAACCAAGGTCGGTATCGAGCTTATGAAATCCATAGAGCCTGAGCATCAGATCTTGCTCAAGGAACTGGCAAGGTATGAGCAGGATCTCAAGCCCGTCATTGCCAGGCGTGAGGCCGCGCGCCAGGAGGACATTGTCCGGGCGAAAAAGATGCTGCAAGACTACGAGAAATCGATTGCTGCGCGCGAGGCTGAGGCAGACAAAAAACAGAAGGACGCCATCGCGGCAGCCGAGAGGGTGCTGCAGGATTACGAGGAAACTGTGCCAGCACGATTCGGAAAATGGGTAAGAATCGGCGGCAACAAGACACCTTGGACCGTGCTTGAGGCGAAGGAATTAAAGTCGAAAATTGGCACCACGCTTACGAAGGAAAAGGAGGGCGTCATTTTCGCCACCGGCAAGAACGGCAAGGACACGTTTACCATTACGGCAGAGAGCAGGCTCAGCACGTCCAGGGGAGAATCAAACAGGGCAACCAACAGCGCATTCAGAAATGCGGAAATATACGCAGATGAAGTGGCTGGTGAGGCCGAGTCAGTTGCTGCTGAGGCTGAGCTCATCACCACGAAACTAGCCGCTGAACTGAAGAAACAGGAAACCGATCTGGTTTCAAAACTTGAACGGCAGGCTGTGGTCAAGGCTCAGTTTGCCAAGCTTATTTCCGAAAAGCTAGGGCCAGCCGAGGCCAAAGTTGCTGCTGCGAATGCAGCCTCGGCCAAGGCACCGATCGAAAAAGCCAATGCCGACAAGGCCATGGCGGATGTCAACGTTGAGGTGAAGGATGCCCTTGAAGCATTTCTGGCTGCCGAGATGGCCTCCCAATCGGCTGAAGTTGCCGTGGCAGCCACCCAAAAAACGGCAGACCGTGCCAGTTTGCAGACCGAGGCATTGGGCAAGCGCAAGGCTGCCAAGGTCGCCAAGACCGTACTCGACAAGCTCATCGCCGAAAAACAGGAGGTCGTCCAGGCACGGGTGGCCAGAGCCAATGCCGCCTTTGATGCGGCGCCGATTAACAAGTCCAACGCAGAGAAGGAATTAAATCCTCTCAAGGCTGAAGCCGCCAAGGTCAAAGGCGATTACGAGACAACGCAAAAAGCGGTTGCCGATGCAGGGAAGTCAATCGACGCCATCCGGGTAGCTCAAGAAAAGGCCAAGGCGGATTCGAATGTCAAACGGGATGAAGCAGTCAGTAAACGCGCTACTGCCAAGTCCGCCAAGTCCGCCCTCGCAAAGCTCAAGATCCCTGGGGCAACAATTGGGCGATTCACTGGTCTTCGCATTGAGGCGCTTATGGACAAGCGCCTGCCAAAAAACGGGCCGGGGCGTGCGCCGAACGACGGCAACTTTGTACTGACCGAGCTGGAGCTTTACTGGGCACCCAAGGCTAGGCCCGATGAAAGAAAAAAAATTGCACTAGAGAATGCACGGGCGGATTTCAGTCAGAGTAACTACGATGTAAAAACCGCCATCGATGGCAAACTGTCCGACGTAAACAACGGATGGGCAGTGTCTCCACAGAAGGGCAGGGATCACCTGGCATCTTTTGATTTCAAGGAACCGATCAAGCATGAAGGGGACATCATCATCACCGTGGTGATGAAGCAGGAGCATCAGGACAACAAATTTCAACTCGGTAAGTTCCGTCTTTCACTTACCGACTCGGCGAAACCGCTGGATTTTGGTTTGCCCAAAAACATCAGCGACCTGTTGGCCATCGTGCCTGTAAAGCGTGATGCCAAGCAAAATAAAATGCTGCTGGATCATTTCCGCGGCCAGGATATCGGTTTAAAGAAACACCAGACAGAACTGGCCAATTCAAAGAAATCGCGCCCCACCGATCCCAAGCTAATGGAATTGCGCGAGAAACTGGCACGGACTGAGAAGCCGTTGCTGCCCGATCCCGGTTTGGTCGACCTTAAACGTGCGGTCGACCTAAGCACCAAGCAACTCGACAATAAGCGTCTCTATGGTGTGCAGGACATCGCCTGGGCACTCATTAACAACCCGGCATTTTTGTTCAATCGCTAGGCCGAAAATATTTGACAAACAACATAGAATCACAATAAAGGAGCAAGACAATGATACGAGTACCAGGTGAATTCGGAAAAGACTTGTGCGACAGCCATATGGGAATGTCACGACGCGACCTGCTCCGCCTTGGGGGCTCCAGCGTCCTTGGGCTCTCACTCGGCGGTATGCTCGAGTTGCAGGCGAAGGCCAAGGAAGTCAATGCTGGCGGCGGCCCCGGATGGGGCAAGGCCAAAAGCATCATCCTCTGCTACCTGCAGGGTGGGCCGAGCCATCTCGACCTGTGGGATCCAAAGGAGAACGTGCCGGATAATGTGCGTAGCGAGTTCAAACCGATCAAGACGAGGATCCCGGGCGTCAACTTCACCGAGATCCTGCCGCGCTTGGCACAGGTGAACGATAAGATCTCGATGATCCGCTCGGTTAGCTACACGCCGGTTGGGCTCTTCAACCACACGGCGGCCATCTACCAGATGATGACCGGCTACACCACGGACAAGGTAAGCCCATCTGGCCAGCTTGAGCCGCCCAGCCCCAAGGATTTTCCGAACTTCGGCTCGCAGATCATCCGGCTAAAGCCGGTCACCGAGCCGATGCTGCCTTTCGTCATGCTGCCGCGCCCGCTGCAGGAGAGCAACGTCGTTGGCAAGGCCGGCACAGCTGGCTTCCTCGGGCGCGCGTTTGATCCCTACTACCTCTACCCACCTGGCGGTGACATGGACATGGGCAAGATGGACAAGGTCAAGATCGACGATCTCCAGCTTCAGCCCGATGTCTTTTCCATGCGTCTGAGGCGACGCGCCCGGCTGCGCGACACGATCAACAAGGCCATGCCCGAAATCGACAAGGCGGTGGCCAGTTACAATCTCAACGATTATTATGCTCGCGCCCTGGACTTGGTTGTCTCCGGACGTGCCCGCAACGCCTTCGATCTTTCGCAGGAGCCAGACAAGATCCGCGACCGCTACGGACGAAACACTTTCGGCCAAAGCGCCATGCTCGCCCGCCGCCTGGTGGAGGCTGGCACACGTGTTGTGGAGGTTGTATGGCCCAAGGTCGCGAACAGCGACAATCACTCGTGGGATCATCACCAAGGCCTCACCAAGCGGATGAAGGACCAGTCAGGGCCGATGCTCGATACTGGCCTCTCTGCGCTGATTGAGGATCTTGACGAGCGCGGCATGCTGGATGAGACCATGGTTGTCGCCGTGGGCGAGTTCGGCCGCAGCCCGCAGAAGGGCGTGAGCACCTCCGGCAACAGCAACAGCGCCGATGGCCGCGACCATTGGCCCTACTGCTACACCGCGGTCATCGCCGGCGGCGGCATCAAGCGCGGCTACGTCCACGGCAAGTCCGACAAGACCGGCTCCGCGCCGGTCGAGGATCCGGTGCATCCGACCCAGCTTCTGGCCACCATCTACCACGCCTTCGGCATCCCCGCCGACACGATAGTCTACAACCACCTCAAGCAGCCTCGCGAACTGGTCAAGGGCGAGGCGGTGACCAAGTTGTTCGCCTAGACAGTGACGGTCCGATGACGGTGGATCGCAGCCAGGGGGAGCCCTGGAACTCGATCAGGTCCATTCCGTCAAGCGGTTGATGGCTTGCCCCCGTTGCTGATGTTTTTCAGCAAGGCTTGTGCGCAGGCTTCGGCGAATTCCGCATCGTTGATTGCACAGTCCAGTTCGACGACCTCGATGTCGGCGCGCAACTTCTCCCTGAGTGCGGCGAAGAGGGCATCATCGGCTGCCGGATCGTGAAACGGCTGCCCTTCTGCGCTGATGACACTGAAGGCTTTTCGCGGCAACAGCACAGTGACCGGGTCGGTGGAGAGGTTGATCTTCTCCGCCAGAATCCGGCCCAGCGAGGCGCACTCATTCGGTGTCGTCCGCATGAGTGTTGCCTGTGCGTTGTGCTCGTAAAAGATTCGGCCGGCAAATTGTTCCGGTACCGAGTCGCGCGCGCCGAAGTTGACCATGTCCAGGCAGCCAGGAGTGACGATTGCCGGCACACCATGCCGCGCGGCGGCCTCGAGGCGTGTCGGCCCGGCACCGAGGATGCCGCCCACATGTTCATCGGCCCACTCGGTGGTGGTGATGTCGAGGACGCCGGACACTTTACCCGTCTCGATGAGGGATTCCATCGTGCGTCCCCCGGTGCCGGTGGCATGGAAGACGAGCACTTCGTACCCGGCGATTTCCAAGGTGGCCTTGGCCAAGCCGACACATTCGGTGGTGTTGCCGAACATGCTGGCAACGATGAGAGGTTTGACCTGCTCTTTTGGCGGGTAGGTTTCCACCATGCCGCATATTGCGCCGGCAGCGTTGGCAAAAATCTCACGTGAAATGCTGTTGAGGCCGGAGATGTCCACAATGCTCGGCATCATCGTCACATCCTTTACTCCCATGTAGACCGGCGCGTGCTCGCTGGCCGCCAGGGTCGAAACCATCAACTTCGGGAAGCCCACCGGCAGGGCTCGCATGGCCGCTGTGCCGATTGAGGTGCCGCCTCCTCCGCCAAGTGAGATGATCCCGTCGATTTTGTTTTCTGCCTCCAATTGTGCGCACACCACTGCCGCGCACCTGGCCATTACTGCGACCGCCTTGCCCCGGTCGCCTGTCTCCAGAGCAATTTTAGCGGCTTGGGTGATGTCATCCCGGGTCATGTCGGGCGTCACGGTCGGGGGCTTGAGCGTGCCGACATCCATGAGCAACGGCGTGTGGCCCCGTTGCCGGATTAAGTTCGCCACAAATGCGTGCTCTTCGCCCTTGGTATCCAGCGTGCCGAGGACTGCGATTGTAGCCATGATGTTTTTTCGTTACCTGTCCGCTGGTCTGCGGTTGACCGGTATCTTCTTGAAGCGCCGGGTCAGTTCAGTCAGCGAATCTTCCACCGCAAGACGCTCCAGGCTGGATGCACCCACAAACCCGACGGCATCAGTGGCTTCGTTGACGGCTGAGGCATCTTCCGGCGTGCAGATCGGCCCCCCGTGCGACAGCAGGAAAATGTCATCTCGCACCTGCGCAGCGCCGTCAAAAATTGACTGACACCGGGCGGCCGCATCCTCCATCGAGCAAACAGCTCCCGTAACTCCGATCGATCCCCCGATGGTTGTGCCCACATGGGCGATGATCGCATCGGCGCCAGCCTCCGCCATGGCCTTGGCTTCGTCCGCCGTGGCGACGTAGACGATGCTGAACAAATCCATCTTGTGAGCCAGGGCAACCATCTCCACTTCCTTCTGGAAGCTCATGCCGGTTTCCTCAAGCACCTGCCGGAAATGCCCGTCGACAAT
The DNA here is from genome assembly GCA_913030945.1 of uncultured Verrucomicrobiota bacterium. Taxonomy (GTDB): domain Bacteria; phylum Verrucomicrobiota; class Verrucomicrobiia; order Limisphaerales; family UBA1096; genus UBA1096. Next base: position 8,249 of record CAJWEP010000084.1, read on the forward strand.
GCAGTGTGTCGGGAAATTATTAACCCCGGAAAAGCCCATCTCCTTCACCTCAAGCAGCCAATGCCACATGCGCCTCCGGGGATCCGAGGCGTGGACACCGCAAATGACCGGTATCTCCTCCACCACCGGCAGGACTTCGTGTTCCCCGATTTCCATCGCAACCGCGTTGGCATCGCCGTAGGCCATTAACCCGGCGGTGGAGCCGTGGCCGGCCATGCGAAAGCGTCCGGAGTTGTATATGATCAGCAGATCCGCGCCGCCGCGCTCGATAAACTTGGCGCTGATTCCGGTCCCGGCTCCCGCCGCGATGATGGCTTCACCGCGATCCAGCGTGGCCTGCAAACGATCGCGAACTTCCTGCCGCGAATACGGGTTCCCTTTTCCTGTCCAAGGATTTGGCATGCGGTGTTTGTGCAACAAGACAGTTCGTATGTCAAATCAGTCGTCAATGCAGCGATCGCAGGAAGGTTTTCTCCGCCTGCCGCTTGGCCAAGCGCAGTGTGTTGCGCTTGACTCGGGGGTGGTTGAAGCGACACACTGCTCGTCCGCTGTTCAATTTTGAATCAAGCTCCGGCACAAAGTCCCTCCACATTCGGGAGCGTTTGGCTTGAGTTGGGAATTGTCGTATCTCCTGGCGCAACGGATGGTTGAGATGAAGTCCGTTATGTGTTTTTTTGTGAGGATCAGCTTGGCTGTTGGGTGTTTGTTGGCTGGCGGCAGCGCGCTTGGCCAGGCGGCCACTGGGCTGCAGCAGCTTCGTTACGGGAATCCCGGCTTGGCCGTGGACTTGGCAGTCGGGCTTTGGGCCTGGCCGATGCCGATGGATTACGACGGCGACGGTGATCTCGACTTGCTGGTGTCCTGCCCGGATTTGCCGTCCAATGGCACCTACTTTTTCGAGAATCCCGGCGGCGGCGCGATGCCGGTGTTCAAGCCGGGGGTGCGGCTGGGCAAAGGGCACCGCAGCATCAGCGTCTCCCGCGTTGGCGGCAGGGATCGGATACTGATCCCGGGTCGTGAGTTTGTGAGCTTCCGCAAAAAAGGGTTTGCCGACTCGGTGTCGATGTTCCCAAGGGAGAACATTCACTCGAACGACGTTCGCAATAACCAGTGGAGCCTCTTGGATTACGACGGGGATGACCGGGTCGACCTCGTTGTCGGCGTGGGCGACTGGACAGAGTACGGCTGGGACAACGCCTACAATGCCAGGGGCGAGTGGATCAACGGCCCGTTGCACGGTTACGTTTACTGGTTGCGCAACACCGGCTCGAATGTCAGGCCGGTTTACGCGCCCAAGCAGTTCGTCGAGGCGGGCGGCGCGGCGGTGGATGTTTACGGGTTGCCCACACCGAGCTTCGCGGACTACGACGGCGATGGCGATTTGGATCTTATCTGCGGCGAGTTTCTCGACGGGCTGACATATTTTGAAAACGCCGGCTCACGGACGCAGCCCCGCTACCTTGTCGGTCAACGGCTTCGGCAGGTCAACGGCGACGAGCTGAAAATGGACCTGCAAATGATCGTGCCGACCGCGATCGATTGGGACGGTGACGGCGACGTGGACCTGATCGTTGGACAGGAGGACGGCCGCGTGGCATTCGTCGAGCACACCGGCCTTCTGGATGGCAGCGCACCGCTTTTTGCCGCTCCGATATTTTTCCGGCAGCAGGCGGCGAGCGTGAAGTTCGGCGCTCTCTCCACGCCGGTGGCGGTGGACTGGGACGGCGACGGCGACGACGACATCGTGAGCGGCAACACCGCCGGTTACATAGGTTTTTTTGAGAACCTCGGCGGCGGAGCCAAGCCGCGCTGGGCACCAGGCCGGCGCCTCGAGGCCGATGGCCAGGTCATCCGCATTCAGGCCGGCGGCAACGGCAGCATCCAAGGGCCGTGCGAGGCGAAGTGGGGCTACACGACACTGTCCGTTCCGGACTGGGATCACGACGGCTTGCCCGACCTGCTGGTGAACTCGATCTGGGGCGAGGTGCTGTGGTATCGCAACACCGGCAGCCGCACGCAGCCGCGCTTGGCTGCCGCCCGGCCAGTCGAGGTCGTCTGGTCAAGCGCGCCGCCCAAGCCGAAGTGGTGTTGGTGGAACCCAAGGGGCGACCAACTTGTCACCCAGTGGCGCACGACGCCGGTGGGGGTGGACTTCACCGGCGACGGGCTGAACGACTTGGTGATGCTCGATCACGAGGGCTACCTTGTGTTGTTTGAGCGGCGGCGCACCGGCGGAGAACTTGAGTTGTTGCCGTCGCGCCGCATCTTTGTGGACGAGGACAACCGGCCGATCCAGTTGAACCCCGGTACTGCCGGCAAGAGTGGCCGGCGAAAGATCGCTGTCGCCGACTGGGATGGCGATAGGCGGCTCGACGTGTTGGTCGATTCCGTCAACGCCGACTGGTGGCGCAACTGCGAAACCCGCGATGGCAATGTCGTCCTCAAGCGTGTGGGGTCGCTTGGCCAACGGCAGTTGGCGTCGCACAGCACCAGCCCGTGCGTTGTGGACTGGGATGGCGACGGCAAGCCGGACCTGCTGCTCGGCGCGGAGGACGGTTTTTTCTACCACCTGCCGCACGGCCAGGCGCGCGCGTACCCGGCCAAGGCCATCCGACCTGCCCGCAAGTCCAAGTGAAGGGTAGGTATGGCTGTCCTAGCCGGCCGCACTGCCTCGGTACGCTGAGGACAGCACGCCCCACCATCTGCTTGGCCAAACGCGGTTTTGGCTTTTGTTTGGCGGCGGCTTCGCTACAACCGGCGGAGTTTTTTCGACCCCGAGCCGATGCCGTTCATCCGCTTTATCAGCCGACTGCTGGCCCGCATCCTGTTTCGCCTCCGCATTCACGGCGACGACGTGCTGGACACGCCGGGGCCGGTGCTGCTGATCCCCAACCACGTGTCGTGGTTCGACTGGTGGCTGGTCGGGCTGTGCGTGGGCGAGGACTGGCGGTTTGTCACCTCCTCCACTAGGGCCGATAGCCACTGGATGTTCCGATTCGTGATGGCTAACCGCTACACCTTCCCGGTGGATCATGCCTCGCCGTTTTCCGTGAAGGAGATGGCCACCTTCCTGCAGGGCGGCGGCCGGCTGATTTTGTTCGCCGAGGGACGCATCTCCGAGACCGGCTGCCTGATGAAACTGTTCGAGGGCACCGGTTTTCTCCTCCACAAGACCGATGCCAAGCTGATCCTCTGCCACCTGCGAAACGCGCACCGCCTGCCGTGGTCGCGGCAGCCGGGCTGGAAGCAACTCTTCCCGCCCATGAGCGTCCACTTCAGCGATGTGCTGGAGGCGCCGGTCGAAAAGTTCAGCGGTTCGAGCGACATCCGCGAGGCACTGACGCGGTGGCTACGCGAGCGGATGATCGAGCATCAGTTTCATGTGGAGATGGATCACGGCCACAGCGATGTGCTCACCGAGATCGCCTCAAAGGCCCGGCAGCGTCCCGGCACGGTGGTACTGGAGGACGTCACCGGCCAGGCGCTCCGGCACCGCATGGTGATGGTGGGTGCGGAAGTGCTGGGCGGGCGGTTCCGGCGACTGCTCGATCCGGGACGGGAGCGGGTGGGCGTGCTGCTACCCAATGTGAACGGCACGGCGATCACAGTTCTT
>CAJWEP010000085.1 GCA_913030945.1 uncultured Verrucomicrobiota bacterium
CGGCGTTGGCCAGTTGATCCAGATAGGCCGCCCGGCCGCCGCTCGGCACGGTGGGGCCCGTGCTGCCGGACCAGCCCCGGAAGGCAAAGTTTTTCATGTCCCTAACTTTTGTTTTCATCGGACCGAAATCCCGACCATTCGGGGCGGAGCGCCAGCGATCACGGTCCGCCATCGAGAATTCACTGATGAGACCGGCCATATGGTCTATCACGGGGTTGAGGACGTCCTCCCTCCAGACCAGGTCGCAAAATTCGCGGATGACATTGCGGTACTCCTGCCGGAAAGCCGCGGTGGCCCTGCCGGAGGAGATGGCGTTTTTCGGGTAGTCGATGCCCTCACCCCAGTTCGGCCCCCACGACGCATCGGCATCCCACGGCAGCACGGCCAGGCGGCCAAGCGGCGTCTCCGTGCTAGGCTCGAAATACCAGGCCCGATTCTTGGAATGCGAGTCGCGTGGCCAGTAGTCGTAATGCCGGATGGCCTCGCAGACGGTGTGGTAGCGATACCAGAGATCCCAGTTCACATGCGAGCGCAGCCAGTCCGCGGATCGCGCGGGCCGAAGTTGCTGTCGGATGTTTTGGAAGTCCCGGTCGTCGGTTACGGCGTGGCGCCCCTGGTTGCGCTTGATCCTGTTCCCGTCGAAAATCCCGTCCTTTAGTTTGTACAGGTTTCCATCCAGTAACTGGTGCGTCTCCAAAAACCGCGCGTCATAATCCTCCATGGCAAGGTGCATGCCCCAGAAGTCGCCGGTATACTGGCCGTTCGGATTCGACGGAGCCTCTGTCGGTCCGGTCATGGCGCGAAAATGAAAGAAGTGCGTGTAAGGCGAGGGCACACCCAGCAGGTTCCAGAGAAGCGAGTTAACCCCCTCAGTCAGCCCAAAGTTGCCAACACGCTTGTTGTCGAACATTTTCCCCGTATTGAGTGTGCGCCACTTGACCGGATAGTTTTGGCCGTAATTGTCTTTCGCCTGTAGGTAATGTCCCCGGTTGAATCGAAAACGCATTGAGCGTTTGCCTCCTCCCCCGTAACGGTCATTGGCTTGGCGCAAGCGATAGCGGATATGATCGTAAACTACTCCGTCGTAAACAAAAGCTCCCTCCCAGTTGAACTTGCTGCGTGCATCGGCTTTAGCTTTAGGAATCTGGTAGGCGGAGTTGTAGGCATTGCACTGGTCGAGATCCCGCTCGCGTGTGATCAGCGTATAAACCGGCAGCGAGTTCATCAAATCCGTCGGATAGACATGACTCAGGCCGTCCGAATGAACGGTACGCTTTGTCGGCTTGTAGGACGGCACGCCGTCATACACGAAGGCCGCAAAGTTCAGCGACGGGTTGTTCGGGTGGGGAACGCGCACCGATGCCGCCCCGTCGGAGGCGGTGATTCGGTACCGGAACAGTGTTCGGTTTTCCTGCCCGGGAACGCGCACCGAATAGACTCCATCCCTCGCCGTGGTGTCCCCCTCCCGTCCGTCGTCGCGCATGGGGAGTGTTCGCCAATTTTCCGCAGCCTCAAACTCCGGGTTGAAGGGTAGCGACTGGTCGGCATCCGAGAGCAGTTTCGAGTGGGACAGTGGCAGATAGGCGGGAAGGTAGCTGCCTGGTTCCACCGGTTGATAATGGAGTTGCACTGCCTCCACTCCGTTGGGATCCGTGATTTTCGCGGTGACTTGGAACGGCTGTCCTGCGGCAGGCTGCCGAGGGGTAGTGGTGACCTGCCGGATCTGCGGAGAGGCATTGGTCGCGAAGACGGAGTTGCGTTTACCCGGCGTCGGGCTAGCCGTTGTCGGGGGTCGGGGCGGGACGAGCAGCACTGCGTCGATCGACAGATCGCTGCTGCCTAGCGTCGCGTTAATCACGTGAATGGCAACGACGTTGTCGCCCTTTTCCAGGAAGGAACCGGGGTCAGGCAGGTCGATGAGTTCCCATTCCCACTCGTGGGAGGCGACGCCGCTCGTTGAGTCGTGTGACATTGCGCCTTCGGCAACATGCCGCCGGACCAATTCCCGGCCGTTGATCCAGACAATGCAGCCGTCATCCACATAGAGCTTCAGCTGCAATGCCGGAACTGCATCGGGGTCAGGCACGAGAAATAGATGACGTAGGTATACGGTGGAATAATTGTTCCTCATGTCGGCGAGGAGCGTTTGGTCGTCGTTGTCGCCGTAGCCGATACTGGTGCGGCCGATCTTCCAGTCGCCGTTTTCGCTGTAGCCGACCTCTCGCCACGCGGCGCCCCCGGCCGGCGGCGAGGTGCCTTTTTTGTAGCGCCAATTGCGGTCGTTGCGGTCGATGAAGACCGTCTCTTCCCAAGGCGCTCCATCCTGTCCTGCTCCAGCGGTCGAGAGTCTCCAACTTCCTCCGAGGTCGTTGTCGAGGGCGGGGTGGATCAGCTCAATCGAGCCGCCGTCTTCGCTTCCCACCGGCCACGGAAACTCGCCGCCGTACTCCACCTCATCAACCACTCCGTCCTGCCGGTCCCGCAGGACCAGCCTCTCCCCGTCGTTGGCCAAGCGGCCGCTGTACGGGCCAAGCGCCGCGGCTGAAAACACCGACTGCAGTGTCGCGGGATGCTCGGCCAAGACCAGATACTCGCCCGCCTCCAGCACGGTTCCCTCCGGGAACGTGTAGTCAATGCCCTGCGTGAAGCCCCAACCCGACAGGTTCACCGGCGAAGGATTGCGGTTACAGATTTCAACAAACTCCTCCGGAGATGTCTTGTCAGCCGGTTTGTAATAAATCTCATTGATCACCACTGAGCCCTTGACCAAGGCAGCAAGGGAAAACAGCGCGGTCAAAAAATACAGGCGGTTGGTCACTGGTAAACGCATTCTAAGCAACCCGGATGCCACGGGGGCTTGTTCCGCATAATCAGGTGTTTTCATCCTGTTGCCCTCCGCTCGCGTGGGCAATTGGCACATCGCTGCGTGGCTCCCGCACCCGGCAGGGCGGGATTGTGCCTGCCAGCGGGTGGAATGGCCAGATTCGCTCGCATGGTCAACGCGATTGGACCGGGGCGCAACATGCCGGGTGTGGGTCACTCCGCTGCTGGCTCCTGCTGGGTGAGGCAGTGGGACGAACCCAAGCCCCAGATCAGGTCGGTCGAGTCGAGGCCGACAACCGACCGGTCGGGGAAGCATTCCCGCAGGATGCCCAGCGCACTCTCGTCGTTGGCGTCGCGGTAGGTTGGCACAATGACGTGCGCGTTGCTGATGTAAAAGTTCGCGTAACTGGCCGGGAGCCGCTGGCCGTCCCACTCGATTCGCCGCGGTATCGGCAACATGCCCGTCGGCGGCGCCCAAATCAGGGCAGAGGTTCTCCGGCGGCGGCTTCCATCAGGCGGTACCATTCCTCGCGCGACAACTGCAGGTCGACCGCTTTTGTGGCATCTCGAATATGCTCGGGGTTGGTGCTCCCAACGATCGGCACGATGCCGGCCGGGTGTCGCAACAACCAGGCGAGCGCCACGGCGGTTCGGCTGCATTCCTCAAGGCGTGCCGCGATTTGGAGCGCGTCGCGCAGCGCCTGTTCCTGGGAATGGTTGGGTTTGCGAAGCGAAATCGGGTATGTGCTGCCGAGCTTGCCCTGGGCCAGCGGGCTCCAAGCCAGAGGCGTGATGTTGTTTCGCCGGTGGTGGTCGAGTGACCCGTTATTAAGCGCATCGTGGTGGATGAGGCTGATTTCTATCTGGTTGCAGACCAGCTTCATCGGGCAGGCGGACTGCAGATGGTCAAGCTGGTCCACGGTAAAGTTGCTCACGCCGAACTCGCGCGCCTTGCCCCCCTTTTTCAGTTCCTCAAAGGCCGAGGCAATTTCCTCCGGCTCCATCAGGTAATCCGGGCGGTGGAGCTGATACAGATCGATGCAGTCAATTCCCATGCGCTTTAGAGATGCCTCGCAGGAGCGCAGGATGTGTTTGCTGGAAAGATCGTAGCGGTAGGGCGCCTCCTTCTCCGGGTTGCCCTTTTTGAGAATGCCGCACTTGGTCGTGATGAGAATATTTTCTCGCATGTCCGGAATTTCCTTGAGCGTGTGACCGAACACCTCCTCAACGAGTCCGTCGCTGTAAATGTCAGCCAGGTCAAACAGCGTGTAGCCGGCCTCGTAGGCGGCTGCGATGGCTTCTTCCCCCTTTTTTTTATGCTCGTCGTCGATTGGCGGATGGTTGATCACACCCGTCACGCGCCAACAGCCATAGGCCAGGCGGCTGCATTCCATACCGGTCTCTCCCAGGGGGATCGTTTTCATTGGGGGGTTGGCTGAATTCTAGCACATTCGCCCTGGCCAAGGCAAAAAAAAAACCGCCTAGCCCTTGGCCAAGCGGATGAGGGAAAAATTGGCTGTATTAATTCAGGTAATCTCGCGGGTCGGCGACGTGGCCGGCGAGGGCGCTGGCGGCGACCGTGGCCGGGCTGGCCAGGTACACCTCGCTCTCCTTGCTGCCCATGCGGCCGGGGAAGTTGCGGTTCGTGGCGCTGATGCACTTCAGGCCGCCCTCGTTCATCCGGCCAAATGTGTCGACCGGCCCGCCGAGGCAGGCGGAGCAGCCGGCATTCTCGGTCATGCATACACCAGCGTCGGTGAGGATGCTCCAAACATTTTTGTCGTCCCACTCGGTTGTTTGCAGGTCGTTGACGATTTCTGGCGTGGCCGGCACGCCAAAGGTGTCGATACTAACCTCCTGGCCGCGAACTACCTCGGCGAATGCCAGAAAGTCACTCGTCTTGCCGCCGGTGCAGGATCCAATGTAGGCGCGGTCGAGCTTCATGTCGGTCATCTCCCGGGCGAGCCTGCGCTGGCCGGGATCGGGGTGGCACGCCACGGTCGGCTCGAGTGCATCCAGGTCGATCGTCGAGTCGTAAACAAACGTCTCTTCGGCATCGCGCTCGACCGACTCGTAGTCGCTCTTGGTGCCGTTGAGCTGGGTTCGCTCGTCGACCATCGCGCCGGTTTTTTCGTCGTACTCAAAAATCCCGTTCTTGCCGCCGGCTTCGATCGCCATGTTGGCCACGGTCATGCGGTCGTCCATCGACAAGCCGGACGCGCCTTCGCCGTCGAACTGCATCGCGCGGTAGGTCGCCCCGTCGAAGCCGATCTCGCCGATCGCGTGCAGGATGATGTCCTTGGCCATGACGCCTGGCTGCAGTTCGCCCTCGAGCCGGAAGTGCATTGTCTCCGGCACCTTGATGAGCAGTTTGCCGGTGCCCATCACGAAGCCGGCGTCGGTGTTGCCGATGCCGGTGGCGAACTGGTTGAATGCGCCGGCCATGCAGGTGTGCGAGTCGGTGCCGAACAGAATCTCGCCAGGCCGAAGGTGCCCCTTCTGCGGCAGGGCCGTGTGGCAGACCCCCGCGTAGCGGGACCCGTACTGGCGCTTGAGCAGCCCCTGCGATGCGTCGAACTTCCATTTGTCGTCCTCGTCATCGATCACGTCATAGAAATACGGCAGCCCCTGCGTCTTGGCGAAGTCGCGCAGGATGTCGACGTTGCGGTTGGACAGCGAGTCGGAGGTAAAAATGTAGTGGTCGGGAATGATAACGATCTTGTTGGCATCCCAAACCTTGGCATCCTCGCCAAACTCGCGCTTGAACACTCCAATCGTGCCGGGGCCGCAGACGTCGTGCGTCATCAACAGGTCGGCGTTCACCCAAACATTGTCATTGGCGTTCACCTCGGTTTTGCCCGCTGCCCGGGCCAATATTTTTTCAGTCAGAGTCATTGCAGCCGGGATATAATATCCGTTAGCCGTCCCTCACGCAATTGCGGATTCCGGCCATTGGCCAAGCGCTTGGTTTAAGTGTGGCAACCGGCGACGACATCGGTGGTTTTTAGCTCGGGCGAGAAGGGCTCAAGTGACATCGGCACGTCATGGTCGAGGTGTTCGCGGCAGATGGCGAAAAAGTCGTCCTTGGTTTGGGCGCGGCGGATGTCGTGCAAAAACAGGCCATCGGCATCCACGCCCAAGCCTAAGTAGTTCATGTATTTCTTCATTTTTTGCACTTGGCTTTTTTCGATGAAATTCGGCGGCGCAGTCATCTCAAACAAGTCGGTGATGTAGTCGAGGACGTCGCGGCCGCTTGGCAGCGTGAGGGCTTGGCCCCGCAGGTGCTGGCGAATATGCGTGAACAGCCACGGGTTGCGAATGACGCCGCGCCCGATCATCAGGCCGTGCGCGCCGGTCTCGCTTAGCACCGACTCCGCCTTGGCCGCGGAGTACACATTGCCGTTGGCCAAGACCGGGCAGTCCATCGCCTTGACCGTTCGCGAGATGAAGTCGTAATGCACAGCGCTGCGATACATCTCCTTCACCGTGCGCCCGTGGACGGTAAGCAGGTCGAGATTGTGTCGCGCGAAGATGGGCAGCAAGTCGTCAAACACCGTAGCGTTGTCGAAGCCGATGCGCGTCTTGACGGTGAAGCGTGTCTCGATCGCCTCGCGCAGCGCGCCAAGGATGCGGTCGATGCGTTCCGGCTCGCGCAGCAGGCCGCCGCCGGCGCACTTTTTGTAAACGATCGGCGCGGGGCAGCCGAGGTTCAGGTCGACGCCCGCGATGGGATGTTGCTGCAGTTCGCGCGCGGTACGCACGAGGTCGGGAATGCTGTTGCCGATCATCTGCGCGACAACCGGCCGGCCGGTGGGGTTCTCGGTGATCGATCGCAGGATCGGTTTTTCCAGCCGCGAGTCTGCGTGCACACGAAAGTATTCCGTGAAATACACATCCGCCCCACCGCGCCCAGCGATCACCCGCCAAAACGGCAGATCGGTGACGTCCTGCATCGGCGCGAGCGCGAGCATCGGCTCGTCTCGTTGCAGCAGGGCATCAAACTGGCAGAGCTGTTCGGAGTGCGTCATCGGCGCGCGGTTTTCTCCCGCTTGGCTAGGCGAATGGCAATCCTAAAACGCGTCCGGCTTGCCTTGGTCAAGCGAATGTGCCGACAATGCGCGTCGAATCCATGCGTTACTTGAATCACCCCCAAACGGGCCAAGCCGGCATCACGCACCGGCGCTTGGCCAAGCGCTTGGCCCTGCTGTTGCTTTTTCCAGTCATGGCCAATTCACAAATGATGGGTGCCGGTTACGACCGGCCGTACGGCGATCCCAAGCTCAGTCGCTCGGTGGTGATGGCGCCCAGCGGCATGGTCGCCACCAGCCACACGCTAGCTGCACAGGCCGGGGTGGACATTCTCAAGCGCGGCGGCAATGCGATCGACGCTGCCATTGCGGCCAACGCCGTGCTTGGCGTGGTGGAGCCGATGAGCTGCGGCATCGGTGGTGACCTGTTTGCCATCGTGTGGGACGCCAAGTTGCGGAAGCTTTACGGCCTGAACGCCAGTGGCCGGTCACCGCTCGGCATTTCACGGGAATTGATCCGTGAGCGCGGGCACGACCGCATCCCGATCAAGGGGCCGCTCAGTTGGTCGGTTCCGGGCTGCGTCTCCGGCTGGCAGGCGTTGCACGATCGTTTTGGCAAACAGCCGCTGGCAAAGTCGCTCGCGCCGGCGATTCGTTATGCGAGGGACGGCTTCCCCGTGACACAGATCATCGCCGGCTACTGGAGAGGCAGCGAGGCGATCCTCAGCAAAACGCCGACCGCCAGCCGCGCATTTCTCAAAAATGGCAAGGCGCCGAGGGAAGGCGAGCGCATGACGAATCGTGACTTGGCCAAGGTCTATCGCGCCATCGGCAGGGAGGGGGCGAAGGCGTTTTACGAGGGCTGGATTGCCGAGGAGATCGCGCGCTACAGCGAATCGGTCGGCGGCCTGGTCACGCTGCGTGACCTAAAGCAGCACACTGCTGACTGGGTTGAGCCGGTCAGCGCCAGCTATCGAGGCTACGATGTGTGGGAACTGCCGCCGAACGGACAGGGCATCGCCGCGCTGCAAATCCTGAACATCTTCGAGCAGCATGATATCGCAGCGATGGGCCACAACTCAGCCGACTTCATTCACCTGTACACTGAGGCGAAGAAACTGGCGTTCGCCGACCGGGCCAAGTTTTACGCCGACCCGCAGGTGGAGAAAAACCTGCCGATCGCCGAGCTGATCTCCAAGCAGTACGCCAAGCGGCAGGCCAAGCGCATCGACATGGCCAAGGCGGCGCAGCGTGTGCCAGCGGGAGATCCTCGCCTGGCCAAGGGCGATACGATTTACCTGACCGCCGTGGACAGGGATCGCAACGTCGTGTCGCTGATCCAGAGTAACTATTATGGCTTCGGCTCCGGCCATGTGCCGGGCAACGTGGGGTTCGCTATGCAGAATCGCGGGACTCTTTTTGCGATGGACGAAAACCATCACAACCGGCTCGAGCCGAACAAGCGGCCGTTCCACACGATCATTCCGGCAATGGTGACGAAGGACGGCAAACCGTTTTTGTCGTTCGGTGTGATGGGCGGCGACATGCAACCGCAGGGTCACGCGCAGGTGCTCGTCAACATCATCGATCACGGCATGAACGTACAGGCTGCTTCGGACGCCGCGCGCGTCCGACACGACGGCTCCGACACGCCCACCGGCGATATTATGTCCGACGGCGGGCGGTTGATCGTCGAGAGTGGGGTCAGCGACGAAGTGGTGAACGAGCTGAAAAAGCGAGGCCACAACGTCTCTCTCGGCGGTGCCGGTGGCGGCTATCAGGCGATCCGCATCGACTACAAGACCGGCCTGCTCCACGGCGGCTCGGAAGCTCGGAAGGACGGCGCGGCGATTGGCTATTGAGCCGGCCGGGTGTAGCTTCCGCCTGGCATGAGTGCACGTGAGAAAATCGTTTCGCTGGAGCAATTGCCCGCCTGGCGTGAGTCGTTGCGCGAGGCCGGCAAGAGGCTGGTGGTGACGAATGGCTGCTTCGATTTGCTCCATGTCGGACATGTCACCTACCTCGAGCAGGCTGCCGCGCAGGGCGACATGCTGCTCGTCGGCTGCAACGGCGACGACTCCGTCCGGCAGCTCAAGGGGCCAGGCAGGCCGCTCAACCCCGAGGCCGACCGCGCACTGGTGCTCGCCGCACTGGAATCCGTCGGGGCAGTGGCGATCTTCCCGGAGAAACGCGCCGAGGAATTCCTGCGCTTGGCCAAGCCGGATGTCTACGTGAAGGGCGGCGACTACACGCCGGAAACGTTGGACGCCGGCGAGCGCATTGCAGTGGAGTCTGGCGGTGGCGAGATCGTGATCATCCCATTTATTCCCGGGAAATCGACCACCGGCCTTATCGAGCGGATGAGTGACTGACGAAACGATGCCGTCAGTCTCGTGGAAATCAGCAGCTTGGTTGGCGTGCTGTTTCGCCTGGTTTTCGCTTGGCCAAGCGCGGCCGTCGTCGTCGCCGTTCGACGAGCCACCGGGCTGGGCGCGGGAGGCGATTTGGTACCAGATTTTTGTCGAGCGATTTCGGAACGGCGATCCCTCCAATGATCCCAAGCCGGAGTTCATGAAGGGCGCCTATCCCGGTTATGTGCCGGCCAACTGGGAGGTGACGCCGTGGAATCAGGACTGGTACGAGCAGGAGGATTGGGCCAAGGGCGAGGAGGGGCACTTTCACAAACTGGCAGCGGCCCGGCGTTTCGGCGGCGACCTACAGGGCGTGCTCGACAAGCTGGATTATCTGCAGGATCTGGGGATCACAGCCATCTATTTCAATCCGCTCAATGATTCCCCGTCACTCCACAAGTACGACGCGCGTCATTATCGGCACATCGACCGCACCTTCGGGCCGGACCCAGACGGCGATACCGCCATCATCGACGCGGAAGAGCCGGTTGACCCGGCAACATGGCGCTGGACGGCCGCCGACCGGTTGTTCCTGAAACTCATCCGCGAGGTGCATCGCCGCGGCATGCGGTTGATCGTGGACTACTCGTGGAACCACACCGGCATCACGTTCTGGGCGTGGGAGGATCTCAGGAAAAACCAAGCCAAGAGCCGGTTCCGGGATTGGTACGACATCATTTCGTTTGACGACCCCAAAACGCCGGAGGACGAGTTCTACTACGAGGGTTGGCTTGGTGTGAAGACGCTGCCGGAACTCAAAAAGGTGAACGTGGTGGACAAACGAAAAGGTTACACCTTCGAGGGCGATCTGCAACCGGGGGTGAAGGCGCATATCTTCAACGTTACCCGGCGCTGGCTGGATCCAAACGGGGACGGTGACTCCGGTGATGGAGTGGACGGGTTCCGGCTCGATGTTGCCACGCATGTGCCGCTCGGGTTTTGGCGCGACTACCGCAAGTTTGTCCGCGGGATCAATCCCGAGGCGCTGCTGCTTGGCGAGGCGTGGTGGACCAAGTGGCCGGATCAGTTGATGGATCCGCGGCCATTTCTGCAGGGCGATATTTTCGACTCGGTCATGCACTACCAATGGTACAAGCCGGCCCGGCGGTTGTTCGCTCAGGCCAACGGAGGCTTCAAACCGAGCGGCTTCGTCGCAGAGATGAATCGGGTGTACGCCGGATACAGTCAGTCCCTCTCCCAAAACCTGATGAACCTCGTCGCGAGCCACGACAGTCCGCGGTTCGGCACCTCGTTTCAAAACAAGCACAAGTACAAGTTCCGGATGGGTGTGCGCAAAAACACGGATCTCCACCTCGGCCCGCCCGGTACAGCTGTCGTCCGCGAGATGCGGATGATGTTGCTGCACCAGTTCACCTACACCGGCGCGCCGCACATCTGGAGCGGCGATGAACTCGGCATGTGGGGTGCCGACGATCCCGACTGCCGCAAGCCGGTCATCTGGGACGACATCCCGCATCGCCCGCAGGTGTTCACGCCGGACGGCCTGCGCCACGAGCCAATTACCGTGAAGCCCGACACCGAGCTGCGAGACTATTACAAGACACTCATTGCCTTTCGAAAAAAACGGCGCGAGTTGGTTGGAGGTGGACTGGAGTTCGTCCTAGCGAACGACAACGACATGACCCTGGCCTACCGCCGGGAACTTACGGGCAGGGAAACAATCGTCGCATTCAATCTCTCGGGACAGGTCAAGACGGTCAGTTTGACCGTGGATGGACGCCTGAAAATCAGGGTTCTTTTGGAATCCAGTCCAAGCAGTGTGGCCGGTTTCCGGCAAAACAAACGAACAACTGAAATCAGACTCAATCCTTATTCGGGAGTCGCACTTGGTGATGAATAGTGGACAGGATCACCTTGACTCCTTGCCACCTGAACTCTGCGGCTGAGGTTTCGTCTTTTCGAAAACATACAGCAAGTTCGGCTCACTGACGACGTATAGCGCGCCGCGCTTGTCGAGCGCGACGCCCTCGGCCTTGAAGATGGTGCGGCTGAGGCCGGACTTGCCGCCGCGCAGCAGCAGGCGGCTTGTCTCGATGCCGTACTTGTTCGCCTCAACGATGCAGGCCGACTCGTGGCTGAGGATGAGCAGCCGCTCACGCTTGGCGTCGTAGTGAAGGCCGGAGATGTCGCGCAAGCCGCGGCCGGCGAGACTCATCAGG
Source organism: uncultured Verrucomicrobiota bacterium (assembly GCA_913030945.1). Taxonomy (GTDB): domain Bacteria; phylum Verrucomicrobiota; class Verrucomicrobiia; order Limisphaerales; family UBA1096; genus UBA1096. Next base: position 11,443 of record CAJWEP010000085.1, read on the forward strand.
ATGGAGATCGGGGGCGCGTCGCTTTCCGGTTTGGGCGGGATGATTTTGAAGACGGCCGGGGAGCGTTTTTCGCGGGCGACGAAGTAGCGCTTGGCCAAGGGGTCGTACGCGATGCCCTCGAGACCATTGGTGAGGTTGACCTTGATGTCGGTCGTGAGCCTTCTTGCTTTTTTCCAGCTGACGCCACCGTCCTTGGGCTCGAGTTCGATAAGGACGATGTTGCCGCGCGCCTCCTCGACCAAGGCGAACTGGTTTTCGCCCAACCATGTGATGCCCTCGGTGTCGTCGAACTTGTTGAGGTTGATTTTACGTTTGAAGGAACCGTCGAGGCCCAACTCAACGATCCGCTGCGGCGAGTCGAGCACGACGAACAGGCTGTCGCGTCCGGCGTGGTAGGTTAGGCCGGATGCATT
>CAJWEP010000086.1 GCA_913030945.1 uncultured Verrucomicrobiota bacterium
ATCGCCAAGGCCATCGCCGTCAACCTGCGCGAAATGATGACGCTCAAGGTGCCGGTCATCGCAACGGTCATCGGCGAGGGCGGCTCCGGCGGAGCGCTCGGCATCGGCGTAGCCGACCGCGTTCTCATCCTCGAGAACGCCTATTACTCGGTCATCAGCCCGGAAGGCTGCGCCTCCATCCTGTGGAAGGATCGCGCCGCCGCACCCGATGCGGCCGACGCCCTGAAGATCACCTCCGAGCATTTGAAAAAATTCGGTCTTGTGGACGAGATCATCCCGGAGCCGCTGGGCGGGGCACACAACGACCCGGAAGCCACAGCGGCCACGCTGAAAAAGCACCTGCTCAAGCACCTCAAGGTGCTCAAGCGCATGCCGCTGAAACAACGACTCGACGAGCGTTACAACAAGTTCCGCGACCACGGGCAGTTTGAGGAGGAGCCGCTGCCCAAGGCGGCCCACTAATCGCCATTTCCGGCGAACGGCAGGGTCATGCTTTTCTGCCGCCCAAACCCGGTGATCTCCAGCCGATCCTTGTGGACTTGAACGACGGCATAGGCTGTCTCCTCCGTGTCCACCATCCCCTTGAATGTCACGAAGTGCCGCTTGGCCAAGCGGCCGTAATTGCCGTCGTGATTGTGGCCGTTCATGTACGCCACCACACTCCGGCTCTCCCGCACCACGGCCAGCACTTCGGCGGCGTTCCACAGGTTGTGGACGTTCTCCGGATACACGGGGAAATGGCAGAACAGGACCACCCGTTCCCCCACCTGCCTGGCCTCGCCGAGCGTTTTTTTCAGCCAGTCAAGTTGCGCCTGACCAACGGCCCCGTTCCAGATTGGCGTGCCGTCTGGCAGTTTCCGGTGAACTGCCTCGGCCGCCCTGTGTCGCGGATCACGGGTCGGATAGGCGTGCAGGCTGACGTCGTTGCCGTCCAGCGCAATGAAGCGATACCCGTGATAACGAAACTGGTAGTACCGGGATTTGAGGCCAAGCGCCGCGGGCACCCTGGCCTTGAGGTCATCAGCCACCTCGAAGTCGTGATTACCGAGGACGTGGTAATGGTCGGCCTTGAGATTGTCATAGATCGGCGCCACGTCCGCAAAGCTCTTGAAGTCGCGGTCGATGAAGTCGCCGAGGTGCACGACGAACTGCAGGTCGAGGCGGTTCAGGTGCTCAACACACGCCGTCAGTTTTTTTGGCGACAACGCGTACTGACGCGTCGCCGTCTTCGGCACCTTGACATTGCAGTACTGGCAGTCGGCAATCACGCCGAAGGAAAAGAGCGGCCCGCTGCTGCGCTGGGCCAGCACCGAACCGTGCCCGCAAAGCCAGGTGCCGAGGCACATCGCCAGTCGCAGCCCGATGATATGCCGCTTCATCGGCTGACAAGGTCGCTGCTGTGCTCCTGCATCCACAACATGTCGGGGTTGTCCGGTGTGGAAATGTTGAGCTTCAATTCCCGACCCTTGGTCAGCGGCGGGATCGTCCGGGAGTCGAGCCACTTGTGGATTTCCGAATGCCCGTCGGCAAAGGCGATCCCGGCGGCATTGTTGTGGTACGAGGCGGGGTAGTCCACCAGCATCATCGCCTTTGGCTTGTCCGGATAGCCGGTCATGTCCACCGCGAAATAGCCGTCGTTGATGCTGTCCTCCCGCTCATCCAGCAACACCATTGCCTCGGACGGCGAGGGATCGACAATCTGATGCTGCTTCACAAACACCCGGTACGGCCCACTGTCCGGTTGGCGCGACCCCATGCCCGCGCCGCCCCAGCCGGGGCCACCCATCCAGCACTGCATCGACATGCTCCGCACTCGCGGCAGTGTTCTGCCATTCCATTTGCCTGTGGTCGTATCGGCCGGACAACGCCAAATTTGGGTGGAGTTGCCGCAATACTCCCAGAGCGGACTCGTCTTGATGGCAATCTCCGGCAGCACATCATCCGCACCGCTCGACGGCAGGTCGAGCCAGCCGAACACCCAGCGCGGCCCGGCCCAAGGCCGGCCCGTTCGCATCCCTTCCTTGGACGAAACCAGGCCGTCGTCGTTATCCTCGGCGTACATGCGCCATGCGAGCATCAATTGCTTGGAATTGTTCATGCAGGCAATGCCGTGCGCCTTGGTCTTGGCCTTGGCCAAGGCCGGCAGAAGCAGCGCGGCGAGTATCGCAATAATCGCGATGACCACCAGCAACTCGATCAGTGTGAAGGCCCGCTTCGGCTTGGCTTGCGAGGGATATTCCATGCGAAGGATGCTGTTCATATGACTCGCCACCGTCAATGTTCGTTTCGGGTCAGCACCACCTCCGCTTGGCCAAACTTAAGCCTCAGAGCTTCCAAGCTTGGCGGTATTCGCGGCGTACGTAGCCGTTGGCCTTTTCGCTGTTGGTTGAGCGCAGCGCCTTGGCGTCCCATTGCACCGGCTCGCCGGCGCGGATGGCCAAGTTGCCAAGCAGCACCATCTCGGTGAACGGCCCGGCGATCTCGAACCGGCTCAATGGCTTGTGACCATTGCCGGTGGCGGCGTTCACCCACTCGACGTAGTTGCCCTCGGTGCGAGGGAGGGTTCTCGGCGTGCTGGCCTCTATCTGTTTCACTTCATCCGCGTCGCGCCCGGTGATTCTCCAGCCGGTGCCTCTGCGACTGAAGAACATCCTGCCCTTGTCCCCAATCAACACGGAGCCGTAACCCTTCCCCCCTTTGCCGATCATCTGGACGCCGCCGGTGGTCTCAAGCGAGGGCGCGTTTTGGACGCCGTTCCTTTTTCCGTCGTACCAGACAAGCTTCACCGGCGGACGGCTGCCGCGATAGCCGAACCGGTAGTCGATGACCGCCCAATTGGGCGCGCTCTCCACGGTGTTGCCGCCGTGCCGAGCGCTGACGCTTGTGGGCGCGCCCAGTTCAAGGCTCCACCAGGCCATGTCCATGATGTGGCAGGCCATGTCGCCGAGTGCGCCGGTGCCGAAGTCCCACCAGCCGCGCCACGAGAACGGAACGTACCCTTCGCCGTACGGACGGTGCGCCGCGGGGCCAAGCCACAAATCCCACTCCAATCCCTTGGGCACGTCAACCTTGGCCGGGCGGGCCTTCATGCCCTGCGGCCAGATAGGGCGATTGGTCCAAATGTGAGCCTCGGTGACGTTGCCGATGATCCCGGCGCGCACGAGCTCCACCGCACGGCGGATCGGCTCGCCGGCATGTGCCTGGTTGCCCATCTGCGTGGCTACGCCGGTGCGCTTGGCCAAGCGGGTCAGGTGACGCGCCTCGTACACGTCGTGGGTCAACGGCTTCTGTGTGTAGCAATGCTTGCCCATCTTCATCGCCATCGAGGTGGCCGCGGCGTGGGTGTGGTCCGGCGTGGAGATGGTGCAGGCATCGATGCTGCCGCCCATCTTCTCGAGCATTACGCGAAAATCGGTGAAGCGCTTGGCCTTGGTGTGGGTCTTGAACATTGCAGCGGCTCGGGACTCGTCAACGTCGCACAGCGCGACAATGTCGGCCCCGGCCTTGGTCGCCCCGGTGATGTCCGCACGCCCCTTGCCTCCGGAACCGATGCCGGCGACAGCAAGGCGGCTGTTCGCGCCGAAGACGCGGCTCGGCACGACCTGAAAGCTGAAGGTGGCCGTTGCGCTCACGCCGATGAATCGCCGACGTGTCATCCCTGTTTTATCTTGTTTGGTTTTCATGGTGTAAAGTCACTTCCACTTTTCTCGCCACATGTCGACGGTCATTTGATCCGCCTTCATCCAGCCGGCGTTCCCGGCATAGTGGAGCACATTGGGGCCGCCGTTGTGGCGCTTGTTGGAGACCCGCCGGCCATGGGTCGGATCGGTCTGCTTGGAACTGGAAATGTGCGTCGGATGCCAGACGTCGTGACGCCGGATGTCCGAATCACCAAGGCCGGTCACGATCCCCCGCCAGTGACCGTCCTCGTTGTCGGCGATGTAAATCGTCTCGGTCGGGCGCTGAAAATTATCGAGTGGCGTGGGGTCGTTGATCTCGAAGCCGATATTGTCGCGGGTGCTCCGGAACGACCAGGAACTGTCCACGTAACAAATCACCTGCTTCTTGTTCGGGTAGCTTGGACAACGGTAGATCTTCACACTCCGAAAGTCCTTTTCCATGCCTCCCTCGGGCATGTACGGCATGTAAACCAAGAACCATAGCACGTTGTTGCCGCGTGGTATTTTCCCCTCGTAATCCTCCGCGTACATTTGAACCGCCAGGCCGATTTGGTGCAGGTTGTTGAGACAAGAGGCGCGCTTCCCGGCCGCCTTGGCCTTGGCCAGCGCTGGAAGCAACAGGCTCGCGAGGATGGCAATGATCGCGATCACCACCAGCAACTCAATCAGCGTAAAGCCCCGCTTGGCCAAGCGGGAACTGTTCGTCTCTAAGATCATTTTCATTTCCTCAATGAATTGCCGGGCGGAGTTCCAGTCCATCGACGATACAGCCCTCGGCTTCATTCAATTCGCCCAGCCGCCCGTACACGTGCTCCTTCTCAAAATACTCAAGCGCCATCCCTACAAAAATATGCCCGTGCCGCGACTCAGAGACCCATAGATCGTGGTAAAATTTTTGCAGATCCCTGTCGTCGCCGAGCACCTCGGACACGAGCCGAAAACGCTCCGCGCCCCGGCACTCGATGATCGACGCTAGCAGCAATCGGTCGAGAAAGCGGCGCAGCGGGTCGGTGTGCAACAGCTTCATCAGCGCCGTGATGTACGGGTCCTTCGGAATCTCCTTGACCAGCGGAATGCCCCGCTGCCGCATCACCTCGTACACCTGCTGGAAATGCTCCAACTCCTCGACCCCGGTAGCGATCAACTCCGGGATGATTTCGAGCCGATCCGGGTACTTGGCCACAAGGCTCATCACCAGCGCCGAGGCCTTGCGCTCGCAGTCGGCGTGGTCCTGCAGGAACGACGGCAGGTCCGCCATCACGGCATCGACCCACTCCGGCCGGGTGACCACGGTCAACTCGAGGGATAATTTCATTCGACGGCGGACAGGCTAGCAGCTTGGCCAAGCGGCGTGGAGGCTGAAGTTGTTCTCTGAACTCGACGAAGCAGACTGCCTGATGTAGAGCATGCCCACATGCATGCAAAATGCGACCGACCAATCATGAACGAACCACAACTTGACAGCACAGTCGGCGATATCGTGGCAGGGTGCCCGGCGCTTGCAAGCGTATTTGAGAACATCGGCATCGACTACTGCTGCGGAGGCAAAAAGACCCTGGGCGATGCCTGCAGGGACAAGGGACTGGAGCCGCAGTCCGTACTCGCCACATTGGCACAGCCCCCTCAAACTGAGCCTGTTGCAGACACGGCTGTCATGGCGCTGACTGAACTGGCTGACCACATCGAGCAGACACACCACGCCTACTTACGTTCGGAATTCTCCCGGCTGAACGAATTGACTAGCAAAGTGGCATCCGTTCACGGCGATCAAAATCCCCGCCTTCATCAGGTGAGTGAAACCTGCCGGGCGCTGATCGCTGAACTCTCAGACCACATGATGAAGGAGGAGCAAATTCTTTTCCCTTTAGTGCGGCAACTGGATGCGAGCGACACCGCCCCAACGTTCCACTGCGGCTCACTTGCCAATCCCATTCATCAGATGGAATCAGAACACAGCCAAGCTGGCGCCGCACTTGAAAGACTCCGCGAATTGACAGACGGCTTCACTCCCCCCGATGGAGCCTGCAACTCCTACCGCGCTATGCTGAATGCCATAGCTCACTTGGAGCGCGATCTCCACCTGCACATTCACAAGGAAAACAATGTGCTCTTCCCTCGCGCGCTGGAAATGGAACAGAACAAAAGATCATAAGTTCAAACTCCCCTTGCCCAAGCGCTTGGTTTAGCCTGCGCCACGTCCGCTTGGGACAAACCGCATGAGTGACAAAACCAAACTGGCCGTGCTCGGCTCCGGCAAGGGCTCGAATTTCGTCTCGCTGGCCAAGGCCTGCGCCGACGGGTCGTTGCCGGCGGAGATAGTGCTGGTGGCCAGCGACATTGAGGGGGCCGGGATTCTCGAGCACGCGACGGAGTTCAACCGGCCGGCCCGGTTCATCGAGCCGGGGCCATTTCGAACCAAGCTGGACAGGAACGCCGAGGCGGCCTACGTCGCCGCCCTCCGTGAATCCGGCGCGGAATGGGTGGCCCTGGCCGGTTTCATGCGAATTTTGAAGGGTGATTTTCTGCGTGCATTCGAGAAAAAAGTCGTTAATATTCACCCCTCTTTGCTGCCCGCATTTCCGGGGCTGGAGGCTTGGAAACAGGCGCACGACTACGGGGTGAAAGTCACCGGTTGCACGGTTCACATGGTGGATCACGGCATCGACACCGGCTCCATTCTGGCACAGGGCGTTGTGCCGGTGATTGAGGACGACACCGCTGCTACGCTCCACCAGCGCATCCAGCAAGAGGAGCACAAACTTTATCCGCGAACACTCGCCCGTTTGTTCAACGGTGAGATTCGTATTTGAACACTCCGCTTGGAGAACTGAATTGAAATTGAACATCAAACTGCCGCGCAGGACATGGCGATTCAACCCGGCCACCCGGGTGAAGCAATCGGCCAAGTGCTGTGCCCGGGCCCGGGCCAATCAGGCCGCGCGGCGGCAAATCCATGAGTAAAGTAAAACTCCTACGATTCGGACTGCCCAAGGGCAGCCTGGAGAAACCGACCATCGAGAAGATGGCCAAGGCTGGATTCAACATCCGCGTCAGCAGCCGTTCACTGGTACCGTACGTGGACGATCCGGAGATCGAGATACGCCTCATCCGCGCACAGGAAATCAGCCGCTACGTCGAACTGGGCTACCTCGACTGCGGCATCACCGGGCTGGACTGGATCATGGAGAACGGCTCCAAGGTGCACGAGGTGGCCGAGTTGCTCTTCAGCCGGGCCACTCGCCGCCCCGCGCGCTGGGTTCTGTGCGTGCCGGAGGAGTCGCCCATCAGGAGCGTCAGGGGGCTGAAAGGCAAGCGTGTCGCCACCGAGGTCGTGAACCTCACCCGGAGGTATCTGCGCAAAAACGGCGTCAAGGCTAGCGTCGAGTTTTCGTGGGGTGCCACCGAGGTGAAGGCCCGCGAGCTGGTCGATGCCATTGTCGAGGTCACCGAGACCGGCTCGAGCCTGGCGGCCAACAAACTGCGGATCATCGACGAGCTGCTCATCTCCACCCCTCGCCTGATTTCCAACCGCCAAACCTGGAAGAACGACTGGAAGCGCAACAAGATCGAGACCATCGCCATGCTCCTGCGCGGTGCGCTCGACGCCGAGATCCGGGTCGGTATGAAGTTCAACATCGAGGAAAAAAACCTCTCAAAGGTGTTGAAAAAACTGCCCGCCTTGCGTAATCCAACCGTTTCCGGCCTGAGTGGCGGCGGCTGGGTGGCGGTCGAGACCGTCATCGAGGAAGTTGTCGCGCGGGAGATCATCCCGGCGCTCAAGATCGCCGGAGCCGAGGGCATCATTGAGTACCCGCTCAACAAGGTTGTTCATTAATTTATTTGACTAAGAAAGAAACAACAGAAACAAGACATACATGGGTTCACTGAAGAAACGCCGCAAAGCGAAGATCAACAAGCACAAGCGCAAGAAAAAATCCCGCGCTAATCGCCACAAGAAGCGCACCTGGCAGAAGTAACCGGCAGGCTGGCGCCGGTGCTGTTCCGGGTGAACCCCCGACCATGAGACGCGGTTCACAAACGAGACTGTTCCTCGGGCTGACCCTGATGTGGCTCGGCCCCGGCTGCTCGACTTCACCGATGGCCAAACCGCGCCCCGGCGTCCCCTCCGGCGTTCACGGCCTCAACATCGAGGAGGACACCACTCCGGCAAGCCCTGAATTCCGGAATCGTGTCGAGGGGCTCACCCATTACCTGACCAGCCGCAGCCTCGAGTTTCGCCGCAAACCGTCCGACTCCCTCAAGCACCTCGAGGCCGCCGCTAAGGCCGATCCCTCGCAGGAAACCGTGGTCACCCGGGCCGCACAGCGTTTCCTGCAAAGAAAAAAAACCGACAAGGCCATTGAAATTCTTCGGCTTGGCCAAACGGCCAACCCGGAATCGGTGACGACGCACGAGTGGCTCGGTCTTGCCTACCAGCAGGCCAGCCAGCCCGACGAGGCCATCGCCGCCTTCGAGACCGCCCTGGCCAGCCCGCACCCGACCCTCATCTCGATTCGCGGCCTGGCCAAGCTCCACGCCGCAGCCAAGCGCTTCGACGACGCCTTCAAGGTCCTCGACACCGCGCTCACCAAGGAAGGACGCGAGCCGGAATTCTGGCTGGGTATCGGCGACCTGTACCGCGACACCGGCCTGGCTGCCCGGGCTAAGATGGACAAAATCAAGTCCGGCATCATCACCAGCCTCGACAGGGCGAGCGCACTCAACCCGGAGAATCCACTGACCATTCACCGCCTGGCCGACTACTACAAGGTTTGGGGCGAAAACGACAAGGCCATTGCGCTGTTCATCCAGTTGATCGAGCTCAACCCCGGCCTGCTCAACGTCCGGGAGCAGTTGGCCGATCTCTACCTGCGGGCGGACAAGACCCAGGACGCCACCAAGCAACTGGAGGCCATCCTGCGCGAGCGCCCCACCAACGAGCGCGCCTTGTTCGTGCTCGGCGGCATCAAGCGCGACCTCGACAAGCTCGACGAGGCGGCCGCCCACTTTGAGACCGTCCTCAAGATCAACCCCAAGTTCGAACCGGCCTATTACGAACTCGCCGGCGTGCAACTGTTCCAGAATAAGCCCAATGACACGCTCGCCACGCTCCGTAAGGCCGGCGAGCAGTTCAAGCCGACTTTCATCAACAAGTTTTACGCCGGCCTCGCCCACAGTTCCCTCCACCAATACCCGAAAGCCATCGAGAACCTGCTCGAGGCCGAGGAGTTGGCCCAGGCCGCGGAGAAAAACCGGCTCACGCACTTTTTCTATTTCCAGCTTGGCGCCGCCTACGAGCGCAACCGCCAGTACGACACGGCCCATACCACCTTCGAGAAGGCCATTGGGATGTCCCCCGAATACCACAACGCCATGAACTACCTCGGCTACATGTGGGCGGACATCAACCGCAACCTAGACGAGGCGGCCAAGTACATCACCCGGGCCAACGAACTCGCCCCCGACAACGCCGCGTACGTCGACAGCCTCGGCTGGCTCTACCACCGGCAGGGCAAGCACAGCGAGGCGCTCACCGAGTTGCGCCGCGCCGCCGAGTTGATGATGGACGAGCCGGACTCCACCATTCACGAGCACATCGGCGACACACTCCATCAGCTTGGCCAGGCGGACGAGGCACGGGCCGAGTGGGAGACGTCGCTTGCTCTCCTGCGCAAGCAGGAGAAAAAAATGACCACTCCCGACGCCTACCTGCTTGAGCAACTTGGCAACGTGCTGCACAAGCTTGGCCAGACGGACGAAGCCACGGCCACCTGGCAGCGCGCCTACGAGATCACCCCCACCGAGGTGATCCGCCAAAAACTCCATCCCGCCAATAAGGAGGAGTGATGGCCTACCGCTACAGGAAACATTACACGCTCGCCGAAGCCCGCTCCATGATGCCCAAGGTCAGGGAATGGCTGGAGCAAATGAACCAACTGCGGCACGAGTACGCCGACATCAGCCGGCGCGTGGACAGCATGATGAACGTCCAGTCCGACGTCGGCGGCAACTCGGTCAACCAGTCCATCAAGCTCCTGTCGGACATCCAGGGCATCCTTGGTGAATTCAAGAAACACGAAATCCAGGTCAAGGATGCCGACCGAGGCCTGGTGGACTTCCCCTCCCGGCGAGGCACCCGCGAGGTGTTTTTGTGCTGGGAGAAGGATGAGGACGACATCGCCCACTGGCACGAACTCGATGCTGGATATGATGGCCGCGAGCCTTTATAATCGATACCACCAGAATGGATCAACCGCCGAAACTCCCAGTAAAGGCCGAGAAACGCCGGAAACTATTTCTGCACAAGCTGAGCGGCCTCTGGGTGTTTCTGGTGGACAACGCCTTCTTTGGCGCAAACGCCATCACGCTGTTCACGGGGACGCCGCTCATTTGCGCCGCGGCATTCCTCACCAGCGGCGCGGGCGTTTTTTTGATCGAAACACTGGTGAACCGCGATTCCGCGCGCCAGGCGTTCAACAAGGCCCTGCTTGCCGGTGTGCTTTCCGGCATCCCCTCCAGCATCGCCGGGACGATCTACGGGGCCTGGGTTCTGCGCATGGCGGGGATGAGTAAAAAGGACATTCCGGTTGAGGAACCCCCGATCGACGTTCAGGCCTCCACGTCCCAGGACGACAACAACGCATCCCACTGAGCGGCGTGTACCTCGATCGTTCCATCGGTCCAGACGACATGATCCGAGCGCTTCATTTTTTCTTCAACCGCCATCTGCGCCTCAAGCCGACTGCTTATTTGATCGTCGCTCCACCCGCGCTCCCGTAGGCGCTCCCGCTGCGCCTCCGGCGAGCAGGCCACACACACGATCCTGTCGAAGCTCGCCTCGGCCCGTGTCTCAAACAGCAGCGGAATCACCGCCACTGCCAGCCACTCGCCGGCCGCCGCCCAGCCATCGAACCGGGCCTGCCGCACGTCGCGAATCCGCGGATGCAGAATGCCCTCCAGTTTTTCGCGGGCAGCCGAGTCGCCGAAAACCAACTCGCCAACCTTGGCCCGATCCAGCCAACCGTCCTCCCGCAACACGCCATCACCGAACACCTCGACGATTTCAGCCAGAGCCGGCTGGCCGGGTTCGACCAACTCACGGGCCAACTGATCCGAGTCGGAAACCTTCGCACCCCGCTTGGCCAGAATTTCCGCCGCCGTGGACTTGCCCATCCCGATTCCGCCCGTAAGCCCCAGTCGAGTCATCGCCCCGATTAAAACCCCTTCCGCCGAATGGCCAAGCCCAAACCGGGATTGACCATCGCCGCCGTGGCGAACTGCACCGCCTCGCAGCCCCGATCGAGACATGCACGAACATCCGCTGCTTGGCCAAGCCCACCAACCCCAACCAAACGCGCATCAAAGCCGAACTCGCAGATCACCCCATCAAACAAGGCCAACTGCCCAAGCACCGTCTCGCGAATCGCCTCCCCGGCAATTCCGCGGCATTGCCTGTCAAACAGCAACTCACCGCTTGGCTGCCGCACCCTCGCCGACACTCCGTTGACCATCACCAACGCATCGGCAAACGGCGCAACCGCCTCCAGCAGCGCGTGTGCCGTTTCCCGATTTGCGATATGTCCAACCTTCAGCAACAGGGGCGTGTTCGGGATCACCTCCCGCAGCTTGGCCGCCACGATCCCCGCATCGGTTGGATTGAGAAAAAGCTGGCCGTCTGCGCTGCTGACATTCGGGCAACTGAAGTTGGCCTCCACCCCGTCCGCTCCACTCTCGGCAGCCCACCGGGCGCATTGCGCGTAGTCGGCGGCGAGATCGTCAATCGACCAGTCATCCTCTGCCGTGGCAACTACGGAGACGCTGAGAAACTTGCCCTTGGCCAAGCATGAACGCGTCGCTGCCACGTCATCCTGCCAAAACCGGGGCGGCTTCGACGGCATCCCAAACGACACCGCCCAACTGCCGCGCATCTCACCCGCTACACCCACCTCGGCCGGCACCGGGCCACTCTCCCAATCAATCGGCTGCAGGTTCGGCAAACCGTACGACGCACGCTCCCGACTGCGAACGGTTTTGTAAGTCAGAATGTCAAAACCAAGCGCAGCATAATAAAGCAGCCACTTCCCGTTTAGCAACGGCCCAGCCGCAATGCCAAGCGGCGAGTCCACCGGCAC
>CAJWEP010000087.1 GCA_913030945.1 uncultured Verrucomicrobiota bacterium
CATTATCCGCAACCCGCAGACGGATGCTGACAAGGCTGCTGATAACCCCGGGCCTGACGGCCAGTTTGGAACCGAGGATCATCCCGAGTGGGGTGAGGACGACATTCCCAACGGAGGCATCCCTGGGAGCATTAAGCACATCAATAACTCCTACTTGAACTTGGCAGAGGTGAAGATTGAGGCGCTTGACTTAGAATTGGACTATGGGATTGACACCTCGGTTGGTTACTTCTCAGCCTTTTTAAATGCAGCTTATCTGGATTACGAATACTTGGCTCGGCCAACCGATTCGTTCGATGAAAACAGCGGTCTTTACAATATGCCCGAGTGGCGTGGTCGTTTAGGAGTGTGGTGGAATTATGACAAGTACAGTGTAGGAGCCACGGTGAACTACATTGACAGCTTCGACCAACTCTACGGGGTTGTTTCAGAGGTGGACGAGCACACCACGCTCGACCTGCAGGCCAGCTATGAATTGACAGACAACTCACGAATCACAGTAGGGGCGCTGAATGTCACCGACGAGGATCCGCCCTGGTCAGACAGTGAGGCCGAGGGATACGCGTACAATGCCGCTGGCCACAACCCGTGGGGCACCGTCCTTTACGCCCGAGCGACTGTCCGCTTCTAAGGCGAACAACCAATTCAAAATCAAATCCTGTGGTCGCTTGGCCGCAGGATTTTTTTGTTCGCCTTGCCAAAAAGCGGGGCGGTACAGTCCGCTCCCCGTCGGGAATAACGATCCACGGCAGATCATCCTGAGCGAATGAAAACAATCATCATCCCCTTCATGCGATCGGCTGCGCTTGGCCTGGCCTTGGCCTGGCTGACCCCGCTTGGCCAAGCGGAGAAACTCCCGGTTGAGACTTTTTTCAAGGATCCGGAATTCAGTCGGATGCGCCTCTCCCCCGACGGCAAATGGCTGGCCGCCATCGCCCCGCGCGAAGGCAAGAATAACCTGCTCACCATCCGCCTCTCCGACCGAAAGCTCTTCGGCTGCAGCGAGGAGGATGAAAACGAGGTGTACAGTTTCAACTGGATCAGCAACGAACGCCTGATCTTCCGGATGAAGGATCGCAACAACTTTCCCAACGGCGGCCTTTACGCGGTCAACCGGGACGGCTCCAAGCCGAAGGTACTCCATCCGTCCTTCAAAACTTCCCGTGAATTTGGCAGTCGTGTGTTCAAGGTGATGGAGTTGTTCGACCCGTTAACGGACGAGGACGAGTATATTTTGGTCGAGGTGCGCAAAGGCGGCGGCGGGTTTCGTGAGGATCGTGCTTTCTACGGGAACATCGTCCGGCTCAACACCCTTACCGCGAAGGAAAAACGGATTGTCTTCAATCGGGGTGATATTCTTCAGTTCATAGTCGACCGCGAAAAAGTTGTCCGCATCGGGGTTGCCCAGCATGGCCTCATACGGACGATCCTTCACCGTGGGGACGCCAAGTCGGACTGGGAGGAGGTTTATTCCGGTGACTTCCGGACCGCCATCGCCCCGCTGGGCTTTGGAAAGAACCCGGACATCCTCTACGTCGCCGCCCCCAACGGCGACAAGAAGGCGCTGTTCCAGTTCGACCTCAAGGCGAGGAAACTGGGCCGGATGATCTTCGCGCATCCAAAGTTTGACGTGCCGGCCGGGTCGCCGATCGTGTCCGACAAGACCGACAGGGTGATCGGTGTGCGCTACGAGGCCGAGCGCCCTCAGACCTACTGGTTCGATAAGGATTACCAGCAGTACCAGGCAATGATCGACAACGCGCTGCCCGGCATGGCCAACGACATCAAGAACTGGTCGAGGAAGGAGGACCGCATCCTGTTCCATTCGCACAGCGAGAAGACCATAGGCGCCTACTACCTGCTCGATATCAGCGACAAAAAGAAACCTGGGTTGGAAAAGTTGCTCGACCTCGCGGAGTGGATTGATCCCGCCAAGATGTCGCCGATGAAGTCCATCCAGTACACCGCCCGCGATGGGCTGGTCATCCACGGTTACCTGACCATCCCCAATGGCAGCGATGGCAAGAATCTCCCGCTCATCGTCCACCCGCACGGCGGGCCGTCCGCCCGCGACTACTGGGGCTGGGACAGGGATGTGCAGTTCCTGGCCAACCGCGGCTATGCCGTGTTCCAGCCGAACTTCCGCGGCTCGACCGGCTACGGCACCCGGCTGCGCACCGCCGGTTACCGCGAGTGGGGCGGTGCCATGCAGAACGACATCACCGACGGCGTGAAACACCTCATTGCCGAGAGCATTGTCGATGCCGGGCGCGTTGGCATCTACGGCGCCAGCTACGGCGGCTACGCGACGATGGCCGGCCTCTGCTTCACGCCGGAACTGTACCGCTGCGGCATCAACTACGTCGGCGTCACCGACATCGACCTGATCCTCAAGGAATACCCGCTCCCAAAAAAAATCAACGATGCCATTGACGCCGTGATGATCGCCGACCGGAGCAAGGACAAGGACTGGATCAAGTCCCGATCCATCCAGAACAACATCGACAAGGTGCGGGCCCCGGTGCTGATGGCCTACGGCATGAAAGACTGGCGGGTGCCGCCCAAGCACGGCCGTATCCTCAAGCGCGCGCTGGACCGGAACAACATCCCCAATAAGCTCATCATCAAGGCCAACGAGGGTCACGGCTACCGCAACGAGAAAAACGTCTTCGAGTTTTACCGCGAGATGGACGCCTTCCTCGAGCAGCACATGAAATAAGCCCCAGCGCTTGGCCAAGCGTTGACACCGGTCCTCGGTTTCACTACTGTCCGTGCGCTAATGAAGGACAACCCCGGGCTTGGCTTCGGGGTTTTTCGCTTCAACAGCACGACCGATGTCGAACACCATTCTAGTGGGCGCCCAGTGGGGCGACGAGGGCAAGGGCAAGATCATCGATTTCCTGACCGGGCAGGCCGACATTGTCGTGCGCGCCCAGGGCGGCGCCAACGCGGGCCACACGGTCATCGTCGGCAGGACGCAGTACATCCTGCACCTCATCCCCTCCGGTATCCTTCGCAGGCGTACCACCTGCGTCATCGGCAACGGCGTCGTCATCGATCCCATCGGCCTGGTCGAGGAGATCGACGGGCTGAAGCAGAACGGCATCGACCCTGCTGGGCGGCTGCACGTCAGCGACGCCGCCCACATGGTGTTCCCGTACCACAAGGCGCTTGACGCCGCCCGCGAGGCACTCAAGGGCAAGGGCAAAATCGGCACCACCCTGCGCGGGATCGGTCCGGCTTACGGCGACAAGATCGCGCGCAACGGCCTGCGCCTGGGCGGCATCCTCAACGCAAAACGATTCGGGGAGCAACTGCAGCAGGCCATAAAGGACAACAACACTCTCCTCAAGTCGCTCGGCGCAAAGCCGCTCCCTGTCAAGCGCACGATGGAGAACGTGCTCAAAGCCACGCGCCGCCTCAGGCCGTACGTGGTCAACACCGTACAGCTCCTGCACGAGGCCACGGCGGCGAAGAAACGCATCCTCTTTGAGGGCGCGCAGGGCACGTTCCTCGACATCGACCACGGCACGTATCCCTACGTCACGTCGTCGAACACCACGGCGGGTGGCATGTGCACCGGCTCCGGCCTTCCGCCGACACTGATCAACCGCGTAATCGGCGTGGCCAAGGCGTACACCACCCGTGTCGGCGAAGGCCCGATGCCGTCCGAGGACCGCGTCGTCGGCGACCTGCTGCACGGCATGGGCCGCGAGTACGGCGCTACCACCGGACGCGAGCGCCGCTGCGGTTGGTTTGACGCGGTCACCGTCCGGCAAGCGGCCATGCTCAACGGCATCACCGACCTCGCGATCACCAACCTGGACGGCCTCGACACGCTCGGTTCGATCAAGGTGTGTGTCGGCTACTCGCTCGGCGGCAAGCGGATCGACCATCAGCCAAGCGACCTGGGCCAGTTGGCCAAGTGCCGGGCTATCTACGAGACATTCCCCGGCTGGCAGAAGCCAACCGATAAAATTCGCACGTGGAAGGTACTGCCGCCCAATGCCCGGCGCTACGCGCAGGCTTTGGCCAAGCTGACCGGCACGAAGCTCAGCCACGCCTCCGTCGGCCCCGCCCGGTCGCAGACCATCACCCTGTAAACGCGGCCGCTTGGCCAAGCGCATGAGCCACGCCACGACAGAACTCAGTGAACAGGCAGGGGCCGCCCTCCCGACGCATGTCGCCATTATCATGGACGGCAACGGCCGCTGGGCGGCCCAGCGCAACCTGCCCCGAGTGGAGGGCCACCGTCGCGGCGCCGAGTCGGTTCGCGCGGTGTTGCGTTGCGCTTCCAAGCTCGGCATCCAGCACCTCACGCTTTACGCCTTCTCCGTCGAGAACTGGAACCGGCCCAAGGAGGAGGTCAATACGCTGATGAAGTTCCTCGCCCGCTACCTGAAAACCGAGCAACAGGAGATGAACCAGAATAACGTCCGGCTGCGTGCGATCGGCCAGCTGGATCGCCTGCCGAAATTTGTCCGCGAGCAGCTCGACGCCACCATCGCGTCACTCGATCAAAACACCGGCACCACCCTGAACCTCGCCTTGAGCTACGGCGCTCGCACCGAGTTGGTGGACGCCGCCCGCGCCATTGCCACCAAGGCGCAAAGCGGAGAGATGGCCCCTGCGGACATCGACGAGCAAACATTGTCGGATCACCTTTACACGGCCGGCACGCCGGACCCCGATCTGCTGATTCGCACCAGCGGCGAAATGCGGGTCAGCAACTTCCTTCTGTGGCAGATTTCCTATGCCGAGCTGGTCGTCACCGAGCGGCTTTGGCCGGACTTTGGTGAGGCGGATTTCCGCGCCGCGCTCGAGGAGTTTGCCGCTCGCGACCGCCGTTTCGGAAAGGTTTGACCCCGGACAAGCGGACTGAAACCCTCCCGCCGAGAGCATGCCATCCGCCGCCCAAGTCCCAAAAACAGAGTCCAAAGCAGCCGTCTTTGCACGGCGCCTGGCCAGCTCCGTAGTGCTGTTGGGGATTGTTTTTTACGGTCTGCTCGCCGGAGGCACTCTCTCTGTGGCGCTCGTCGGGGGACTCATCATGCTGCTCAACATCGTTGGCCTCCTGGAGTTTTACGGCATGGTGGGCGCAAACGGCCTGCCGCGCTTCAAGTGGCTTGGCCTGGCCGGCGGCGTCGCTCTGGTCAGCGTGTTGTTCCTGCATCTCTCCGGCTTGGCCAAGGCGCCGGTCGGCGCGGCGGAACTTGAGCTTAGCATCCTTGCGGTTCTGTTGTTGGCATTGCTCGTGCGGCGGGTGTTCGCGCATCCGGCACCGCCGTCATTTTCGATGGTGGGCCACACGATGCTTGGCGTGCTGTACGTCTCGTGCCTGCTGGGTTTCCTGCTGAAGATTTACTTTTTTTCCGCGCCGGACGGCGCCCAGTTCAATCCCGGTTTCTGTTTGCTGTTTTTCATTCTCGCGACCAAGTGCAGCGATATCGGCGCCTACTCGCTCGGCTCACTGATCGGCCGGCACAAAATGATTCCCAGCGTCAGCCCGGCGAAAACGTGGGAGGGCTTCGCCGGTGCGATCCTGCTCTCAACCGCCGCTGCGATGGTGATGGCGCATTACTGGGGCGACACCAGGCTGGGTGGGATGACGTTGACGCACGCCGCGGCGCTGGGCCCGGTGCTGGCCGTCGGCGCGGTGTTCGGCGATCTGGTCGAGTCAGTGTTCAAGCGCGACTCCGGCGTGAAAGACTCCGGCGCGTTCTTCCCCGGCATCGGCGGCATCCTCGACCTGCTCGACAGCCTGCTGTTCAACGCGCCGCTGATGTTCCTTTACCTGCGGCTGGTTTTGTTCAATGAGTAGCCGTCGCATCACGAGATGAAAAACGTCGTCCTGCTTGGCAGCACCGGATCGATCGGCACCAGCACCGTCAAGGTGGCGGAGGATCTGCCGGACGACATCCGACTCGTCGGCTTGGCCGCGGGCGGCAACGCCGAACTTCTCGCCGGGCAGGTGCGGAAGTTCCGTCCCGAGCTGATTTCCATCGCCTCGCCGGAAAAAGCCGCCGAACTGCGAACGCAATTCGACGGCATCCGCGTGGCCTCCGGCGAGGAGGGGCTGCTCGAGCTGGCCACGCTGCCAAGCGCCGATATCGTGTTGATCGCCATCGTCGGCACCGCCGGGCTGAAGCCGGCCCTGGCCGCGATCCGCGCCGGCAAGGACATCGCCGTGGCGTCGAAGGAAATCCTCGTGATGGCCGGCGAAATCGTGATGGCCGAGGCCCGCAAACACGGAGTTCGCGTGCTGCCGGTGGACAGCGAGCACTCGGCGATTTTCCAATGCCTCGACGGCCGCGAGCCCGAGTCGGTGCGGCGGCTCATCCTCACCGCTTCCGGCGGGCCGTTCCGCGAGACGCCGGCCGGGCAGTTTGCCGACATCACCGTCGAGCAGGCGCTCAAACATCCATCCTGGGCGATGGGCCGCAAGATTACCATCGACTCGGCGACGATGTTCAACAAGGGCCTCGAGATGATCGAGGCACGCTGGCTGTTCGGCATCCCGATGCCGCAGGTCGATGTCGTTGTGCATCCGCAAAGCGTGGTGCACTCGATGGTCGAGTTCGTGGACGGCTCGATCCTCTCGCAACTCTCCACGCCCGACATGTGCCTGCCGATCCAGTACGCGCTCACCTGCCCAAGTCGGGCCGCGAGTGAGCGCGTACAAACCAACCTCGCCGCGCTTGGCCGGCTCGATTTCGAGGCGCCAGACTTGGCCAAATTCCCCGCGCTTGGTCAGGCGCGCCGTGCCGGGGAGATCGACGGCACGCTGCCGGCCGTGCTCAACGCCGCCAACGAGGTTGCTGTTGACGCCTTCTGCGACCGGCAGACGTCGTTTCCCGGCATTAGCGACGCCGTTGGCCAGGTCATGGATCGCCACGAAGTCATCGGGCAGCCGTCGCTCGAGCAGATCCTCCAGGCCGATGCATGGGCGCGTGAGGCGGCCCGGGACGTTCTTGGCCTTGGCCAACCGACACCGTAATGCCGGCCATTCAATCTATCGAGACGCGCGATTTTCGCCGGCAGCTCGAGGATGGCGCCGGTTCGGACGCCGTCCACACCAATCCCCAGTACGGGTACGGTGTCACGCTGCTCGAGGCGGACAACGGGCTCACGGGCAGTGGGATCGCCTACACGCTTGGCACCGGCACGAACCTTGTTTGCGAGGCAATCCGTATTCTGGCCGAGCCGTTGCTGGGCCGCGATATTGAGGAGTTGATGGCGGAGTTCAGCGCGGTGCAGCGCTCCATTGCTGAGCACACGGCGGTGCGCTGGCTTGGTCCGCACAAGGGCGTCACGCACCTGGCCATCGCATCGATGACCAACGCCTGTTTCGACCTATGGGCCAAGGCGCGTGGTGTGCCGTTGTGGCGGCTGCTGCTCGACCTTTCCCCGGAGGAAATAATCCGGCTCATCGACTTCAGTTACCTCGAGGAGGAACTCACTGCTGATGAGGCCGTCGAGATGCTGCGCGCAAATCAAGGCACTCGCGCAGAGCGCGAAGGCGTGCTGCAGACCGGCTATCCCGGATACGACACGTCGGTCGGCTGGTTTCAATACAGCGACGAGCAGATCCGGGACAATGCGAAGGCCGCTGTCGATGCCGGCTTCACGGCGATGAAGCTGAAGGTCGGCGCGAGGGATCATTCGCACGACGTGCGGCGTGCGTTCATGGTGCGTGAGGCAGTCGGGGACGGTGTGCGGATCATGCTCGACGCCAACCAGGCCTGGTCGCTGCCGCAGGCCATCGATGCCTGCCTCGCGCTCAAGGGGATGATCCCGTACTGGATCGAGGAGCCGACCCAGCCGGATGATGTCTCAGCGCACAAGACGCTGGCCGGCGTAATTGCGCCGGTGCCGGTGGCCGTTGGTGAGGCGGTCTCGAATCGTATTCTTTGGAAAAACTTTTTGCAGGCCGGCGCGGTCGGCATCGTGCAGGCCGACTGCACGCGCCTGGCCGGCATCAGCGAGTGGCTCGCCGTGGCGATGCTCGCCCGCAAGTTCCCGGTGCGCCTCGTGCCGCACGTGGGCGACATGGGACAAATCCACCAGCACCTCGTGTTGTTCAGCCACATCGCGCTTGGACACGAGAAACTGTTTCTGGAATACATCCCGCATCTGCGCGACAATTTCGTGCACCCTGCCATCGTGGATGGCGGCCACTACATGCCGCCCTCCGAACCGGGGTGTGGCACCGACATTTTCCCCGATCATTGACACCATGAAATGGATGCTCCCCTGCCTGTTGTTCGCCGCCTGGCCCTGCGCCGCCGAGCAGGTCAAGCCCGACGCTGAGTCCAAGCCGCTCCCCCGTGCCCACGCGCACAACGACTACTACCACAAACGCCCGCTTCTCGACGCACTGGCCAGCGGCTTTTGCAGCGTCGAGGCGGATGTGTTTCTGAAGGATGCCCAACTGCTCGTCGGCCATTCCAGCTTTGAACTGAAGGAGTCGCGCTCGCTCGAAACGCTTTACCTCGCGCCCTTGGCCAAGCGCGTGAAAGCCAACGGCGGTAGCGTGTACAAGAGCAGGGCGCCGTTTCATCTGATGATCGATTTCAAGACCGACGGCCCCACGACCTACGCCGCGCTCAAGCCGTTGCTAGAAAAATACCGGTCGATGCTCACCGCGTTCACCGCCGACACAACCGAGCCCGGCGCAGTGACGATCGTCATCTCCGGCAGCCGTCCCCGGGCGGCCATGGAGCAGGACGCCAAGCGCCTGGCCGGCTACGACGGGCGCCTGAGCGACCTTGGTCAGGCGGAGAGCCGGCACTTCATGCCGTGGATCAGCGACAGTTGGCGCTCGCACTTCAAGTGGCGCGGCAACGGCGACTTGACGGAGGGAGAGCAGGCCAAGCTGGCCAACATTTTGAAGAGCGCCCACGCTGACGGGCAGAAGATCCGTTTTTGGGCCGCGCCGGATACCCCGGCCGCATGGGAGTTGTTCCACAGGGCCGGCGTCGATTTCATCAACACCGACCGCCTCGAAAACCTGGCTAAGTTCCTGCGAGGCAAAAAAGCCAAGTAATGGATTGGCAAAGGTCAGTGGTAGTAGAAGGTGAAACGGACGTAGCGGCGGTCTGAGCCGATCTCGTCGCGCATCTTCTCCGGCCAAGGATCGTACGGTGCCGGCTCTTTCACGGCGCGCTCGCACTTCAGGGCAAGCAGTTCATCCACCGTTCTGCGTTCCACCTGAACGTTGGTCACCTTGCCGTCGGACCACAGGTTGAAGGTCAGCACCACCTGCCCGACGCTTGGAATGTAATACTGGTCGAGAATCTGGTTCCAGCGGTTCTGGATGGCTGCGATAAGGCGGGCGTCGTAGTCGCCAAACGGTGAGGCCTTAGCATCGAGCCCCACGATGGTGGCCCGTTTTTTAACACCGCCGTCCTGCTTCATCTTTTCCCCCTGGATCATGGCCAGTTGTTTGGCCTCGGCGACGGTGCGCGGCCGGCGCGGCTTGGGCTTGGGCTCCGGTTTGGGTTCGGGTTTCGGCTCCGGCTTGGCCACGACCGGTTTGAGTGTCTCGGCCTTGGGCGGCGCGGGCTTGGGTTCCGGCTCAGGGGGCTTGGGTTCCGGTTTCGGCTCAGGCGGATTGGCCGGTGAAGCCGGCTTGCTATCGACGATCCGCGGGATCTTGTCCTGCTTGCCCTCGATCTCGGGCTGGTTGGTCTCCTTTTCCGACTGCTCGTCGGCAGCCTTTGAGTTTTGATTGGAGTAATATTTGGAGTCCTCGGGGGCATCCTCGCTGGCCATGTTGGATGGCACCTCGAGGAAGATCACCGAGCGCTGACGTTTGCGTTGCTGCTCATCAAGGGCCTCGAAGTTGATGAGTTCCGGGACGACGGCGGCCATCATTTTTTCCACTACCGGGAAGGCTCCCAGCCAGACGCCCACCGCCACGGTCAGGTGGATCAGCAGCGACAGCAGGAACGAGCGCTGAATGGAGTTCAGCGAGAACCACCAGTTGCTGACTTTGTGCCGATCCACCGACATGCGCCGCCATTGTGGGGCAAGAACCACACTGACGGCAACCCTTGTTTGCGCTTGGCCAAGCGGGGGGGCTCCAGTTAAGTTTTTCACCCGTGAGCAATCGACTTCAAGGCAAGTGGGTGCTGGTGACCGGTGCCTCGAGCGGATTCGGAGCGGAGACTGCCCGGCAGATGGCCGACATGGGGGTGAACCTGTTGTTAGGCGCGCGCCGGGAAGACCGTCTCGAGCAGGTCGCCGCCGAGTGCATCAAACGCGGCGCGACCTCGGCGAACATTCGCAAACTGGACGTAGCCTCCACCGAGAGCGTCAACGCGTTCGCCGACTGGGCCAAGGCCACCGCTGGTCGGGTGGATGTGCTCGTCAATAATGCGGGCGGCGCGCACGGGATGGAGTACGTCGAGGACGGCCAGGACGAAGACTGGGAGGCGATGTTCCAGGCCAATGCGCTGGGCATCCTGCGTGTCACGCGCGCCGTGCTGCCGCTGATGAAGCCGCACCCCGGTGGCATTATCCTGAACATCGGATCCGTTGCCAGCCGCGTGGCATACGAGGGCGGCGCGGCCTATTGTGCCTGCAAGGCGGCAGAGTTGAGCATCACCAAGGCGCTGCGGTTGGAGTTGAATGGCACCGGCCTACGCGTCGGCACCATCGACCCCGGAATGGCCGAGACCGAGTTTTCGCTGGTGAGGCTAAAGGGCGACCGGGAAAAGGCCGACGCGGTTTACGCGGGTGTCGAGCCGCTCAAGGCGGGGGATGTGGCTGAGGCAATCGTCTGGGCCGCCAATCGGCCGGCGCATGTCTGCATTGACGAAATCCTGATGATGTGCACTGCCCAAGCCACCCCATACAAGCTGCACCGCCTCAAGGGGTAGGGCTGACTATCCTCAGCCGACTGGTCGTTTAACGAAAGAAGCGGTCCGGGGCCGGGCCAGTTTGACGGCCAGTTTGCGTTCACGAATCTCGCGACCGTTGTACATTTCCACCGCCTTGCGCGCCTCCTCCGGCGAGGCCATCTCCACGAAGCCGTACCCCCTTGAGCGGCGGTCGTACTTGTACGCCATCAGCGATGCGGAGACGATCGTGCCGGCGTTGAGGAACATCGCCTCGAGGTCGTCGCGCTCGATGCTGTACGGCAGATTGCCAACGTGCAAAAGGGATTCATTCATGGCGTGGAAACTTGGCCAATTGCAATCGCGGCCTAGTGGCGCAAGGCTGGCACAGTCAGCGGGCGGGCGTCAATTCGCGCTTGGCCAAGCGAGTGGGAACCGGCCCTTATCACGCATGCTGTGTGCGGATCACGCACTTTCCGCCTAGCCAAGCGCCTCAAACCCAACGGATTAGCCGATGAGCCTGCTGGCATAGGCAATGCTGCATTCTGTGACAGCCCGCAACGGGTCTGATACAAGCCAGGCTGCGGGTTTCTACAAAATCCAACATTGTATCTCCGGTTTTTCATCGGGCAAATTACAGATTCCTTCAATCTGGTTTGCCCGTTATTTCTTTTAACACCTTCAGATCGAACAATTTACCCACTCTATTTATTGAAAATATTCTCACACTCTGTTTCGTCTGTTTTTAGTGAGATTATTGAGATGAATTTCTGATCGAGTTACCCAAACTGGTCCAGTGCATTCGTTAGTCTGGACGGGTTGATTATTTGCTCCCTCTCATTCACTTGGGCGGGCCAAATGCATAGACC
>CAJWEP010000088.1 GCA_913030945.1 uncultured Verrucomicrobiota bacterium
CGATTTCTTCCGTTTGGCCAAGTTCGATCAGTTGCGCACTATGCTTCGCCGCCTCGGCGCGGATCACCGCCAAAACCTCCGGCTGCCCGGCCGTTGTCAGCACCGGGATGCGGGGCTTGATGATGCCGGCCTTCTCGGCGGCGATGGCGGCGTGGGTTTTGCCGAGCCAGAGCGTGTGGTCGAGCCCAATGTTGGTGATTACGCTGGCCAGCGGAGTGGCGATGTTCGTCGCGTCGAGTCGTCCACCCATGCCGGTTTCCCATAGCACAATGTCGCACGCCTGCTCGGCGAAATGACACAGCGCCATCACTACCAACACCTCAAAAAACGTCGGTGACTGGCCCTCGGGAAATTTCGCCGCGAAGTCGCGAAGCTGCGTAGCCAGGCTGGCGACGGTTTCCTCCGGGATCAACTCGCGGTTTACCTGAATGCGTTCGCGGAATGATACCAGGTGTGGCGAGGTGAACAGGCCTGTGCGCAGGCCGGCCTCGCGGTAAATCGACTCAAGCATCACGCAGACTGAGCCCTTGCCGTTGGTACCCGCGACATGGATGAAGCGCAGACGCTCGTGCGGCGAACCGGCCGTCGCGGCAAGGCGTCGCGGGTTGTCCAGCCCCAGTTTTGTGCCGAACAGGTTCAACTCGAGCAGATGTTGGATAGCCTCAGGATAAGTCACGATGCGGGAGAGAGCTTCGAGTTTGGCGTTCACAGTTTCAAGCGCATTACTCGAAACTGAAAACTTGAAACTTGAAACCATCCGCGAAACGCTTCCCGCCGGTGTTATCTATCTGGAATATTTTTTTTGCAGCGCTGCTGATCGTGTCAGGCCAAGCAATGGCTCAGGAGATCAAGCCGGCGGACACGTCCGATGCGGTGATCGAGCGCGAGTTCCGCCAACTGCTCGAGTTGGATGACAAGGTTCACGATGAAGTCGACGAATGGATTCGCAACAATGCGAAGCTGACCGCGAAACAGGTCGGCATCGATCCGGCGTCGCTCGACCTGCAGGTGCGCCAGCGGCTCAGTAAGGTCGACGAGGCTTACGAGGCGTTTCTCAACCGCCACTCCGGCCATGTCCGTGCGCGGCTGGCATACGGCAGTTTTTTCAGCGACATCAACGAGATCGACAAAGCTATGGCACAGTGGAAAAAGGCGCTCGAACTCGCGCCGAAAAACCCGGTTGCGTGGAACAACCTCGGCAAGGCGTACGGCAAGCAGGGCCGGATCACCGAGGCATTTCGACACTTCGCCAGGGCCGGCGAACTTGCGCCCAGGGAGGCGCTGTATCATCGCAATCTTGCCACGCTGATTTTCTCCTACCCCGACAAGGCGGCGCGCCACTACCTCATTGACCGCAGCCAGGTCGTGCCCAAGTCGCTCGAGTTGTTCAAAAAAGCGCGCTCGCTCGACCCGAAAAACTTTACCCTCGCCGCCGATGCCGCGATGGCGCAACTGGGCATGCAGCCGTTCGATGCCAAGACCGCACTCGCCGCGTGGAACGACGCCCTCGCGCTCGCGCCGTCGCCCGTCGAGAGGGAGGGCGTGCGGATTCACCTCGCCCGCATTCACGCGCACCTTGGCCAAGCGGATGCCACGCGCGCGCTGTTGGCCAAGGTGCACGAAACGCAGTTCGCTGAACTGAAGGCGGAGATCCTGCGGAAGCTTGATCCGCCGCCGGCCAAGCCGTGAGTCTGCCCGAAGCCATCCAGCCGGACGGTGCCACACACGTGCGCTATCGCGGTAGGCGGCTGGTGTACTTCGGCGGGTGCGATTACTACCGGCTTGCGCATCATCCCAAGCTGCTAAAGGCCCACACGCGGACCGCCGCCCGCGACGGGCTCGGCACTGGCGCGTCTCGGATGACTACCGGCAATCACCCGGCACACGAAGCACTCGAAACGGCGTTGATGCATTTTTTTGGCAGTGAAACCGCCACTGTCGTTGGCGACGGCTACCTAGCCAACATCGCGCTTGGCCAGGCGGCCAAAGGCCGGTTCGACGCAGCGTTCATCGACGAGAAAGCGCACATGAGCCTGCGCGATGCGGCGCAGTTTATCGGCTGCCCGGTGGTGCGCTATCGTCACTGCGATGCCGACGACCTGGCCAAGCGGCTGAGCCGCCGCCGAGCGGCCAAGCGGGTGCTGCTGATGAGCGATGGCGTGTTCAGTGCATCGGGCCGCATCGCGCCGCTGGCCGGCTTGGCCAAGCGACTCCCGCGATTGGCCACGCTGTGGATCGACGACGCCCATGGCGCGGGCGTGCTGGGTGGGCGGCTGCGCGGCACCGCCGAGCAGTGCGGCTTGGCCGGTCGACGCGTGATCCAGTCGATCGTTTTTAGCAAGGCACTCGGGAGCTTCGGCGGGGCGATTCTTGGGCCGCGCTGGCTGCGGGCGGCGCTGCTCGATGGCAACCCGGTCGTCACCGGCAGCAGTTCGTTGCCGGCCGGCTTGGCCAGGGCCGCACTGGCATCGCTCGAGTTGCTGCGCACCCGCCCCGGCTTGGCCAAGCGGCTGCGCCGCAACACCGCGTTTGTGAAGGATAGGTTGCTCGCCGCCGGGCTGCCGGCCGGCGACCCGGCGTTCCCGGTGTTCAGCCTTGATTGCCCTGGGAAAAATGCCGCCGCACTGTGCTATCGGTTGTTGGCAAACGACATTTATCCCTCATGCATTCGTTACCCAACGGGTAGCGAAGGGGCCTTTTACCGCTTTGCCCTCTCCAGTGAGCACACTCGCGAACAACTTGAACGATTGATCATTACATTGAGCAGATAAAAAAAACCGCCGTGGAATTCGGCGGCTTTTGAGTGGTAGATTCCTGTCTCCGCTCAGCGGCCAGAGATTTGCCTGAGTTCTTCCTTGCTGACTCGGCCATCCTTGTTGGTGTCGATGAAGCGGATGTAGCGGCGGGAGCGGTCGTCGACTTCGTCCGGCTCGATTTCGCCATTGTTGTTTTTGTCCAGTTCCTTGAGGCGTGCGCCCAGGCGACCGCGCCAGTCGCTGCCGAGCCGGTTGCCGCTGTTCCCTCCGGCGCGGCCGCTGCGGAATTGCTCCAGTCGATCGGCGATGTTGCCACGGCGGCCGCTGCCGCTGCGACTGCTCCCGGCTCGTTCACCGAACCGGCGTTCGGCCATCAGGCGGGCCTCGTCGACGACTTGGTCGCGGACGGCAGCGTTAAATTCGCCGAGATCCGCCTCACTTGCCGGCACGGCTGTGAAAATAACGCTGCCCATCTCGTCGGTGGACTCGAGCCCCCACCGGATTCGGCGCGGAGGACTGAAGGGATTGAAAGGGTTTTCGGCAGTATTGTCGTAGGTGACGGTGCCATCGACGGTGGTGCCAGCCGGCAGACGAATCGATTTCTCGTAAATGTAGTCGCCCTGCCAGTTGAAGTTCCAGTCATCGATAAAGAACAGCGGCTTGACCGAGCCATCCGGCAGCGTGGCGTTGGCCTTGGCTGTGCGGCCGATGTAGTGCATGTGTGCACTGACGCCCACGAGATCGATATCCACCGGCGTCGTGAACTTGCTGTTGACTTCGTAGTTGCTCTCGCCAGCCGGTATATCGATTCCGGACAGACTGCCGAAGATGGGAGGCACCTGGAATCCGATCAGGGTGCGCTCCGGTTTTTTGTCTGCCAAGTACAGACCGATGGCGGTCTGCTCCTGCTCCTCCTTGCCAGAGGGATGGAAGTGGGAGTTGAACACAATGTCGGCTCCGGCGGGGAGTTTGCGGGCGAGACCCAGCGGCAGAATGCGCGGCGTGCCGCCGACAGCCCAGCCCCCCAGCCCGCCAAGACTGCCGGAAAACACTTCGTTGTCGCCACTCCCTCTCCGGGAACCGGACCGCCGGCCGATGCTGCGCATGCCACTGAATCCAGGTGTTCCCCGGGCGCCATCGGCCTTGCGGGCCTCGCCGCTTTCGTCGATGCGGATGATAACGTGATGGAGCACCGCGCGAGCGGAGGGGCGCACCTCGAAGCCGGCGACCCACTTGTCCTCCTCGATCTCCAGCGGAATGCAGAAGCTGCGGTAGATGTCGGGCCCGTCGGCCGGCACGGTGAAGGCCTTGGGCATCTTTACGATCATGTCCGGCTCGCCGAGCAACCAGCCGCCCGCGAACTCGGGCGGCTTGGGGAGCTTGTCGGCCGGGCCCTCGGCCATGCCGGTGGCGTGCCAATTCTTGAGTGTGGCCAGCTCGTCGTCGCTCAATCGTCGCTCATCGAGAAGTTTCCCGTGGCCCTCGACCGGAAGCCAAGGCGGCATGAAACGCATCTGCGTAACCTTGGCGATGAGACGGGCACGTTTCTTCACGTCGCTGTAATTGTTAAACGTAAATGGCGCGGCCTGGCCGTCACGGTGGCACTCGGTGCATTTGTTGAAAATGATCGGCGCGACGTCCTCGGTAAACGTCGGCCTGGCCTTGGTCGCAGCGGTTGCGCCGGATTGCAGTGCGGCGAAACTGGCCAGTGCCAGTCCCACGCGGATGAATTTATTTGTTGTCTTTTTTGTCATTGGAAAAATCGATGTAGCAGCCTACCGCCTTGGTGGTGCGCTTGGCCAAGGGCTTGCTGGCGAGCAGTGCGTCGAGCGTTTCACGCAGGTCGCGGCGGGTTGTGTTGAAGCGTTTCTTGCCATAATCAGCATAGAGATTATCGATTCGCCCCCGGTACACGAGGTGGCCCTTGGCATTGAACACGGCTGCTTCCGGAGTGATCACCGCCCCGGCGCGACGGACGAGCTTGTGATCATGATCAAGCACAAGCGGTGCAGAGAGCTTGTACTCCTTGGCATGGGCGCGGGCAGCTTTGGTGTCGGTGTCGCGATCCGGATGCACGAGGAAAATCGCAATACCCTTCTTTGAGTACTCCTTGTGGATGCGGGTCATTTCCGGTGCGTAGACGTTGGACACCGGGCAGTCGCGCAGCACGAATACCAGCACCACCGCCTTGCTCTTACCCGATGCTAACGGCTCGTGGGTCTTGCCGTCGATATCGGTGATCCGCAGCGCTTCTTTGTTATCCTTGGCTGACGCGCCTGGCCAAGCGCAAGCCAGCGCCAGCAGCGCGGCGATGAGGCCTATGTTTCGTTGGCGATTCATCCTAAAATACCCAGCCTAAAATTCGCGTTTGCCTGTGCAGAGGTTACATTGCGGCGGCTCGCCCGCCAAGTGCGTCAGCTGAGGAAGGCGTCGTGAACGGCGCGGGTGGCTTCCTCCGCCTTTTCGATGGCGATGACGACGGAGATTTTGATTTCACTGGTGGAGATCATCTGAATGTTTACGCCGGCAGCGGCGAGCACCTCGAACACCTTGGCCGCGATGCCGGAATGGCTGCGCATGCCGACGCCGACAATGGAGAGCTTGCCGATGTTTTCGTCGGCGAGCACGTCGGCAAAACCGATTTCGCCTCGCATGCCTTCGAGCACATTCTGCGCCTTGGCCATGTCCGGCTTGTCGAGGGTGAACGAGAGATCAGTCGACGGGGTGTCGGTGCCGTGGCTGACGTTTTGCACGATCATGTCCACATTGATCGCCGAGCCGGCCAGCTGCTGAAACACGCGGGCGGCCATCCCTGGCTCGTCCGGCACACCAATGAGGGTGACCTTGGCCTGGTTCTTGTCGAGCGACACGCCGCGAATCACGACGTCTTCCATGCTTTGGGTTTCTTCCTTCACAAGGGTTCCGGGGTTGTCGTTGAGGCTGGAGCGAACTTCGAAAATGACACCAAACTTCTTGGCAAATTCCACCGAGCGCGACTGCATCACCCTCGCGCCGAGGCTGGCCAGCTCGAGCATCTCGTCATACGAAACTTCCTCAAGTTTTTTCGCCGTGGGCACGAGCCGCGGATCGCAGGTGTACACGCCGTCGACGTCCGTGAAAATCTGGCAGAGGTCGGCCTTGAGCGCCGACGCCAGCGCGATCGCTGTGAGGTCGGAGCCGCCGCGGCCCAGCGTGGTGATGTGGCCCTCGCTGGTCTCGCCCTGAAATCCGGCGACGATGGTCACGTTGCCGGCATCGAGCAGCGCGTGGATTTTTTTTGGCGTGATGTTGCGGATCTTCGCCTTCGAGTGGACGCCGTCTGTCACGATGCCGGCCTGCGCGCCGGTAAGCGACGCGGCCGGGATGTCCATCGACTGCAGCGCGATGGCCAGCAGCGCGATGGTGGTCTGCTCGCCGGTGGCGAGCAGCATGTCCATCTCGCGTTCGCTGGGCACCGGCATGAGCGACTTGGCCATGTCGATGAGGTTGTCGGTGACGCCCTTCATCGCCGAGACGACCACGACGACCTGGTCGCCGCGGTGGCGGTACTCGACCACGCGGTTGGCGACATTGCGGATGCGGTCGATGTCGGCCACCGACGATCCGCCGAATTTCTGCACGATCAATGCCATTGGCAATCACCCCGGCTGGGGCTGAAGCGGGGAGGCCGGCCCGGCCGCCGGCCACGCGAAAACGCGGCCGGGTGAATTACCGCAAACCCTGTCCCGTTGCAAGTTCAGCTTTGGCCAATCGGGGCGGGCGTCAGTTGTCGGTGGGTGGTTCGAGGTGTTCGTCGAACCACTTTGCGAACTTTTGTATGTCCCACAGGATGGTTGCCCAGCCGTGACCCTTGCCCCGCTTGCGGATGAGCTTGGCCTTGGCCCCGTGCTTTTCGGCGGCCTCGATGTACCACTCGGATTGCCGGATCGACACCACCTCGTCGTCGTCACCGTGAATAATCAGCACCGGCGGCGTATCGGCATCGACATGGTGGATCGGTGACAACTCGCGGCCGACCCGGTTCCATGCGTCAATGTCGTCCGGGTCGATGCCGAACAACTTGCGGAATTTTTTCGATGGCCCGCCGTCTTTCTCCTTTTTGGAGGGTTTGCCCGGGTTGAGCATGTCGGTGACTGGGAAAAAGATCGCCACCGCCCGGACAAGGCCGTCCGGTTTACCGGTGGCCTCCTTGCCGCGGGTGGCGACCATCAGGCTCAAGTGCCCGCCGGCGCTGGCCCCGGTGACACCGAGTTGGCCGGGATCGACGCCGTACTCTTCGGCGTGTTCGCGGATGTGCCGCACCGCGCGGGTGACGTCCTCGTAAATTTCCGGGATGGTTGCCTCGGGCTGGGATAGGTGCGACACGGCGAACAGCGTGTAGCCGCGGCGCAGGAACGCCCTGCCGATCTTTGGCTTGAAGTCGTCGGGGTTCGAGCGCCAACTGCCGCTCACCATCACCACGACGCCGAGGCCGTTGGTTTTCCTCGGTTGAAGGATTTCGTAGGCCAGTTCGTGTTCGTTTCGTTCGCCGTAAACGACCTGTTTCTGCTGGGCGAGCTTGGGCGTGGCGCAGCCGCTGGCACCCAGCGCGACGAGCAAGCCAAGCAGGAGGATGGTGGAATGACGCGTGTTCATGAATTGCCTGGCAACCGAGCTTAGCGGCCGTCCGACTGGCGTCAACCGCCTGGCCAAGCGCAAAACTTTCATTGGCCAAGCGGGCGGCGGGGTGATTAACTGTGCGCCCTTTTTGGGAGTTTCATGGAAGAGGAAAATTCACTGATCGAACAGCGGAAAGCCAACCTCGCTGCGTTGCGGGAAAAGGGCATCGAGCCGTTTGCCAACAAGTTCACCCCGAACGAGACCTGCGCCGGGGCGCGCGAGAATTACGAGGAAGGCCGCGAGGTCGCGCTGGCCGGGCGCATGACGGCATTCCGCACGATGGGAAAGAGTATCTTCTTTGATATCAAGGACGGCTCCGACCGGATGCAGGTTTATGCGCAGAAAAACGCGCTTGGCGAGGAGGCGTTTGAAGTGCTGAAAAAGCTCGACCTTGGCGATTTCATCGGTGTGAAGGGGACGATGTTCACGACGCGCACGGAGGAGATCACGCTCAAGGCGGCGGCCTTCACCATCGTCAGCAAGGCGCTGCGGCCGCTGCCGGCCAAGTGGCACGGGCTGTCGAACATCGAGACTCGCTACCGCCAACGCTACCTCGACCTCATCGCCAACGACGACGTCAAGCAGGTCTTTTACAAGCGAAGCGCGATTATCCGCGAGATTCGCGACTTCATGCACGAGCGCGGTTTCATCGAGGTGGAGACGCCGACGATGCAGGCGATCCCCGGCGGCGCGGTGGCGCAGCCGTTCGTCACTCGCCACAACGCGCTGGGCTGCGAGTTTTACCTGCGCATCGCGCTGGAGCTGTACCTCAAGAGGCTGCTCGTCGGCGGGATGGACCGCGTGTTCGAGATCGGCCGCAACTACCGCAACGAGGGCATTTCGCCGAGGCACAACCCGGAGTTCACCATGCTCGAGGCGTATCAGGCGTTCGGCGACTACGAAACGATGATGGAACTGCTTGAGTCGATGATCACCTGCGTGGCGCAAAAGGTCGTCGGCACGCTGGTCATCGAGCACCGGGACACCGAGGGCAACGTCACCCGCACGATCGACCTCACCAGCCCGTGGCGGCGCGTCAAGTACAGGGAGTTGATCCGCGAGAAGGGCGGCGACGATTGGTTCGACGTCACGCCGGACGAGCGCCGCAAACGTGCGACCGACCTCGGTGCGGAGATCGGGGAAGACTACGAGGATTTCGAGGTGACCAACGGCCTGTTCGAAAAACTCATCGAGCCGACGCTGATCCAGCCGACGTTCGTCACGCATTTGCCGAAGGAACTCATCCCGTTGGCCAAGCTCTCGCCGGACGACCCCTCAACGATCGAGGTGTTCGAGTGCTGCATCAACGGGCAGGAAATCGCCCCGGCGTACACCGAGCAGAATGATCCGGTGGCCCAGCGCGAGGCGCTGCAAAACCAGGCGGGCGGGGAGCAGCAGAAACTCGACGAGGACTTTCTGACCGCGCTTGAGCACGGCATGCCGCCGGCGGGCGGGATTGGCATCGGCATCGATCGGCTGATCATGATGCTGCTGGGCCAGGAAAGCATCCGCGACGTCCTGCTCTTCCCTCAGCTCAAGCCAAAAACGGCCGCCACCGAGTAGGGCGGAAATCAGCCGCACAGCTCGGCCTTGGCCTTGGGGAGTTGGGTGTTCTCGCCGAGCAGCAGCAGCAGGTCCCCTTCGAGCAGCGTTTCCTCCGGACCGGGGTTGACGATGCGTTCGGCGTCGCGCTCGATCCCAACAATGCTCACGCCGGTGTTTGTGCGCAGCTCCAGTTCGCCGATGCATTGCCCCGCTGCGGGGCTGCCTTTGACCAAGCGCATGCTGTCGAGGTGCGCGGCTTCCAGCAAGCCAGCTGGTAGTTCGCCGATTTCTGCCTCCGCTTGGCCAAGCTCACTGGCCTCGAATGTTTCCTTGAGGGCGATCTGCGCCCGGGCGTAAACGCGCACGAGAAACCTCCATTGCAGCCAGGCGACCCCCGCCAGCACCACCGCCAGCGCGAGCATTATCCCAAGCGGCGGCAGCAGCGCGGAGCTGAGCAGCAGCACGCACAGGATCATCCCGGCCGTGCCGGCGACGAGGCAGACATTCGCCACCACCGCGCGGAGCAACTGCGTGCGCTGGCCGGCCGACTCGCGCCGGATGGTCGCCTCCGAAATCAGCATGCCGAGCGCCTGCAGCTTGCGCAGGTTGGCGATGAGCATCGGCAGCGACAGCACCAGCGCGGCCACCCACAACACAGTTCGCAGTGTGTCCGACGGCAGTTTCAACTTTGCCAGCCAGGCCGGTTCGAGTCGGGCGAGGGTTGCGGCGCCGATCAACAGCCCGGCGACCAGCGCCAGGTTGATTGCCATTTGCAGCAGCCACTTGCGGGAGAGCTTCCATGCTAGGCTGTTCCACTGGCCGCCCTTGAAGCGCTCGACCCAGTCCTTGTAAAGCGAGAGGTAGCCGGCCAAAGGTTTGGGCGCGACTCGCAGCAGCACATCGGCCAGGCGGTCGGCGTTATGAATCCAGAGCGGAGTGAACAGCGTCGTGACCAACGCTACCCCGACGACAATCGGGTACAGGCTCGGGTCGGTGACCCCCATCGTCAGGCCAAGCGTTGCAATAACAAATGAGAACTCACCGATCTGCGACAAGCCGGTGCCAACCCGCACGGCCGTGCGAAAGTCGTGTCCGGCCACCACCGTACCGAACGAGTTGCCGACGATCTGGCCGATCATCACTACCAGCGAAATGCCGACAATGGGCACGATGTGCTGCCACAACAGCTCTGGGTCCACCAACAGGCCAATCGCCACGAAAAATACCGCCGTGAACAGGTCGCGCACCGGCTCGACCAGCGACTCGATGCGGCGGCTCTGCTTTGACTCGGCCATCACCGCCCCGACGAGGAACGCCCCCAGCGCCACGCTGAAGCCCAGCTTGGCGGCGACCAGCGACGTGCCAAAGCACAGCCCCAGCACGGCAACCAACAGACGTTCGTTGCTCTCGAAACGGGCAACAAAATTGAGTAGGCGCGGCACCACAAGGAGCCCGGCGACCAGCACCGTCACAAGGAACACCAGTAGCTTACCGGCGGAGACAGCCATCGAGGGCAAACCAAGGTCGCCGGTGGACGCGATGCCGGTGAGCAGCACGATCATCACTACGCCGAGCAGGTCCTCCACGATCAGGATGCCGTAGATCAGCCCGGCGAACGGCTCGCGGTCGCGCTTCATTTCGCGCAACACCTTCACGATAACCGACGTCGAGGCGATGGAAATGATCGCGCCGAGGAACAGGCTGCTCACCGATGTCCAGCCCATCAGTTGGCCGACCTGGTAGCCGGCGAACACCATCAGCATGATCGCCAGCGGCGCGGCGACCAGCGCGGTGGCGGCCACGCGGCGGAGCTTGCGCAAATTAAACTCGAGTCCAAGCGAGAACATCAGGAACACCATTCCCAGCTCAGCCAGAGAGCGGATCGTCTCGTCCTTGGCTACCAGTCCGAATGCGTGCGGGCCGATGAGAATGCCGGCGGCGATGTAGCCCAGCACCACCGGTTGCTTGAGGCGCTGAAACAGCACCGTCACGATGCCGGCGGCAATCATGACCACGGCCAGATCCTGCAAAAAACTCACCTCATGCATAACGCGAACTGCTGCAATCATGCCCAAGGCCAAGCGCTTGGCCAAGCGCCGGGTTGGACGGGGGCCAGGAGGATTGTGACGAAAAAAGGAAAAGCGGTTGACCGCTGTTGTTGATTCGGTTAGTTTCTGCCGTTCACCCAATCATGCATATAAAAAAACTAGCATCACTGTTCGTATTTGTCGGACTGACCATCAGCGTCAGTGCCCAAGATCAACCCACGAACCTCAAGGAAGCCGTGGATACGGCTAAGGCCAATTGGCTGTTCGGAGACTGGCAGAGAGAGGGGTCGGACGGGACTCCAAGACTGTTATCGTTCAAGTGGGCCATTAAAGACGCTGCGATATCGGTTCATTCGACTGGAGGGAACAGGGAGTCTCACGGAGTCATAGGGTTTGACGCAAATAATGGCAAAGTGGTTGGCAAGTCGTTTAGCAAGACAGGATACAGTGATTCCGAATGGTTGTTTGCAGATGGCAAGCTCATAGAAAAAATAACAATGAACGGGGTTCAGGATGGAGAACCTCGTCAATTTACGTTTGCTCGTGGTGTCCGGAGTGTCGATGAAAACACCATGGAAGCGACTTTTCATCAAGTTAGCGACACGGGAGAGGTGGGAGAAGCGTTTGAGCGAGATGGGGCAAAAGTGACCCAAACTTGGAAACGCAAGAAATAATTGTT
>CAJWEP010000089.1 GCA_913030945.1 uncultured Verrucomicrobiota bacterium
CGCCATCCAAAAACTCCAATAGCTCCGTCGCGATCCGGGAAAGCTTCCCTCCCTGTCACGCCGCAAGCATACTCGCCTCCAGCGGCGTTTGAATGCTCCGCCGGTTTTTGTGTCTGAGCTTTTCCGGAGGTTCGACCTTTCTGTTTTTCGTGTCCGAGGATTCCAAGTCCCGTGTTCGCAAACGGCGGTGGTGGCGTTGGCCGCTACGCGTCTGCATGGTGCTGCTGCTCGCTGCCGTCGGGGCGGCGCTCTACCTGAACCAGGCCGGGCTGCCGGATTTCGCCAAGCGGAGCCTCCAGGCGCGCCTGGCCCAGCGCGGCGTCCGACTCGATTTCGACTGGCTGCGGATGGACTGGAACGGCGCTTGGCGTGCTACCCAACTGCGGCTTGGCCAGGCGGACGCCGGCGGCAGTGTCGGCGTCACTGTT
Organism: uncultured Verrucomicrobiota bacterium; assembly: GCA_913030945.1. GTDB lineage: Bacteria > Verrucomicrobiota > Verrucomicrobiia > Limisphaerales > UBA1096 > UBA1096. The sequence goes on from CAJWEP010000089.1 coordinate 429, forward strand.
GATGGCAGCATTGTCCGCCCCGATTACGGCGCGCTGCTCGCGGGCCGGGCCACCGTTCGAGATTTCTCCCTCACCGGTCTTCAATTTGAAGCGCAACTGACCGATGGCGGCACCAATCTGCCGCCGATTCGAGTAAGTTGGCCGGAGGGTGAATTGCGCCTGGCCCGCTCCGGCGCGCTGACGGCAAAAAACCTTATGGGGGACGTGATGGGTGTCTCGGTGGACGCCGCCCTGAGCGTGGCCAATGCGATGGCACCGCTCTTGGATCGGGAACCTAGCGCCGAGCCGCTCGACGCCGAGGGGCTCTCGGAAAAACTCAAGCCATTCAAGGCCGGCCTGGCCGGCTTGGCCAAGCGCCGCGAGACCCTCAGTTTCCGCACCAAGCCCAGTTTCGAGTTGCGGCTTGAGGGCGACGCGAAGCGCCCCGGCGAGATGCAGGGCCGGATCAGCTTGCAGGCCGGTGGGGCGACAATGCAGGAGGGATCGCTGGAGGCGTTGGCGGTCGAGTTGAGCCTGGGCACCCCGGAAGGCATCACCGGGTTGCTCCGCATCACCGAGCTGGTTTCGCCGTCGGCGACAATCGGCTCGGCGACGGTCACCGTCAATGCGCCGCAGTCGGCCACGAACGCCATCCCGGAGCGCGTCGGTTTCAAGTTATCGCTTGGCCAAGTGACGGCGGCCAAGGCGGTGGTCGAGTCGGTTGATCTCAGCGGCAGTTTGGCCAAGGTCGGCTCGCCGACCGAGACGGATGAACGCTGGGCGTACTGGGCCAAGCTCGTGCCGTACGAGGCTGATTTCAGCGGCTTGGCCAAGGGCATCACCGGCGACAAGGGGCTGGTGATTCGCGAAGTGTCGATGGCCGGCGACTGGCGGGCGCCGCGCCTGGTGCTGAGCCGACTCGACGCCAAGCTGTACGACGGTAGCGTGAGCGGTTCGGCGGAACTGGACGTGGCCACCCGCCTGGCCAAGTCGGCGGGCCGGGTCGATTTCAGCCTGCACCATGTGTTTGAGCTGCTCACGCCCAAGGCACAGCGCTGGCTCAAACAGTACCAGTGGAGTGAGACGCCGGTGGTAACCGGCGCGGCGCGTGCCACGCTACCGGAGTGGATCAAGGCCGAGCCGGACTGGCGTGCCGAGGTGCGGTCGACGCTGACGCTCAACGGACAAGTGACCTCGGGGCCAATGAGCTTTCGCGGCATCGAGGTCGAGTCGATGCGAAGCGACCTGGTGTACTCGAACCTCACTTGGCGTCTGCCGAACCTTGTGGCCAGGCGACCGGAGGGGGAGGTGCGCATGGCGCTGCGCTCGCACACCGGGACGCAGGATTTTAAGATCGATTTTCGCAGCAGCATTGACCCGCACGCGGTTACCCCGGCGCTCGAGGAGGAGAAGCAGAAAAAGGGGTTCGATTATTTTGCATTCGAGACGCCGCCGGTGGTTGAAGGGCAGGTTTGGGGGCGGTGGCGCGAGCGGGAACGAACCAGTTTTCGCGCCTCCGTGGCAGCGACGAATTTCACCTTTCGCGCTCAGCAGGTTGATGCCTTTGCCGCCGAACTTTCGTTTGCAGACGGATTCCTCAACATGACCAATGCCGTGGTGCGCCGGCCGGAGGGCAAGGCCAGCATGGATGCTCTGGGCTTCGACACTCGCACCAGGCGGCTGTACCTGACCAATGCGGTGGGCCGAATTGAGCCAGTGGCGGTCGCGAAGGCGATCGGCCCGAGGACGGCCCGCTCGCTCGAGCCGTACCAGTTTTTAGAGCCGCCGCTGGTAAGCGTCAACGGCTGGGTCCAGACCGGCCCGGGACGAAACCCGGCGGATCTGCATTTACTCATCGACGGTGGAGCCTTTCACTTCAGCAAGTTCAACTCGCAAGACTTGGATGGCGAAATATTTTGGCGCGGACAGACGGTGACACTCACCAATATCGTCGCCGAGTTTTATGGCGGTGAATTGCGCGGGAATCTTGTGTCCAAATTTAAGGAGGATCGCTCGGCTGAACTGGCGTTTCATCTCAACACCAAGCGGACGGAATTGACCGGTTTGATGTCGGATATTCTTGGTGAGAAATCAGATCTGAGCGGCCGTATGGATGGGTCGCTGGACATCACCGCCAACTCGAACGACTGGGAGAGCTGGAACGGATCGTCCCGCGTGACCCTGAAGGATGGGTACCTGTGGGAGCTCCCGTTGATTGGCGTCTTCTCGCCCGTGCTGGATCGCCTGGCACCAGGGCTGGGTGCCAGCACATTCTCGGATGGTACGGCTGACTTCACCATCACCGACAGCATCGTTGGAAGCAGGAACCTCGAGCTCAAGTCACCGCTGGTTCGGTTGCAATACACAGGGAAGATTGATTTTGAGGGTCGAATCAAAAAGGCCGGGGTGGTGGCGGAGGCGTTGCGTGACACGTGGGTGATTGGGCCGGCGCTGGGGCCGTTGTTCAACCTGGCACTGTCGCCGATCGAGCGCATGCTCAAGTTCGAGTTGAGCGGCACGCTCAATCAGCCGAAGCTGGAGCTGAAACACATTCCCAAGGCGCTGCTGGTGCCGTTTAAGTTGCCGTTCAAGGTGTTTGACGAACTGGTTCCGGACAAGGAGCCCAGTCAGGGGCAGCCCGGCAGGCGTGGCCCGTAAGTTGCTCCGACTTGGCTCGGCGGACGGATCAGGTTAGCGTCTGGCCAAGCGAACACGGGAACCTCAAGTCATGCCCACCTACACCGCGACCCAGCTGCAGGAATCATATCCACGATGCCCTCACTGCGCCTGCACCGACCTGGCGAACCTGGTGCGGGAGGAGATTCTGTCGTTTGAACTGTTCAACGAACTGGACGACTTGAAACTGCAGGAGGTGCTGGTGGAGTTGATGCGCGAGGGGGCGCCGGGGCTGTTCCTCCAGCAGGCGCCGTTGTCGGTCCGCAATCATGTCCGCGAAAACCTCTCGAGCTACAACCGCGATCGGCTCGATGCCGATCTGCGGGAAACGGTGACGGAAGCGGAGCGGCGGGAGGTGATCGACCGCACTGCCAGCCCGGCCTGGGTGATGCAGCTTCGTGGCGATGTGAGCCTGAAGCTGCCGGAGGAAGCCCCGTCCGCCGCCGGGAGGTGTCCGGTCTGCAAGCGGGCCACCATCGCGCTGGAAAACCTGCGCGATCTGGCCAGCTGCCCGGAGTGCCATTCGGCCGGACTGTTCGACACGCTCGTGCAGGGCATCGAGCGGATGGCGTTCATTACATCGATGCCGCCGGGGATGGTCTCGGAGTTCACCCGCCGTTATCTCAACCACATTCACGTCCGGTCGCTGGCGGTGTTGTTCAAGCCGGCCAGCGCGGAGGAATTGCAGGAGACCTTGGCCAAGTTTCCGCGCGGGTTGCGGATGGACGTGCAGGACCGGATGGCGGCGATCGAGCCGCCGAGCGCGGCGCGGACCCGGGCCGCCGCGCACCATGTGTTGGCGGCGGTGTTCACCCAGTGCTTCGATCCCGACCTCGAGGACGTCGGCTTCTCCCTCCCGGCGTATGCCGGGTCGACCTGCGACCGCTGCGGCGGCCACGCGGTCGTGTGACGAAAGAGGTACACATTCCCCGCAGCTTGGTGCAGCCTCCGGGCCGTTCACTTTTTGTGCCTATGAAACGATTCACACTCAAACTACTGGCGCTTGGGTTGGCGGCGGCGCCGCTTGGCCATGCGGCGTGGGAGGACGCACCAGCCTGCTTGTTTGCTCCATCCGTCGGTAGCTGCGTTCCTAATTGTAAGGAAAGGGCGGATGGAAGCGTGCACTTACGCGTTTCCGGATTCCCATGGTGAGGGCGGACTGGCAGTTTGGCGGGAGCATGAAGCGCACTCAAATTATTTTCCTCTCCGCATTGCTGGCGATTTCCACTTATGCCGCGGAAAAGACGAATGTGTTGTTCCTGATTTGTGATGATTTGAATTGCGATATTGGCAGTTACGGACATCCGCAGGTGCGGACGCCAAACATCGATCGCCTCGCTAAACGGGGGGTGCGGTTTGAACGGGCGTATTGTCAGTACCCGCTGTGCGGGCCGAGCCGGGCTTCGTTTATGACAGGGTTGTATCCGGATCAATCGCTCATTCATCGCAATGCCATTCTCATTCGCAAGCACCTGCCCGATGTGGTGACGATGTCGCAGCATTTCAAAAACAACGGATACGACGCCACGCGCATAGGCAAGATTTATCATTACAACGTGCCGAAAGATATTGGTAACGACGGCCACGACGATCCGGCCTCGTGGTCACACACATTCAATCCCCGCGGGCGGGACAAAACTGATGAAGCGAAAGTGTTCACGCTGCGGAAGGGCAGCTACGGCGGCACGCTCAGTTGGCTCGCCGCGGATGGAACAGACGAAGAACAAACCGACGGTATCGCCGCCACCGAAGCGGCCGAACGGCTGGAGCAGTTTGCCAAGACGAAGCAGTCGTTTTTTATGGCGGTGGGTTTGTATCGGCCGCACACACCGTACGTGGCGCCAAAGAAATATTTTGAACTGTATCCGCTGAAAAAAATCGTGGTGCCGACGGTGCCGAAGGGTTATCTCGACACGTTGCCGAAAGCTGCCCGCGCATCAATCAATCGCAAACGGGAACAGGTTAACCTGAAGGACTCGCTCGCGCGGCAGGCGATTCAGGCGTACTACGCGTCCATCACCTTTGCCGACGCCCAAGTGGGTCGCATCCTCGAAACACTCGAACGCACCGGCCTCGCCAAAAACACGGTGGTGGTTTTCACCTCGGACCATGGCTATCATATGGGTGAACACGGGCATTATCAAAAAACCACTCTCTTCGAAAACGCCGCGCGCGTGCCGCTAATCATCGCCACCCCCGACATGGCCACCGCCGATAAGTCCACAGCGATGCCGGTGGAAATGGTCGATTTTTATCCCACCCTCGCCGAGTTGTGCGGACTTCCCAAGTCACAACATTTGTCTGGCGTAAGCCTTGCGCCAACGTTGCGGAACCTTCGCGCAGTACCTCGCCGCGATGCGCTGACGCAATACGCCACAGGCTATAGCCTCCGCACGGCGCGCTATCGCTACACCGAATGGGGCACAAACGGTAGCGGCGGCGCGGAACTTTACGACCACACCAACGACACTGCCGAAATGAAAAATCTCGCCGATCTCGCCGCCCACAAAAACATCGTGGCGGAATTATCAAAACGCCTGCATGCGCGCATCGCCGAGGCCAACCGAAAACCTAAAGGCGTCACCCAAGTACCGACCCGGAAAAAATGAACAATCGGGACCTGGCCAGGCGGTTCATGACCGCGCCCACTCGGGGGGGTAGGCGGAAAACTCCGCCACGATCCGCTGCGCCTCCTCGATGATAATGTTTTGGCGTTGCAGTCGGCCCAGCCCCAGCATTTGGGTGATCTCCGGGTTGCCCACCCCGTAGCTTTTCACCGTGCGTATTTGGTTGGCCAAGGCGCGGTGTCGCATCTCGACAGCATGGTTCATCTTCGGTTCACGCGGCTGGATGGGTTCGATCTCGCTGGGCATGAATCGATTCATTTCCCGGCGACCACTCGCGGGTCAGCCGGCGGGATCGGTTTCTCAAGCGCCCAGAGGACACCGTTAAGCAGCAGTCGCTGAAAGGCCGGCAGCGCAAAATCCCCGGTGGCGCCAAGTGACGTGTAAAAGACGCGGCTGCCGTTGACCTCGTTCGTCCACGCCACCGGCTCGCTGATGTCGTCCCGGCCCGCGAGCCTGCCGGCCATCAGCACTGAAACGTTGGAGGCGACCGGCTTGTTTTTGTAGAGGTGCGATTTGACCTCGAAGGCATCGTGCAGTATGCCGGTGAGGATGGGATGTTTGGCTCCCGCAGTCGTGGCCTGAATGATGGTGGCGGGGTCTTTCGGCGGCCTGTTGCCGTAATGGTTGCGGTAGTCGACGCCGAGGATTTCGTCGTCGAATCTCGCCCAGCGCGCGTGGTGTTCGCCGGAAGGTTCCCGGTCGAACGCATGGCTCGCGGTCCGGATGCCGACGAGCGGCCTGCCCTTGGCCAAGTGCGCGCGGACGAGGTCGAGCTGCGCCTTGGGCGGTGTGCGGCGACGGACGCTCAGGAAGAGCAGGTCGGCTTCCTTCAGCGCCCCAAGGCCGGCGAAATCGTTCGGGTCGTTTTCATTCACGTGCACAAACGTGCAGCGGATGCCGCGGTACCCGAGCTGTCTTTTTGCAAACGCTGGAAGGGTCGAGGCGGTGTTGTATTCACTCTCGCCGATCATGAACACGACGTGCGGTGGGGTGTCGCCCCCGAAGCGGAACGGCTCACCGTCGAGCAACTGGTCGCTGGTGGTCGTCGCACAGACCCGTTGCTCGATGTGCTCGACGACGAGCGAGGTGCCGCGAAAGTGATTCACATACGGCCAGCGCGCCGGGTTGTACATCGAGTCGGTCAGGTCGCGGACGAGCAAAACATTTTTGCCGTTGCGCGCCATGTTGCGCAGGCCGAAGGGGCGGCCGAGCACGCACATGTTCGTGTGCACGCCGACGAGCAGCACGTTGCGGATGCCGCGCGCCTCGAGCAGGTTCCAGATCTCGATGCCGCTGTCACTGATCGCGTCGCGCTTGGCATCGATCTCGATCAGGTCCACCTGCCGCTTCCACGGGCTGCCCGGGTTGCGGCCAAGCTCGGCCAGGTGCTTGGCCCAGGCGGCGTGCTCCGCGGGGTCGTCGTCCTCGCCGCCGTCGGAGTGGTCGACCGGGTAGCCCTGGTTTTCCTCCACCTTGTCGATCCAGTGACACCAGTTCTCGATGGCCTTGGGTTGCGTAGCGGCGGCGGGGGCAGCTTGGGCTCGCTTGCGGGCAGGGTGGTTTTTGTAAAACTCCATGCACGACGAAGGCGCGTGGATGACCAGCGCGCCCTTGGCCCGGGCCGTGTTGAGGAGCCGGTTCATGCGGGGCGCCATCTCGCCGACGCGGCCGACGGCGTTTTTGCAGTGGTGTAGGTCCCACATGTCGCAGACGATCACCGCCGTAGCCTTGGCCTCCCAAAGCACTTTTTGCTGTCGCACAGCCCAGTCACCGGCGGCATCCCGGGTGCGGCTGCGCGTGTCGAGAGTGAAGGTCCCGGCGCTGGCCGATGCGAGAGATAAGAGCAAAAGAAAATTGACGAGACGTTTCATGGCTCTAATGACGACTTCGGACGGCATGCTTCCGGCTTGGCCAAGCGTTGTCAACCAAAACACGCTGCGACGCAAACTAGGCTTCGCAAAGGTTGCCCGCCGGTTTAGTTTGGCCAAGCGAAGCGGATCATGAGCGGGACGACAACCCAACCCAACCCGCCCGGCGACGGGAAGCGCACGTTGCGCGTGCTGGTGGTGGAGGACTCGGAGTTCGACGCGCGCATGCTCGTTGGCCTGCTGCGGGCGGGGGGCTTTGAGCCGGAGTTCGAGCGGGTGGAGACCGCCGGCGCGATGCGAACCGCGCTTGGCCAGGCGCAGTGGGAGGTGATCCTCGCCGACTACAATCTGCCAAAATTCAGCGCGCCGGAGGCGCTGGAGGTGCTTCAGGAATCGCAGCTCGACATCCCGTTCATCATCGTCTCGGGCGGCATCGGAGAGGACACCGCCGTGGCCGCGATGAAGTTCGGCGCGCACGACTATCTGATGAAGGGAAACCTCGCGCGCCTGGTGCCGGCGGTGGAGCGCGAACTGCGCGAGGCCGCCGTGCGGACCTCACGGCGGCAGACCGTCAAGGACTTGCGAGAGAGTGAACTGCGCCACCGTTCGCTGATCGAGAACACCTCGGACATCATTGCCGTGCTGGATTGCAGGGGCATGATTCAATTTGCGAGCCCGGCCTGCGAGCGGGTGCTGGGCAGGAGCGCCGAGTCGCTGGTCGACACGGACTGGTTCGCGCTGGCGCATGACGAGGATCAGGAACGGCTGCGGGCCGAGTTTGGCCAGGGGCTTGGCCGAGACGAGAAACAATTTGTCATTGAGGGCAGGTTCACTGCCGCGGATGGGAGTGAGCGGGTGATGGATACCACGGCGGTCAACCTGCTGGCCGACGAGGCGATAGCCGGGGTGGTGGTCAACGCCCGCGACATCACCGAGCGACTGAAGGAGCAGTCGGCGATGCTCGAGTCCGAGGAGCAGTTCCGGGTGGCCCGCGAAATCCAGCAGCGCCTCTTTCCCCGCAAGGCACCGGAGATGGAAGGGTTCGACATCGCTGGTGCGTCCAAGCCCGCCGCGGCAACCGGTGGGGATTACTTCGATTACCTGACCACGTCGGACAACCAACTGGCGCTCGCCATCGGCGACGTGAGCGGCCATGGCATTGGACCCGCCATGCTCATGGCTGAGACTCGCGCCTACTTGCGTCTCCTCGCCCGGAACCGCAATGACCTTTCGCTGATCCTCACCCGTGCCAACACGATGGTGGGGGAGGACGTCGGCAAGGAGCGGTTTGTGACGATGCTCTTGGTCAAGATCGATCCCGGGAAGCGCTCATTGGTTCATGCCAGCGCGGGCCACACGCCCGCGTTTGTCCTCGGCCCTGACGGCGAAGTGAAGAGCGAACTCAGGAGAACCGGGATGCCGTTGGGAGTCATGCCCGGCGCGGAGTACAACGTGTCCCGCCAGATCCGCTTGGCCAAGGGGGATGTGTTGGTGCTGTTGACCGATGGCCTTGAGGAAACAGTCAACCCGGAAGGGGAGTTGTTCGGCACCGATCGCATCCTTGAGTCGGTAAACAATCACCGGGACTTGAAGGCGGCAAAGATCGTCAAGTCGGTTTTTGATGCGCTGGAAGACTTCTCCGAAAATGCGGAACAGGTGGATGACTTGACGATGATTGTTGCCAAGGCGAAATAAATGCCTAAAAAGACCTTTTATGGGGACGGTTTTGTTTCCATTCGAGTTTGCCGGGATTTTGATCATTTTAGCTTCAACTCAACTTATGCGCGAAAACCACGCGTCATGTGTGCCTCGACTACTTGAATTCGACTTGATCAACCGTCTAAATGAGCAAATGAGGCACATTTTATCTATTAGATAATTGGCATAATCGGTGCTAAAAACAAAACTTAATAGGCTGTTAGTCAGTGAAGAACCATTACCATTTTACTTTTTTCGTTAATTTGGGAGTTTTTCTATCCCGCTTTGAGCAGGCGTTGGAAATCAAACTTATTTTTCAAAATTGGCTTGCCAAAAGCAGTCCTCTCCGCTACACCTCCCGAGAATTGAGGGCGAACAACCAGCCTAGTATCCTGATGGGGACGGGTACGATGCGGTTCTCGATTGCGTGTCTAACCGCATTGTTCTGCCTGTTGGCCGGTTTGCCGGCACTTGAAGCCAAGGAGGCTCAAACCATCAAAATAAGCCGTATTTCTGCCAAGAAATACGGTGACAAACCGTTTGTTGTGAGGGCTAAATCCAGTTCAAAACTGCCGGTTTCAATTTTCGTGAATGGACCAGCTTCGATCGACAAAAAAGGGAAAATAACCATAAAAGGGGCCGGGAAAGTGCGTGTTTTTGCCATTCAAATGGGTAATGACCAGTTTGACCCAGCTAAGCCGGAAATGGTGACCGTTGACATCGCCAAAGCCCCATTGGTTGTCCAGGCTGAGGATAAAAAAATGGAGGATGGGGGAAAAATCCCTGAATTCACACTGATTTATAAGGGATTCGTTAACCGAGAATCGATGAAAAACCTTGTCAAACCAGCAATTGCGAAGTTGGTTGAAACAGGCAAAGGGAAACGAAAAAAGCGCACGATAGTTCCAAGTGGCTCGGAATCAATGAATTACAATTTTAGATATGTCTCAGGTGATCTGAAAATAATGTCGAAAAAGAAGAGTTTTTTCGGGCGAAATTGATTTCCCCCGAGGAATTGGTGCGGCTCGGAGCCGCCCTCTGAGGAACTGATTAAAAACAACCAACCAAAGAATAGTAAAAAACCCATAATTCTACTTCGGATTGCCCCAAAAAGGTGTTCGCTTGGAAGTGCCGATATTCTTGTAAATAAAAGACTTGCAAAGAGTTTGGCTCTCTGGCCCACTTCGCGGCGGTTGTGAATAAGTTGTAGGAATGTCAGGTCAGATGTTTTCAGTCCGGCTTGGCCTCATCGGTGAACTAATTTCAACTATGAAAAAAATAACAGGTACCAAAGTTAAACGCTACATAGCGGGTCCGCTCGCTTTCGTTACGGCCATGATTTTTTCCCTCCCGGGAAACATGCAGGCACAACAGTCGCAGACGATCAGTGCCCCCAGCATTAATGACGTCATCTATGGTGTCGCGCCTTTTAGTGTCGCTGCAACATCCAGTTCGGGTTTGGCGGTCAGTTACGGTGTCGCCGGGCCGGCAGCTGTGGATACAGACGGATTGTTGACTGCGCTGGGCAAGGGTTCTGTTTCGGTTTTCTTTTTTCAGAATGGCAGTGCTGATTATTACCCGGCAGCACCCGTGGTGAAATCATTCACCGTTAACGGTGCCTCGGCCACGGTTACTTTGGCTGATGCCACGGTGGCTTATACCGGCACGGGCCAATCCCTGACTCCAACCCAGACCGATTCCGCAGGCAATGATTTGAGTGAGCCATATACCGTTACCTATAAGAATGCAGCTGGTGCTACTGTAGTCAGCCCGACAAGTGTGGGGGTGTATACTGCAACGGCTGCCATTACTTCGGGTTCGAACTATGCCGGTTCTGACACGGGAACCCTGACCATCACACAGGCAGCTGCAACAGTAACCATTTCAGGAATCAGTCACAGTCACGACGGGTCCCAGAAACCGGTAACGGTTGTGACGGTGCCTGCTGGTTTGACGGTGACAACTACCTATACTGGCGGATCTTTTGCGCCTGCAGCAGCTGTTGCAGAGGTTTTATACGTTGAAGGCGATACGTTGCCAGATGGCAAGGTGGTTGGTGACGTGAAAACAGCAGCTGTGGCTGCGATAACGGCCCCTTCAACTGCCGGTGATTATGCAGTATCTGTTTCGGTTGTGGATGATAGTTATTCAGGTTCTGCCACTGCGACTTTGACCATCGGATCGGTTACGATAGACAACACTGCAGTCACCTACACCGGTGCTGCTCAGGCTCCCGCCGTGACTCTTGTTCCGGCAGACTTGACGCACACTGTGACTTACACGGATAGCGCTGGGGCAGCTGTTACAAGTCCCGCAAATGCAGGCACTTACACCGTTCTTGTGACCGTGTCGGATACGCGGTATCCGGGTGATACTTCCGCCAGTTACACCA
>CAJWEP010000090.1 GCA_913030945.1 uncultured Verrucomicrobiota bacterium
TGCTGCGGCTTGGCCAGGATGAGGAAGGGTGGAAACTGGCTGGGGAGGCGCACGAGGCCGACGGCTACGACGTGACGACATTCAACCTGCTGACGCTTCACGACTCGCTGAAAAAGTATGTGACGATCGACCGCAACGGCTTCCTGCTGCGGATGACCCGCGACGAGGCGGCGCTGTACGGCGACGAGGCAATCGATCTGCTCACCGAGGCCCGCGGGTTGTTCTCGAAAAAATACAACACGCAGATTGAAGGCTCGGTGATCGTCGAGATTTTCCCCGAGAAAAAGGATTTCGCCGTGCGAACGTTCGGCATCCCGGGCGGCGACGGCTACATGGGGGTCTGCTTCGGCAGACTGATCACCGCCAACAGCCCCAAGTCGCTCGTCGGCTTCCAGCAGAACTGGCAGTCGCTGCTCTGGCACGAGTACTGCCACGTCATCACGCTGCAAAAGACGCGCAACAAGATGCCACGCTGGTTCAGCGAGGGCATCTCCGTTTACGAGGAGCGGCTGCGGCACAGCTCGTGGGGTGAGCAAATGACGCCGGAGTACCGCAACTTCATCCTCGGCGGCGAGATGACGCCGGTCGAGCGGCTCAGCATGGCGTTCCTCGTGCCCAAGAGTCCGGAGCACATGCAGTTCGCCTACTACCAGTCGTCGCTTGTGGTCGAGTATCTCGTGAACCATTTCGGCGAAGCGTGCATCAGCAACATTTTGCAAGACCTTGGCCAGGGCGTGTTCATCAACATCGCCATCGAGCAGCACGCCGCCCCCTTGGCCAAGCTTGAGGAAGGGTTCACCGCGTTTGCCACCGGCTTGGCCAAGGCGTTCGCTCCCGAGGCGGACCTGGCCAAGCCAACTCCGCTAGAGGTCAATCCGCTGGACAAAAACGCCATCGTCGATTGGCTCGAGGCCAACCCGAACAACATCTGGGCGCTCAACACCACCTGCGCCAACCTTGTCGAGGAGGAGAAATTTCTCGAGGCGATCCCACTGCTCGAGCGGTCGATCAGGCTGCACCCGAGGCAGCGCGGCGGCGGCTCGCCGTACGGCATGCTTGCCCGGGCGCACCGCGAGCTTGGCCAGGCGGAGGACGAGCTTGCCGTGCTCGAGCAATGGGCCACCATCGAGGACGCGGCCACGAAACTTTACGAGCGGTTGATGGAGATTCACGCCGAGGGCGAAAACTGGTCAGCGGTCGATCGCCTGGCCAGGCGCTTCTTTTCTGCCAACCCGCTCTCGCCCATCGGCCACCGCTTCATGGCGCTCACCGCGCAGCAAACCGGTCGGCGCGCCGACACCATCCGGCCGCTTGAGCGCCTGCTGCTGCTCGATCCGGCCGACCCGGTGGATCTGCATTTCCGCCTGGCCACGGCGTTGGCCGACACGGCGCCGGACAGGGCCAGGCGCCACGTGCTGCAGGCGCTCGAGGACGCGCCACGGTTTCGCGCCGCGCAGAAACTGCTCATTCGCTTGGCCAAGCACGAGCCGCCCGCCGAGGAGGCCAAGGCGCAATGAACTCCCTCCGGAAACCGTCCCGCCGGCTTGGCCTTGGCCTGTTGCTCGCCGTGCTGACGCTGGCCACGCTCGTGGCGTGGAGCCAGCACGATTGGCATCGAGGCGAGCGCGACAAACGCGGCGGCGTGGAAAACTGGGGCCGCGACGAGGAACTGCCCAACGACACGTTTACCTTCGCCCGCATCCAGTACGACTCGTGGGGCGGCAGTTGGCGCGGCCGAGGCAAGTGGTCAATCGACTATCCCGAGAGCGACCTGAACATGTCGTTCCGTTTGCAGCAGCTCACCGCGCTCAAGGTCGACCCGGAAGGCACGGTGCTCAACCTCACCGAGGCCAAGCTGTTTCAGTATCCATTTATTTACATCATCGAGCCGGGCGAAATGAGCCTCAGCGAAGACGAGGTCAGGGCGCTGCGAAAATATCTGCTCACCGGCGGCTTCCTGATGGTGGACGATTTCTGGGGCGAGGCCGAGTGGCGGAATTTCGAGCGGGAATTCAAGCGGGTGTTCCCGGCACGGGAAATCGTTGAGCTGCCGCTCGGGCACGAGGTGTTCCAGTGCGTGTTCCCGCTTAAGGAGAAGCCGCAGGTGCCCAACCCTGGCACGGCGGCGCAAGGCGCGCCGTACGGCATCACCTGGGAGCGCCGCGACGCGGAGACGCCGCACTACCGCGGAGTGTACGACGACGATGGCCGGCTGATGACGATTATCTGTCACAACACCGATCTCGGCGACGGCTGGGAGGAGGAGAGCCGTGCCGGTGAGTGGTATTTCAAGGAATTTTCCGAGCCCAAGGCATACCCGATGGGCATCAACATCATTTTTTATGCAATGACTCACTAGACATGGAAAACACCGAAACTACACACGAGGAGGATCGACAGGCGGTCGAGCAGATCGCTGCCGGCCGCGAGAAAATCGAACAGGAACTTAGCCGGGTCATCATCGGGCAGAAGGAGGCGGTCGAGGAGATTCTCGTCACACTGTTTGCGGGTGGCAACTGCCTGATTACCGGCGTGCCGGGCCTGGCCAAGACGCTGATGGTGCGGGCCATCGCGGGGATCTTTGACCTCGGTTTTCACCGCATCCAGTTCACACCCGATCTCATGCCTGCGGACATCACCGGCACCGAAATCCTCATCGACGGCGATCACGGGCGGGAGTTGCGCTTCGTGCAGGGTCCGGTGTTCACCAACGTCCTGCTGGCCGATGAAATCAACCGTACGCCGCCCAAGACGCAGGCCGCGCTGCTCGAGGCGATGCAGGAAAAACAGGTGAGTGTTGGCGGCACCAGCCGCGAGCTGCCGCAACCGTTTTTTGTGCTGGCCACCCAGAACCCGATCGAGATGGAGGGTACCTACCCGCTGCCGGAGGCTCAGCTTGACCGTTTCATGCTCAACGTGTTCATCGACTACCTGCCAGAGGAGGAAGAGGTGCGCGTGGTCAACGAGACCACCCGGCGCGAGGAAGTGCAGACAAGCCCGGTGTTCACCGCCGGGGAGGTGCTGCGCATACAGGGTGTCGTGCGCAAGGTTCCGGTGGCCGACTCGGTCGTGCGGTACGCCGTGCGCCTGGCGGCGAGTTCACGTCCCGGCCAGGCTGGCACGCCGGACTTCGTCAACGAGTGGATCAACTGGGGCGCAGGTCTTCGCGCCGGCCAGGCGCTGATCCTCGCTGGCAAGGCGCGTGCGCTGTTGCAGGGCCGCTCCCATGTCACGCCGGACGACGTCAAGGCGCTCGCTGTGCCGGTGCTGCGCCATCGCATCCTGCCCAATTTCAAGGCCGAGGCGGAGGGCGTCGACGCCGATCAAGTCGTCGAGAAACTCCTCGAGACCGTTCCCGTCCCGTGAATCGAACAACTACAAAGCACCGTTTTTTGGATCCGAAGGCCCTGATGGAAATCAGCAGCCTTTCGCTCCGGGCGCGTGCCGTGGTTGAGGGGTTCATGAGCGGGTTGCACCGCAGTCCGCGCACCGGATTCTCCACCGAGTTCACCGAGTACCGCCAATACTCGCCCGGCGACGACGTCCGCTTTCTCGACTGGAAGGTGATGGCGCGGACCGACCGTGAGTTCATCAAGAAATTCGAGGACGAAACCAACCTGCGCTGCACGTTCATGGTCGATTTTTCCAAGTCGATGGAGTTCGGCGGCGACGATGCCGGTGTCAAAAAAAGCGACTACGGCCGCACGTTCGCCGCGTCTCTGTCGTGGTTCCTCACGCAGCAGCGCGATGCCGTCGGTCTGGCGACGTTCGATCGTGACGTGCGCGAGTTCATCCCGCCGCGCTACCGGCAGGACCAGTTAAAAACGATCCTCGGCCGGCTAGAGACCCAGCCGGCCGGCAACGCCACCGACCTTTGCCAGGCGCTCGAGAAACTCGCCTCGCTCGTCGGCAAGCGCGGCATGATCGTGCTCGTGTCCGATTTCCTCTCGCCACTTGACGAGATGGAGCGCTGCCTGAGCCTGTTCACCGCTGCCGGGCATGATGTCCGCGCCGTGCAGGTGCTGCATCCGCGCGAGGTCGATTTCGATTTTGAGGACGCCGCGATTTTCGAGGACATGGAGAGCGGCCGCAACCTCATCCTCGATCCAGGCATGGCCCGGGAGGCGTATCAGCAAAAATACAACGCGCACAATGCCGCGCTCGACGCGATGTTCAGCGCGCAGGGCATCCCCGGGTTCCGCGTGACGACCACCGAGCCACTCGAGCGGGTGTTGCAACGCTTCCTCGAGGAACGCCCCGCCCGCGCCGTCGTCCGGCAACGCCGCTCGAACGCGAGGAATGCCGCATGAGTTTCCTGACACCACTTTACCTGTTGGGCGCGCTCGGCCTGGCCATCCCGATCATCCTGCACCTGCTGCACGACCGGCCGAAGAACAAGCAGGAATTTGGCAGCCTGATGTTCCTCGACAAGACCAAGCCGCCGGTGGATCGCAAGCGGCGGCCGACGCATCTGCTGCTGTTGCTGCTGCGCTGCTTGGCGCTGTTGTTGCTGGCATTCGTTTTTGCGCGGCCGTTCGTCACGGTCGATGACCCGGCCGATGCCGCCCTGCGCGACCGCCAATGGATCACCGTGCTGCTCGACCGCAGCGCCAGCATGCAGCGCGCCGACCTGTGGGCGCAGGCCAAGGCCGGGGTGCAGACTACGCTTGGCCAACTCGGCCCCGGCGATCGTTTCACGCTGATCGCCTACGATGACTCCACGGAGTTGCTAGCCGAGGTCCAGTCGTGGCTCGGCAGTTCGTCCGGGGCGGAAGTGAACGCCCAACTCGAGCGCCTGGCCAAGCCGGGCTTCGGCGGGAGCAACCTTGGCCAGGCGCTCGTACTCGCCGGCGAGTCGATCGAAGGGGACGAGCCGGGAGCGGACGAGTTGGAAACGGACGAACAGCCCTTGGCCAGGCGCGAGATTATCGTCATTAGCGACCTGCAAAAGGGCAGCCGTCTCGGCGACATGCAGGGCTACGAATGGCCCACCGGCATCAAGGTGAGGCTCGAGCAGATCGGCGAGGACGACCAAGGCAACGCCGGTATCGAGCAAGTCGCCTCCCGCTCGCCCTGGGCCGCGGCTGAGGCCGTGCCGTCATTCCGCATCAGCAACTCGGTCAGCGGTATCGGCGACGAGCTGGAATTTTTGGCACACACGACTGCCGGCGAGACTCTCAGCCAAAAGGTGCACGTCCCGCCGGGCCGCAGCCGGGTGGTCGAGTTGCCGGGCGAATGGGCCGATAAATCCGTCGAGCGACTGGCCATCCGGGGCGACGCGGCAGAGTTCGACAACCAGTTTCATTTCGCGCAGAACCGGCAACAGACTGTGCGCATCGTGTACATTGGCGAGGACAAACCGAACGACGCCGAAGGCTCGCTGTTTTATCTGGCGAGTGCATTTCAGCAGTCGAGTACTCTTGATTTTCAGGTCGAGGCAGTCAGCGGCAAATCGTCTGGCCCGCTGCCGGAGGCCGATCTGTTTGTCATCGGCGATGCTGTTGACGACTCGCTGGCCCAAGCGCTTGGCCAGGCGATCGAGGGTGGTGCGACCGTGCTGATGGTTGTGCAGTCGTCGGGCCAAGCCGCGAACCTCGGACAGTGGCTTGGTGCGGACGGCGTTGTCATCCGCGACATCGCGTCGAGCGACTACGCGCTGCTTCAGTCACTGAAGCTGGATCACCCGGTTTTGGCGGTGTTCCGCGACGCGCGATTCAGCGACTTCACGAACTTGCACTTTTGGAAACATCGCGAGCTGCAAAATCTGCCCGACGAGGGTATTGACGTGCTTGCCCGGTTTGACTCCGGCCCGCCGGCGTGGCTTGCGGCGCGGCGCGGCCGACTGTTGGTGATGACTTCCGGCTGGAAGCCGGGCGACAGCCAACTGGCGCTCTCGACCAAGTTCATCCCACTGCTCTACTCAATCCTCCAGCCGGTGCTCGAGGGCAAAACCCAGTCGCGGCAGTTTGTGGTCGGCAGCGAGGTTGACGTGACGCGGTTCAACAACGACCAGGCCGGTGGTGGTGTCACCGTCATGCCGCCCGGCGACGGGGCGGCGGCGATTTCGGTCGACACCATTTTCACGCCTCCCGCCCCCGGCCTGTACACCGCGAAGGGTGCTGGCTGGTCGGAGACGTTCGCGGTGAACCTCAAGGCGGCGGAGAGCCGCACCGAGCCGATTGTCATGGATCAATTTAAAAAACTTGGCCTGCCGATGACCGATCTGGTTGCCTCTCCCGGTGAGATTGCGGCTGCCGCCGCAGCAGCGGAAAAGACCGAGGCGCACCGCCGTGAATACTGGCAATGGGCCTTGGCGGCGGTGCTTTTGTTTGTCACTCTAGAGACCGTTCTGGCTGCCAGGGGCAGTCGACCAGCAGAACCAGTCATGATAACATGAACAATCCGAATACACTCCAGGAACAGTTGACGTTCTACCGCCATCAGCATCGGCGGCAGAAACTCTACTCCGGCTTGGCCAAGTGCTGGGCCGCCTGCGCCGTGGCCAGCTTGGCCGTGCTGGCGCTTGGCCAGGAGACGGGTTTCGTGTGGTCAATCATCGGGGTGTCAGCCGCTGCGCTGGCGGCGCTCGTTTTCGTGAAAGTGCTGCTGGTGGACTGGTTGACGCTGGCCGAGATCGTCCGCATGATCGAGCGGCACCATCCCGACCTCAACAAGCTGCTTGAGACCGCCTCGGAGCAGATCGAAAAGAACGATCCCGACAAGCTGGACTTTCTGCAGCAGCGTGTGCTGGCTGACGCCCTGAAGGCCAGCCGCGAGCAGGGCTGGGAACTCGAGGCCAACGGTCGCCTGGCCTTGACGCATCTGTATCACGGCGCTGCGTTATTCGTGTTCCTGCTCGCCTTTTGGCAGATGTCCGACACCACCGAGTCGCAAACGGTTCGCTTGGCCAAGGGCAGTGTCGTGGTGGAGCCGGGTAACGTGGAGGTGGAGCGAGGGACCAGCCTAATTGTCTCGGCCAAGTTCACCAGCAACAAGTCTGACGTGAAGTTGGTCGTAAAGGAACCGGGTCGAAACCAACGCTGGATGACAATGGTGCAGAGCCTCGACGACCCCACGTACAGCTATCGTCTGGCCAATGTGCAGACGAATGCCGTGTACCATGTCGTGTACGATGGCCAGGCGGGTGACCTGTACCGGATGACAGTGTTCCAGTACCCGGAGCTGAAGACGTCGCAGGCCAGGCTCGATTATCCCGAGTTCACCGGCCGCGAGGACAAGGTCATCAACAACACACGCCGCCTCACCGCCGTCGAGGGTACCGGGTTGACATTCGATTTTCAGTTCAACAAGCCGCTCAAGTCGGCGGTGCTCAAGGCCCGAGACGACGAGGGCGACGACATTCCGCTGGAGCAACTCGCCGATGGCAGCCCGCAGTTCCAACTCATGCGCGACTTCAGTGACCCGGGCGAGTTCCGCTACGAGCTGCACCTTGAGGATGCCGAGGGACGGGTCAACCGCTTCCCATCCCGGTATGTTTTTAACGTGCTCGAAAACGCCGCCCCGGCGCTCAAATTCGAGGCGCCCGCGGGCGACACTGAGGTGTCGGCCATCGAGGAGATGCGCCTGCAGGGCGTGGCGCATGACGACTTCGGGCTGGCCGATACCGGCATCGGCTACCAGCTGGCTGGCGAGGAACCGCAGTACATTTCACTAGCCGCCGACAGCTTGGCCACCAACAAGCTCGCTGTTGCCCATGTACTTCGCATGGAGGACTTGGGCGTCGAGGTGGGGCAGGTGGTGAGTTATTTCCTGTGGGCCGACGACCGTGGCCAGGATGGCGAGTTGCGCCGGGGATTCAGCGACCTGTTCTTCGCCACGGTGCGGCCGTTCGAGGAGATTTTCCGCCAGAACCGTTCCGCCACCGAGGGCATGCGTCAGCAGCAACAACAGCAGGGAGAGGGCGGTGAACAGGGTGGCGAACAACAGCAGTCCATCGCCAACCTGCTCGACACGCAGAAGGATGTCATCAGCGCCACGTGGAATCTCAAGCGCCGCGACAACGACGACGAAAAACTGGCCGAGGATATCCAGGTCGTGCTCGACTCGCAGGACGAGTTGCTTGGCCTGCTCGAGCAGGCGTCGGCGTTGCTGCAGGACTCCGAGTCCGGTGGCCAGGCGTATCAGGCCAATGAGGCGATGGAGGCCGCGGCAGACAGCCTCGCCAAGGCCAAGGACGCCAGCGGCGAAGCGGTTGGCCAAGCGCTCTCCGACGCGATCATCGACGAGCAGACCGCCCTACAGCATTTGCAGAAACTGCGCGAGAACGAGTTTCGCGTGTCCCGCCAGCAAGCCCGTCAACAGCGCCAGCAGCAGCAGGGTCGCGGCAACAGCAACCGCGCCCAGCGCCAGCTTGACCAGCTTGAGATGCAGGACACGCGTAACAACTACGAGTTGGAGAGTAAGGCTGAGCGCCAGCAGCAACAGGCCCAGCAGCAGGGCGAGCGTGCGGAGCAACGGCAGACCCTGAACCGCCTCAAGGAACTCGCCCGGCGGCAGTCGGACCTGAACAAGCGGCTGCAGGAACTGCAGATCGCGCTGCTTGATGCCGAGGATGAGGCCGAGCGCGAACGCATCGAGCGCGAACTCAAGCGCCTGCAGGATGAGCAGCGCAACCTTATCGATGATCTCGACGAAGTTCAGCAAAGGATGGATAGCAGTCAGAATGACGAGCTTGCCGAGTCGCGCCAGCAACTCGAGGAGGCCCGCGAGCAGATGGAGGAGACCGCCCGCAACCTCGAGCAGCAGCAGCTTTCGCAGGCTGCCAACTCCGGCTCGCGCGCCAGTCGAAACCTCGACGAGGTCAGGGAGGATTACAAGGAACAGACCGCCAACGAATTCGCCGATGCCATGCGTGAGATGCGCCAGGACGCGCGCGAGCTCGACAGCAATCAAAACGAATTGAACAAGGCGATCGAGGAGGATCGGCAGAAAACATTCCGCTCCCTCAGCGATGAGGGCGACCTCAAGGAGGCGCTCGAGATGGCCGAGTCGCAGAAGGGGCAGCTCGATGAGTTGCTGCAGCAAATGGAGCAGATCTCCCGCGAGGCCGAGGAGTCGGAGAAGCTGCTATCACAGGAGCTGGAAGATGGCGTTCGCCGTGCCCGGCAGGAGAACATGGAGGAGTCGATCGACCAGTTGTCGCTGCTCATGCGCAACAATCTGCCCAATGAAACCGACGACATTCAGCGTGAGTTGACCGAGAACATCTCCGAGCTGCGTGGGACGGTTGAGGATGCTGCCGAGAAAATCATCGGCAGCGACGAGGACGCCATGCGTTTCGCCGCCGACCGGCTCAATGAGTTGCGTGAGGAGGTCGAGCGCGAGATGGAGCAGGCTATGAACGAGCGCCCGGGCCAACAAAGCGGACGCCGGGGACGCGAGGGCGAACGCGATCAGGAAGGCGACGGGCAGAATCCTCGTGGCCAGGGGCAGCGCCCCCAGGAAGGTGAAAACCCGGAAGGCGAACCCCGCGAAGGTTCAGGCGCACAACAGGACGCTGAACAGCAGGAGAATCAACAACAGCAGGGTAGAGGCCAGCGCCAACCCGGCGGTGAGGCGCAGGAGAATCAACAACGCCAGGGCAGAGGCCAGGCGCAGGAGGAACAGCAAGACCGACCGGGTCAAGGCCAGGGTCGGCGTCCCAACGATCAGGATAATCCGCAAACAGCCCAAGGCCGCGGTGGGCAACCGCGTGACCCCAATGAACTGTCTGACCGTCGCCCTGATGGCAACCGCGACAACGCCGGCGGCAGCGGTGGCTCCGACCTGTTACGGGACTTGGACAACTTCGATTTTGACGGTCCGTTGACCGGGCTCGACTACCGCGACTGGGAGGATCGGCTCCGCGAAGTCGAGGAAGTCATCGAGATTCCCGAGCTGCGCAACCAGGTTTCCGAGGTGCGCCAGCGCGCCCGCGACATTCGCCGCGAAAACAAGGAAAATGGCAAACCGCCGAAATGGGACTTGGTGGACATGCAAATTCTCCGTCCAATGACCGAGATTAACAAGCGGCTCGAGCAGGAGCTTTCATTGCGCCAGCCCAAGCGCGAACTCGTCCCGGTCGATCACGACCCCGTGCCGGAGCAATACTCCGAACTTGTCCGCCGCTACTACGAGCGCCTCGGCGGCCGCAAGGAGAAGAACAGTACGGATAATTAAACGCAGAGAACGAAGTAAAGGGCGTTGCGTTTACTAAATGTCTGAATCCGGTTTCATCGTTTTTAAGAGTCCCGAGTGGCTGTCAGTGGCGCTGGGGGTGGCGGTGTTGGTGATCCTCGTGTCGCTGTGGGGCTACGGGCGCACTCGCCTGCCGATGCATCTCAAGCTCACCGGCATCACGCTGAAGACGCTTGGCATCGCGCTACTTTGCTTTTGTCTGCTTGAGCCACAGTGGGTACGGGAGGAGGCCAAGCCGGGGGCGAACTTCATTGCCGTCTTGGCTGACAACAGTCAGGGTATGGCCATCCGGGATGCTGGCAGCACAACCTCCCGCGCGGAGGAATTGGCCAAGCTTCTCAAGCCGCAGCCGGGCGACTGGCAAGAGGCACTCGACGAGAATTTCCAGATTCGGCGCTATTCCTTCGACACTCGACTGCGGACGACCGGTGACTTTGCCTCGCTCGACTTCAAGGGCCGCGCCAGTTCCCTCATCGGATCGATGCGCAACCTAGGCCAGCGCTTCAGCGGCCGACCGCTCGCCGGCATCCTGGTTTTCAGCGACGGCAACGCCACCGACCTCGAGAGCCTTAACGATGGCCTTGGCCCGCTGCGGCCGGTCTATCCGGTTGTCATGGGCAAGAAATCAGACATCAAGGACATCTCGATCACCTCGGTGCAGGTGACTTCATCGACATTCGAGGATGCGCCGGTATCGATCCATTGCAATCTCGCGGCCACCGGCTTTCCGGCCGACCAAATCGAGGTTCGCCTGCTCGCCCCCGACGGCGCGCTGCTCGAGACACAGCGACCGCTGTCCGGCCAAGCGATGCATGTGGAGTTTGAGGTCAAACCGGAGGCGCTTGGTGTTTCGTTTTACACTGTCGAGGTTCGCCAGGCGGAACGTCCGGAAGGCCAGGCCGATGAAGAGGAGGCCACGATGGCCAATAACCGCCGCATTGTCGCGGTCGAGCGGCGCAAGGAGCCGTACCGCATCCTTTACGTCGCCGGCCGGCCCAACTGGGAATACAAGTTTCTCAAGCGCGCTCTCGACGACGATCCGCAGATCGACTTGGTTGGGTTGATCCGCATTGCCAAGCGTGAACCGAAATTCGTTTTTCTTGGGCGCGAGGGCGAAAGCGGCAATCCACTTTTCAAAGGTTTCCGCGGTGACGAGGAGGAGGAGGGTAGTTATGACAAGCCTAGACTCAAACGCCTCAACGTGAAGGACGAGGACGAGTTGAAGGAGGGCTTCCCGAAGAGCGCCGGCGAGTTGTTCGGCTACCACGCGATCATTCTGGACGACCTCGAGTCGGCGTTTTTCATGCCGCACCAGCGCGAGTTGATTCGCCGCTACGTTTCCGAGCGCGGCGCCGGTTTCATGATGCTCGGCGGTCAGGGATCGTTCACGCAGGGTAAATACGAAAACACCCCGATAG